>PBPM01000095.1 GCA_002724635.1 Rhodospirillaceae bacterium
ACCGTGACACTCGTCGAGGTCTGCGTTGGTCAATTCCACACCCCCTGCACCGTTGTAACCGTACAGCCCGAAGCCGTCACGGATATAGCCCACCAGGCCGGAATGGCCATCCGCCATCGATTCCGAATCGAGTCGCTCGGGCAGGAAGTGGTAGTGGTAGTCACTCATGGCTGGGTGTCCACCGAACTCGTCGACGATTTCGTGGGCGACGGCGTCGTTCCCTCGCGCGTCCACCGCGTTGTACAAAACGACGCCGTTCAGCGTCACCCCAATCGCACCCAGAGACGTGCAGGTGGGCGTATCCCTCACCACCGGATTGATGGGAAGGTTGAACGTGATGCTCGTCGCTGCTGGAATCCCGGGGTTGCGGTCGATGGCCGACAACAACGGATACTGTGACATCGGCCAGTCGCCGATCCTTCCGTCCACCGGCAGATTGTTCACCTCGATACTGCGAATGCCACCGGACTCCGACACGTTCGTGACGCCCGGCTGTGGCGAGAACGAGCCCGACGGCAGGAAGGGCTTGGCGAGCAGGTTCCACGTGCCAGCTGCCCAGTCGATCCAGGTGATGCGCGCGGGGTCACTCCCCGGTGCGTTCGCGTTGCCCGCGGTACAGGCGAACAACTTTCCTTGCGCCGGATTCGAGGTCGTCAGGTGGGCATCGCCGAGGCGCAGCGATGTGCAATCAGGCCCCTCCGAGTCCCCGCACAGTGTCGGTACGATGAAGTACGCCGAAAGGTCGGGATCCCCCCCGGTCTCCCCACCAACATCCGGCTGGCTCACGCCTGCGTCGCACGCGAGCAGAAAGAGAACGAGACAACCACTCAACTTCTTCAGACACGAACCCATGTGTACTCCCTGCATCTGTACGCCCATCGAGACTCACGGATTCGATGACGTCCTCGTCTGATGCGTTACATGCAGATCACTTGCCCGGCTGACTCGGCCGCATCTCGATCCGGCTCACATGGGCTTCCTTTGGAAATTCTAGCAGCTGCATAACGGCCAGTGCGCAATCGTCTGCCTCCAACTTCCAACTCCGCTCCGCCGATATCTCGTGGTTGTTGAAATGCGTGTTCACACTACCCGTCATCACAATCGAAACGCGGACACCGTCGTGCCGGACGTCGAGCATCATCGCTTCGGTCATGCCGAGCAGGCCGAACTTCGACGCATTGTAGCCCGTGCCCCTCGCAAACGTGTTCCGGCTCGCGAGCGACCCGATGTTGATGACGTACCCGTCCTCGGTCGCACTCAGGTGTGGAAGCGCAGCCTTGGAGAGGTAGAAGACGCCTCCCAGGTTCACATTGATCTGGGTCTGCCACTCCCCGATCGACATTTCGGAGATCGGCTTGAAGATCCCGAGGCCGGCGTTGTTCACCAGCACGTCGAGCCGCCCGAAGCGCTCTACCGTCTCCTCGACGAGGCGCGCACAGTCCGCGGGGTCAGCGACGTCGCACGCAATACCGATGGCCCTGTCGCCCAAGTCCTCGGCGATGGTGGCGACCTCCGCCGCCGTGCGAGAACTCACCACGACCGACATCCCCTCATTAATCATCCGTTCTGCGATCGCGAGCCCAATCCCCTTGGTACTGCCCGACACGATCGCGACCTTGCCCGTCTGGGTCGGCATCAACGTCCTTCCATCGTCGTTTGGATACGGCGCTCTCGTCGCACCGTGGAGTAGGAGTTTCGCAATGAGCAGCGATGACAGGCAACGCGTGGCACTCGTGACCGGTGGCGCGGTCCGCATCGGGCGAGCCATAAGCCTCGGGTTAGCTCGGGCCGGATACGATCTCGTCGTGGCGTATCGCTCGTCCTCACAGCCGGCCGAGAGCCTCCGCGAAGAGGTCGCCGCGATGGGCCGCACCATGGCGCACGTCCAGGTCGACCTCAGGGATGTCCACGCCGCCGACCGGGTGATCGACGCCGTGGGCACATCGTTCGGACGGCTCGATGTACTGGTGAACTCCGCAGCGTCGTTTCAGTCGACACCGCTACTCGACGTCGACGCGGACGAGTGGGACCGGGTCATGAATCTGAATCTGCGCGCACCCCACCTGCTCGTCCGGGCGGCGGCTGACATGCTGCGTTCATCACGCGGATGCGTGATCAACATCACGGACTTGTCCGCCTGGCAAGCATGGGCCGAGTACCCACACCACGCGGTCTCCAAAGCCGCACTCGCTCACCTGACACGCATTCAGGCCCGTGCGCTCGCTCCCGAAGTCCGCGTGAACGGGATCGCGCCGGGGGCTGTGCTCTCCCCCGACGACTGGCCGGACGAGCGGTGGACGGCACTCGCGAGGCGGGCCGCACTGGAACGAACGGGCAACCCGGACGATGTCGTCGGGGCACTGCTCTACCTGATCGGAGCCGAGTTCGTCACAGGGCACATCCTGCCCGTGGACGGAGGGAGGCTCCTCGGGCCGTCGAGGTAAAGACAAGCCCGCATCGCACTGCCCCGACCCACGACGGCCGGGATTCAGTCGCCGGAGGAAACCGCCTCGGTGACATGGGCGTGTTCAGCACCTCCGTGCGCCAGCCAGCGCTCGGCTTCAAGCGCCGCCATGCACCCGGTTCCAGCGGCAGTGACCGCTTGTCGGTAGTAGTCGTCCATAACGTCGCCGGCTGCGAAGATGCCCGGAACAGACGTCTGAGTGCGCCAGGGGATCGGTGTCTCCACGTACCCGTTGTCCTTGAGATCGACGACACCTTGCAGGAAGCCGGTATTCGGAGAGTGCCCGATCGCGACGAAAAGTCCACCGACCGGGAGTTCCCGCTCTTCCGCCGTGTTGACGTCCTTCAGGCGCAGACCGGTGATCACGTCGTCCCCCAGCACCTCGGTCACCACCGTGTTCCAGGCGAAGGTGATCTTCTCGTTCTCCAATGCGCGCTCGGCCATGATCTTCGACGCGCGCAGTTCGTCACGACGGTGAACGACGACGACTTCCCTAGCGAACTTCGTCAGGTACAGCGCGTCCTCCATCGCCGTATCCCCACCACCGATGACCGCCAGTACCTGGTCCCGGAAGTGCGGAAGCGCGCCATCACACACGGCGCATGCACTCACGCCACCACCGCTCTGCGCCAGCCTCTCTTCATTGGGTAGACCGAGCCAGTTGGCGTTGGCGCCCGTAGCGAGGATGACCGCATCGGCCGTGACGACCTTTCCAGTCGTGGTCGTGAGCCGAAACGGATGCACGTTCTTGTCGATCTCGACGACGTCCTCCGTGAGGACACGCGTTTCGAACCGCAGTGCCTGCGCCTTCATCTCCATCATCAGGGCCTGACCGTCGACCCCTTCCTTGAAGCCGGGATAGTTCTCGACCTCGGTCGTGAACATGAGCTGGCCACCAGGGATCATCGTCCGGCTGATGTTCCCCTCGATCACGAACGGATTCATCTCGGCGCGAGCGGCGTAGATCGCCGCCGTCCAGCCGGCCGGGCCGGAGCCGATGATGACGATCTTTTCGTGCTGAGGGGTGCCGTTCTCGGTCATGCTCGGTTCCTCACTCGTCCTTGAAGACTTTCATGTTCGTGGAGTGGCCGGGGTTTACCCGAGCCGTGGGATCGACGTAATGCACCGCATTGTTCACCGCGACTGCGGCCTCCGCGAAGCCCGTCGCGATCAGATCCAGTTTCCCTTCATAGCGGACTACGTCTCCAGCCGCATAGACACCCGACACGTTCGTCGCCATCAGGGAATCGACCAGGATGCGGTTCTTTTCGACCTCGAGACCCCAGGACTTGATCGGTCCCAGGTCAGGCTTGAATCCGAGGCAGGAGAGTACGGTGTCGCACTCCAGGGTCGTGTCATCGTCCGACCGATTGTCAAAAATCGTCACCGAACGGACCGCCGTGTCCCCCTGGACCTCACGGACCTCGTGGAAGGTGCGCAGGTCGACCTCACCGGCCGCCACGGCCTGTTCCATGAGCGCTACCGTAGCAGCATGGGCCCGCCAACCGTCACGACGGTGGACGAGGGTCAGGGACTCGACGATGTCTTTCAGCATGACCACGAAGTCGAGTGCAGTATCCCCACCGCCTACGATGATGACCTTCTTGTCCCTGAACGCCTCCGGATCGCGCACGGCGTACTCGACACCTCTGTGCATGAACTCGTCGTACCCGGTGCACTTCAACGGCATCGGCTCGAACGCGCCCTTGCCGCCCGCAATCACGACGGTGCGCGTTTCATATGTACCGTGGGCACAATGAAGTACGAAGTGGTCATCTGTGTGCTCGAGCTCCCGAACCTGCTCGTCGAGCACGACGTCCGGCTCGAACTGGAGTGCCTGCTCCACTAGCCCTTGCACCAGATCCTTGGCTAGCACCTTGGGGAATCCACCCACATCGTGGATGTACTTCTCGGGGTAAAGCGCGGCGAGCTGGCCACCCAGTTCCGGCAACGAGTCGATGATGCGGCACGAGGTCCCGCGCATGCCCGCGTAAAAGGCAGCAAAGAGGCCGGTAGGCCCTCCACCGATGATCGTGATATCCCGGATATCGTCAGCCATCTGCTCCGGAAACCCGAGCGTGCGATCGGCTCATGATAGCGCGCACGCGATCGAGGTTTGTCCTGAAATGCGAACGGTCATCACGGGATGTGGTGACCGGGGTTGTGTATTGCCACTGTCGACCTGTGTCCGAAAAGTCCCGCATTTCCCACGTAGATCGGAATGGAAGGACGACGGAAACGAGGGGCGATGTTCGCGATCGCAAAAAGGACCGCCCCATCGCCTCTGGAAAGAATAAAGGAACGAACTGAGTTCGTCACCAAGGACCAACTGGACCGGTTGACCTTTGACATTCACGGACAACATCCGGCACCCGATTCTGACCTTGGGCCACCCTCTGGACTCGGTCGACGGCTCTTCCTGCGATCTGGAAAGACGGGAATTGTTCTTCGTCGAGCGCAGAGTCTTCCTTTCTCGTTTATCCACCCACAGTGAACACACCGGTGGTGAAGAAAGACCGGTCAGTCGGCTGCCCTCGACGGGCCCGCGGCCAGTGCGCGCTGCGCCACCCTCACGACCTCACTCGCGTTCTCATACGAAATCCGCTCGTGGGCATGATCGAGCCGGACCCACTCACACGCGGTGATCCCCTCGTCATGCGCGGGAGTCGGGTCCCCGGACTCGGAATACATCAGGAAGAACGTCGTGTACTTGTGAATCCGACGCCCCTTGGCCCGAAAGAGCCAGTCGATCGTGACAAGTTCTTCACCGAGGTGAAGATCCGTGAGCCCAGTCTCCTCGAGCACTTCACGAAGGGCTGCCTCCTCCGTCGTCTCACCCTTCTCCGCATGCCCCTTGGGGAGTCCCCACTTCCGATAGGGATCCCGGATGATCAGCGCGTGGTGTACGCCTTCGATGACGCGCACGACCACCCCACCGGCGCTGATCTCGACGCGCACAGGAGCCGCAGTGGGGTAGTTGGAGGTCATGGGGGGATCCAGCGGGAACGAGAACCGTCGACCGTCGATCAGAAGATCGACAAGCGGACATAGCGTCTGGGGTTTTCTCGAACGTCCTGAAGCAGGAGGTCGAGCTGTAGAAGAACTTCTTCCGCTCTGACGGCAAGCGTCGAGTCGGCAAGGAGCCGGCCGAGGGATCCTTCACCGGACTCGATGCGCGCTGCGATCCGGTCCACACGCGTGAACGCTGAGTCCGCTCGCTCGAGCGTCGCAGCGAGACCCTCGTCTTCACCCGAAAGACCTTCGGTGATCAGCGCGAGATCGGCCGTCACAGCGGATATGTTCGCGACGATCGAATCGATCTGGGTGTCCTCGAACAGGCCGTCGATGCGCGTGAACGTGTTGCGGGCGGCTCGCGCCGCGCTCTCGATCTCGATCAGGGTGCTGTCCGCATTGGCAATGATGGCCCCGGCAACCTCGCTCTGCGTCTGCACCAGCGCGCGAACCTCCTGCGTGATCGCTTCGAGATTCGTGATCGCGCTCGTGAGGTTGTCGGCGGTCTCCTGGTTGAACGCCACCTCGAAACGCTCGCTGAGCTCTGCCACATTGAGAGAGATCTCCTCGGCAGACGCCGTCAGGCGCGAGAGCTCAGGGAGCGCATATCCGGGGATCACGGGACCCACGGCATGAGGTCCTGTCGGGAGGGTGCCGGCGGGCAACTCGGGAAAGGGGTACCGCGGATAGTTCTGCCGACTGACGATCTCCGCCTGCCATGCACCGAACAACGACTCCGGACCGAGCACGACGGCCGCATCGTCGGGCAGGCCGACATTCTCTTGAAGCAGCAGTGAGACGCGCACGCTCGCGCCCCCTGGCTCGACCTCGATGGCCTCGACCGTCCCGATGCGCACACCTCGGTACGTGACGGCGTTGCCTTGCGTGAGCTGGCCCACGGACGCGAGAAGCGTCTGCACCGTAGTCGTGGGACGCCCAAAATTAGATCCCTGAAGCCAAAGGGTACCGACGACTGCGGCGGTCACCGCCGCAATGATCACGAACCCGACAAGTAACTCACGGCCCTCCCTCACGTCTGCTGCCCCTCCATCAATTCGGGTCGCCCTTCGATGAACCCACGCACGATCGGATCATCGGATCCCTGAATCTGATCCGGAGTTCCTTCCTCTCGTATTACGCCATCGTAGAGCATTGCGACCCGATCTGAAATCCTGAAGACGCTCTTCATGTCATGCGAGATGACGACACCAGTCACCCCCAGTTCCTCTGACATGCGTACGATCAGTTCGTCGATCACCGCCGTCGTGACGGGATCGAGACCGGTCGTCGGTTCATCGTAGAGAATGTATTTGGGCTTCGTCGCGATCGCTCGAGCCAGTCCTGCCCGCTTTCTCTGGCCGCCGGAAAGCTGCGACGGGAACCGCTCTCCGTAACCGTCGAGATCGACGAGATGGAGGCACTCTTCCACCCGGTCCGGAATCCCTTCACTCGGAAAGTCCGACATGCGTCGGAGCCCGAGGCCCACGTTCTCCGCGATCGTCATCGAGTCGAAGAGCGCCGCGAACTGAAAGACATAGCCGACACGTTGTCGCAGCCGGTATACCGACTCCTGGTCGAGCCTGGAGACAATGTCCTCATCGACCCATATGTTCCCCTCATCTGGTCGCAGCAGCCCCACGATGTGCTTGAGAGCGACGGACTTCCCGGACCCCGAGCCACCGATGATCGTAGTGGTGGTCCCGTCCTGGATCTCGAGACTGAAGCCTTTGAGGACTTCCTTCTCCCCGAACGCCCTGTGCACGTTGACCATCTTGATGCTCATGACAGCAGCACCGCCGCCCAGAAGGCATCAAGGACGAGAATGATCATGCTGGAAATGACGACGGCTCGTGTGGTCGCCTGCCCGACGCCCTCGGCTCCCCCCCGTGTGTGGAATCCGAACGAGCACCCGACAGCCGTCACCGTCACCCCGAACGTGATCGATTTGATCGCCGCGAACTGAATATCCCACGAGTCGAAGAAGAGTCGGA
>PBPM01000096.1 GCA_002724635.1 Rhodospirillaceae bacterium
CAGGTCCGGGATCAAGCGGCGGACGATCGGCGCGATGGTCCCGGCGCCCAGTAGCATCGTTTCCTGCCGCCCGCGCGCGCGGAGCAACCGGTCGGTGAAGACATGGCCGCGCTCGGGATCGGCACAGAGCTGGATCTCGTCTATCCCTAGGAAGTCCACCGACCGGTCGCGCGGCATTGCCTCGACGGTGCACAGGAAATAGCGCGGATTTGCCGGCACGATGCGTTCCTCGCCTGTGATCAGCGCCACCGACGCGGCACCCTTCAGCCGGACCACCCGGTCATAATTCTCGCGTGCGAGCAGGCGCAGCGGAAAACCAATCATGCCGCTCGCATGGCCAAGCATGCGGTCGATGGCGAGATGGGTTTTGCCGGTGTTGGTGGGCCCCAGAACGGCTTTGACGGGACGCTGGACGGGAACGGACATATCGCAAGCATCCCCACTCCCGCGACCGATTGCAACCAGTCACGTACCACGACTAGGGTTGGCCTCCGGCACTACCTTTCGTGCGCCTCCTACCCGCCCGCGCGAACCGGCTGTAACGTGACAACCGATCCCGCGGATCCGCAGACGTCCGCCGACGCAGTCATCTATTAGAGGCCCGACCGGCACGCAGCTGATGAGCCATCAGGCCACCGGGGCAAGCTTCTTGGCCGGCTATGCCGGCCACGCCCAGGTGCCGAACCTAGTCTGCATGGCGCCCAACCGGGCATCTTCCGAAGAGTTCAGCGAGGCCAAATTGGAACGCCCCCCGTGCGAAACGCGGCGAACCAGCATCCGGCTGGAGAATCAGGGGGTCGACCCGCTGACGACGCGGGAACTCTAGCCGCGCAGCGGTAACGCCGGGGATTGCGGGCACATGCCTACCACGGCGGCTCATAGAATGCGGCCCTAGCCGTGCTCCTTTACGAAAATCGCGCAATTGGCCGGGGCGGAAAGGCAAAGGCCCGACAGCGAGGCCAGCGCGATAAGGCCATGCCGGGCGGCGCCCCGGCAATGCGCGAGCAAACTAATCATCGACTGCGATATACCGCGTATACGGATGCCCGGCGCGTCACGCGCCAATCAACCGACGGTGACGGGCCGATCAGGAGGCATCCAGCATGTTACGCAGCACATACTGGAGGATCCCGCCATGCCGGAAGTACTCGACCTCATCAAGCGTATCGATTCGGCAAAGGAGCTCGACCTCCCGGGTCGCGCCATCCTCATAGGTGATCGTGCAACCGAGGTTAGTACGCGGCTCGAGTCCGTCGGCAACGCCTACGATGTCTAAGATCTCGCGGCCGGTGAGCTCAAATGTCTTTCGGTTCGTGCCCTTGGGAAATTGCAGCGGCAGCACACCCATGCCGACCAAGTTGGACCTGTGGATCCGCTCGAAGCTCTCGACGATCACTGCCTTCACGCCCAGCAGGCGCGTGCCCTTTGCAGCCCAGTCACGCGACGAACCGGTCCCGTATTCGCGGCCGCCGATGACCACCAGCGGCACATTCTCAGCCTGGTAGCGGATCGCAGCATCATAGATCGACATCTGCTCGCCCGACGGATAATGCACCGTCTCGCCACCTTCGGTACCGGGGGCCATCTCGTTGCGGATGCGGATGTTGGCAAACGTGCCCCGCATCATTACCTCGTGATTGCCGCGGCGAGAGCCGAAGGAGTTGAAGTCAAGCGGGCGAACCTGATGCATCTTAAGATAGTCGCCCGCGGGCCCATCTTCCTTGATGGAGCCAGCCGGCGAGATATGGTCCGTCGTGACGCTGTCAGCAAGGATCGCCAGTGGACGAGCGCCTAGCACGTCGGACATTTCGCCCGGCTCGGGCGCCATGTCCTCGAAGAAGCTCGGGTGACGCACATAGGTCGAACCTTCGTTCCACTCATAGGTCAGGCCCGTCGAGGTCCTGATGTCCTGCCAAGCCTTGTCACCCGCAAAGACATTGTCGTAGCGCTTGCGGAACATCTCGGCTGTCAGGACGGAATTGAGGATGTCCTGAATCTCGACGTTACTCGGCCAGATGTCCTTCAGGAATACGTCGTTGCCGTCGGGATCCTGTCCGATCGGGTCATTGTAGATGTCGACCAGCATCGAGCCGACGAGCGCATAGGCGACCACCAGCGGCGGCGAGGCCAAATAGTTGAGCTTGGTCAGCGGATGTACCCGGCCCTCGAAGTTCCGGTTACCCGACAGGACCGCACCAACGCCAACATCGCCGGCGACGATCGCCTCGTTAATCTCAGGCTGCAGCGGGCCCGAGTTGCCGATGCAGGTGGTGCAGCCATACCCAACTAGATCAAAGCCGACCTCGTCGAGATAGGATTGCAGTCCCGCGGCCTCAAGATAGTCCGTCACCACCTGACTGCCCGGCGCGAAGGACGTCTTCACCCACGGCTTGCGGTCAAGGCCGCGTTCTCGGGCTTTCTTCGCAACCAATCCCGCAGCAACCAGCACGGACGGGTTAGAGGTGTTGGTGCAGCTCGTGATGGCGGCGATCACCACGTCGGCAGGCGAGATGTCGTAATCCGCGCCTTCGACCGCGGTCGTCTGGCCCGCACCCATGTCAGCGAGTGCCGTCTTGGCCGAGTCAACCATGCCCGAGAGGGCTACGCGATCCTGCGGACGCTTCGGACCGGCGAGCGACGGCTCCACCGTGGAAAGATCGAGCGACAGCGTTTCCGTGAAGACCGGATCCCACTCGCCCTTCATGCGCCACATGCACTGGGCCTTGGCATAGGCCTCTACCAGCGCGACGCGCTCATCGCTTCGGCCGGTGAAGCGCATGTAACGCAACGTCTCGTCGTCGACCGGGAAGATGCCGCACGTCGCACCATACTCCGGAGCCATGTTTGAGATCGTCGCACGATCGGCCAGCGTGAGGTGGTCAAGTCCGTCGCCGTAGAACTCGACGAATTTGCCGACGACGCCCTTGGCACGCAGCATCTGGGTGACCGTCAGCACCAGGTCGGTGGCCGTCATGCCTTCCTTGAGCTCCCCGTCGAGGCGGAACCCGGTCACCTCGGGCACGACCATAGAGATCGGCTGGCCGAGCATCGCCGCCTCGGCCTCAATGCCACCCACACCCCAGCCGAGAACGCCCAGACCGTTGACCATGGTGGTATGGCTGTCGGTGCCGACCAGCGTATCGGGATAGGCGATGGTCTTGCCGTCTTCCTCGTCGGTCCAGACAGTCTGGGCAAGATACTCGAGGTTGACCTGATGGCATATGCCGGTGCCCGGCGGGACCACGCGGAAGTTGTCGAACGCACCCTGACCCCAGCGCAAGAACTCGTAGCGCTCGCTGTTGCGCTCGAACTCGAGATCCACATTCTTGCCGAACGCGTCGTCATCGCCGAAGTGATCAACCATTACCGAATGATCGATCACCAGGTCGACCGGCGAGAGCGGATTGATGAGTCGCGGGTCAGCACCCAGATTGTCCACCGCGTCGCGCATTGCCGCTAGATCCACAACGGCCGGCACACCCGTGAAGTCCTGCATCAGGACGCGGGCTGGCCGGTAGGCAATCTCGCGCGGCGAGCGTTGCTCCTTAAGCCAGTCGACCAGCGCCTGCGCATCGCCGGTCGAGACCGTGCGACCGTCCTCGTAGCGCAGCATGTTCTCCAGCAGCACCTTCAGCGAGTAGGGAAGCCGCGAGACATCGCCGAGCTCAGCGGACGCTGCTTCAAGGCTGAAATAGTCGTAGCTCTGCCCCGCAACTTCGAGGGTGCGGCGGGTCTTCAGGCTGTCCGCGCCAGTAACGCTCATGGACGTTGTCTCCTTCCCGAAGGGGAACTCATCTGATGATACGGAAGCTGGCATGCGAACGGTGACCCGGGCAGCGCCAATTCGGGGCGGTTATAAGTCAAACGCCCGGCGACTCCAAGCTTCAGTGCTGCGTAATTCCTTAGAAGAAGACCGCGGGATGGTGCCCTAGACCATCGACGGCGTCGGCCAAGCAGCCGAAGCCCGTAACCTAGAGCGGATCGGGGCCGCGGCAGAAACCACATTTCCGCCGCAATGCGACCCATCTCTCGCCAAACTACCCCTGCCTAGTGAAGATTGACCCTTGGCGTCCCCCATCAACGCTTTTGGTCAGCCTCCGACGCGTCGACCCGATTCCCTTCAGGTCGACGCCGATCCAGGCCCTAAAGGCCGCCGGCTCCCCCAACCGGCGGCCTTTTTCTGGCCAAATCACCCGCAGGCGAATACTCAGGGTTTTTCGACAATGCCCAGCTGCGCCAGAAATCTCAGCGTGTCGAACTCGTCCCACTCCTCCTCGACCTGGCCGTCGCGAATACGCATCACATTGAAAGTCGAAATCTCGAACGTCTCACCGCTTCCCGGTCGGCCCATGAACTCGCCCGCATGCGTACCGGTGATATGCAGGCGGTTAAACACCATGTCCGCCTCGGCCACCTGCTGGGTGACCGTCATGGTATAATCCGGAAACGCTGCCTTGACCGCGGCCTGCCCTGCCACATGTCCAGGCTTGTCCACCGACTCAGGCAACAGGGGAAAATGGAACACGTGGTCCGGGTGCATCAGGTCTGCCACCGCGTCGAGGTTTCCCCGGGTGAACTCCTCGAAAAACTTCCGTGCCACAGCCTTGTTGTCCTCCAGCGACATCGCGTCTGCCTCCTCCGCTTGTCTGTATGGTCAGGGAGAGTCTTGCCTGTCCGCGCCACGGGGACAAGACGGTCCAACAAGCGCGCTCGGCAGACGTCCTGCACTTTGCTAGTTTCGCGCCGCCGCCATTTACCCGATCAGGATCCCGCGGCGAAAGGATGAGGACGCGTGCAGGGTCTAACCACTCATAATCTTGGCTGCATCCGAGGCGAACGCACGGTCTTCGCAGGCCTCGATCTCGCGCTGAACCCGGGTCGCGCGATGCTGCTGTCTGGCCCCAACGGCAGCGGGAAGTCGACGCTTCTGCGAGCGCTGGCAGGACTCCTGTTGCCCGCGGCCGGGCGCATTGAATGGGAGGGCTTTGACATCGCGACCGATCGGGACTGCCATCGCGCTCGGGTCGCCTATATCGGCCATGCCGATCCGTTGAAGCCGGCCCTGACCGCTGCGGAAAACCTCTCCTTCTGGGCGCGAATCTACGGCTTCGACCCCGATATCGAGCCCGCACTCTTCCAGTTTTCGATCGAGGCACTCGCGGATGTGCCCGTGCGTTACCTTTCGGCGGGCCAACGTCGGCGTGTCACGCTCGCGCGTCTCGCGATCGGCCAGAACTCCAAGGCCGGGCCCGCCCTCTGGTTGCTCGACGAACCAGCCACCGGGCTCGATCCGGGCGCCGTGTCAATGCTCGCGAATACCATTCTCGCCCATCTGTCGAACGAGGGCGTCGCCATCGTCTCGACCCATGGCGGGCGGTTGGGCGAGCTGCTGGATATGCATGCCGATCGGCTGGACATGGGCGGGTTGTCAGCATGATCGGGATCTCGCTACTTATCCAGCGCGACCTGCGCCTGGCCTTCCGCGACGGCACCGACGCGATGATGGGGATCATCTTCTTCGTCCTGGCCGCGAGCCTGTTTCCCTTCGGGGTCGGTCCCGACGCTGCGATCCTGCCGCGGATCGGCGGCGGCATTATCTGGGTCGTCGCACTGCTAGCGGCGCTGCTGTCTCTTGAACGCATGTTCGTCCCCGAGCAAGAGGACGGCAGCCTCGACCTGCTTTATCTATCGCCAGTCTCGCTCGGGCAGCTAGCTCTAGCCAAGTCGATCGCCCACTGGCTGACCAGCGGCGTTCTGCTGCTGATTGCTGCCCCCGTCCTGGCCCTGTTCTACAACCTGCCAGACACGGCGTTGCTGCCGATCCTGCTTACCATGCTTCTCGGCACGCCAACCCTCAGCCTGGTAGGTGGCATCGGTGCCGCGCTGACCATCGGCGCGCGCCGCAGCGGCGGCGTGCTCCTCGCTCTGCTCATGCTGCCGCTCTACATCCCCGTCCTGATCTTCGGCGCCGGTGCCGTCGACGGCGCCATTGCGGGACGCGACATCACGCCCCAAATCATGATTCTCTGCGGCTTCCTGCTCGCCGCGCTGGCGCTGGCCCCTTGGGCGACGGCGGCTGCGCTGCGTCAGGCAATCGATTAGACTACGCTGGACCGAACGCCTGGATGTGACCTTGCTGCACTGCTTAGCCAACCCTGCCCGCTTCTCCCGAATCGCCATCCGGGTCCTGCCCTGGTCGGCCGCGCTGACCAGCTTGCTGTTCGTAGCCGGCATCTACTTCGCGCTGTTCGCCTCGCCGGCAGACTATCAGCAGGGCGAGACCGTTCGGATTATGTATGTGCATGTGCCATCGGCTTGGATGGCGATGGCCTGTTACAGCTTCATTGCGGTTATGAGCGCCACCTCGCTGATCTGGAAGCATCCGCTGGCCGACATCGCCGCACGATCGGCCGCGCCGCTGGGCGCCGCCTTCACGGTGATCGTACTCACGACCGGCAGCTTGTGGGGAAAACCGACTTGGGGCACATGGTGGGTGTGGGACGCCCGGCTAACCTCCGTGCTGGTCCTGTTCTTCTTGTATCTCGGCCACATCGCGCTAACCCATGCCTTCGACAACCCCCAGCGCGGGGCCCGCGCGGCGGCCATCCTAGCACTCGTAGGTTTCGTGAACGTGCCGATTATCAAGTTCTCGGTCGACTGGTGGAACACCCTGCACCAGCCCGCGAGCCTGACCCGCCTCGACCAGCCAGCGATCGACCCGGCCATGCTGGCGCCGCTCCTGCTCATGGGTCTCGCCTTCATGACCTATTTTATCACCATGCTCCTGATCCGCATGCGCGCCGACCTGAACGTCGCCCGCGCCCGCGCGCTGCATCTCTCGGCGGTCGAATAGCCACATTTGCCTGCGTAGATGAGTCACACCTGTAGCTGATCTATTGCGCGTTGCCGTGCGTAAGATTACTGGCCTAAAAATAGACGTATATAATCTCGCTCAAACAGGGATTTCCATCGTGAAAACACTTCTCGTTTCCGCCGTTCTTTCCGCCCTGACGATCGCCACCCCCGCCGCCGTGCTTGCTCAGGATGCGACCGCGGGCAAGAAACTGTTCCGCCGCTGCGCCGCTTGTCATACGGTGGAAGAGAGCGGCACGAACAAGGTGGGCCCGAACCTGTGGGGCATCTTCGGAAGTCAGGCCGGCGCCCGGGATACCGGGTTCAACTACTCAAAGGCCCTGAAGGACTCCGCAATCGTCTGGGATGATGAAACCATATCGGCCTATATTGAGAATCCCCGTAAAGTGGTACCGAAAACCCGGATGAGCTTCGCGGGCATGAAGAAGGCTGGCCAGCGCGCCGACGTAATCGCCTATCTCAAGAGCATGACGCAGTAGCGGTTTCGCGTCATGAGGCCATTGACCCCACAAACAGCAACTTCTGCAGGAATGTGAACGAGACGCGATTGGGTTAAACTCACGATCGGCGTTAAACATAGCCGGTGCCGGCGCGCCGCTATCTGTGGCCCCGCGTCTTGCCGCGCATTAGACCAAGATGGTTCCGGAAACGTGGAAGACCTCTCTGTATTTCTAAACATGGGCGGACACGCCGCCTTCGTCTGGTCCGCGTTGGGGATCACCGCGGTGGTTCTCGTGGGCATCGCTATCGCCAGCGTCCGTCGCCTGCGGCGCAGCGAACTCACCCTCAATGCCGCCGAGGCCGCCGCGCCCGCCCGCCGGCGCCAGAACGAACCGGAGGCGGGATCGTGAAACGCAAGCATCGCCGCCTGCTCGTCGTCCTCGTCTCCCTCGGTCTGCTGGGATCGTCGGCCACGCTGATCCTGAACGCCGTCAAGGACAGCCTGATCTTCTTCTACACCCCGTCGGACCTTGCCGCGCGCTCTGCACCGCCAGACAGTCGCTTCCGTCTGGGGGGCCTTGTGGCGGAAGGCAGCATGCGCACCGAGGGTGCAACTACCTTCTTCACCGTCACCGACCTCAAACGGACAGTCCCGGCCAGCTACACCGGCGTCCTGCCCGACCTGTTCCGCGAAGGGCAAGGCGTAGTCGCCGAGGGAAAGCTAGGCCCGAACGGTAGCTTCACGGCCAGCGAGGTTCTGGCCAAACATGACGAGACATACATGCCCAAGGAAGTGGCCGACGCCCTGCGCAAGAGTGGCCAGTGGCGCGAGGGCGAGGCTGACCGATGATCGCCGAGATCGGACAATATGTCTTGATCGCCGCCCTTTTGCTCTCCGCCGTTCAGGCCGTCGTCCCGCTGTGGGGCGCGGCACGCGGCGACACCGGGATGATGGCGGTCGGAAGTCGGACCGCCATCGCGCAGGCGGCAGCGCTGCTGATCGCGTTCGCGGCCCTGACCCATGGCTTCGTTACGTCGGACTTTTCGCTGACGGTGGTGGTCCAGAACAGCCACTCCCTGAAGCCAATGCTCTACAAGGTGAGCGGCGTGTGGGGAAACCATGAGGGCTCGATGCTGCTCTGGGTCCTGGTGCTGGCGCTGTTCAGCGCCGCGGTCGCAATCTGGGGACGCAACCTGCCGCCGACTCTCAAGGCCCGCGTGCTTGCGATCCAAGCTATGATTGGCCTTGCCTTCCTCGCCTTCATCATCTTCACCTCGAACCCCTTCGCGCGACTCAGCCCCGCCCCACCCGACGGTACCGGGCTTAACCCGCTACTGCAGGATCCAGGCCTCGCCTTCCATCCGCCGCTCCTCTATCTCGGCTACGTGGGTTTCTCAATGGCCTTCTCCTTCGCGATAGCAGCGTTGATCGAGGGCCGGGTCGACGCGGCCTGGGGTCGCTGGGTACGCCCATGGACAATGGCCGCATGGACCTTCCTGACCGGCGGCATCGCGCTGGGCAGCTGGTGGGCCTATTACGAGCTGGGTTGGGGTGGCTGGTGGTTCTGGGACCCGGTCGAGAATGCGAGCTTCATGCCCTGGCTGTTCGGTACCGCGTTGCTCCACTCCTCGATCGTGGTCGAAAAGCGCGACGCGCTGAAGAGCTGGACCATCCTGCTCGCCATCCTGACCTTCGCCATGAGCCTGCTCGGCACCTTCCTAGTGCGCTCCGGCGTGCTGACCTCGGTGCACGCCTTCGCCATCGACCCGGAACGCGGCATCTTCATCCTCGCCATCCTAGCTGTCGCCATCGGCGGGGCGCTGAGCCTGTTCGCGATACGCGCGCCTGGGATGAAGGGCGGTGGCCTGTTCGCACCGGTCAGCCGGGAGGGTGCGCTGATCGCGAATAACATGCTGCTGACGCTCGCCGCTGCGACGGTTCTGCTCGGCACGCTCTTCCCGCTCATTCTCGAGGCTCTGTCCGGCGGCCAGTCCCGGGTCTCGGTCGGGCCGCCCTTCTTCAACGCCACCTTCGGCCCGATCATGGTGCCGCTCGTCCTGCTGATTGCACTGGGACCGCTGCTGGCCTGGAAGCGCAGCAACCTGCGCGCGGCATCGGCGAAGCTTATCCCAGCTGTGATCGCGGCATTGCTTACCATCGTCGCGACCTTCCTCGCAGTGCCCGATGGCCCGGAGCTCGCACCCTTCGCCATGGGGCTCGCGGCCTGGCTGGGCATCGGCGCAATTACCGAATGGGCCGGGCGCATTAAGCTGTTCACGTCGCATCCCCGCGACAGCTTGCGCCGGCTGTCCGGCTTGCCCCGCTCGGCGAGCGGCATGACGTTAGCCCATCTCGGCCTCGCCGTGATGATCGTCGGCATCACCGGCTCGTCGGCCTGGCGGGCCGAACTCGTGACTATTCTGGTCCCCGGCCAGACGGTCGAGGGCGCCGGATACGCCGTCACCCTGGACTCGGTCACCGAGGGGCTGGGGCCCAACTACCGCTTCGAGCGCGGTACGCTCCTGATCGCCGAGGACGGCGAGCCCTTCACCACGCTCGTCACCGAGCGTCGGTTCTTCCCGGTCGCCGACCAGACGACCACCGAGGCAGGTATCCGCACGACCCTGCTAGCTGACCTATACGGGGTGATCGGCGAGCGCGGCCGCACTCCGGAGACCGCGAATGCATGGACCGTGCGGTTCTTCGTGAACCCGCTCGTGCCCTGGATCTGGCTTGGAGCATTGCTGATGTCGCTGGGCGGGTTCCTGTCCCTGAGCGACCGGCGACATCGGGTGGGTACTCCTCACCGCGCGGCGGGTGCACCGGCACAACCAACCCGGTCCCCGGCCGAGTAGTGCCATGCGCCGGGTCGTCATCATCCTGCCCTTGGCGATATTCGCCGCCCTCATCGGCATCATGGTTGCGTTGCTAACTGACGGCGAGCGCAACAACGATCCGTCGCGCCTGCCCTCGCCGCTCGTCGGCAAGCCAGCCCCGGCCATCGTACTGCCTGCCGTCGCCGATAACATCCCCGGCGGGTTCTCGACTGCCGATCTGCGAGGCCGGGTCACCCTCGTGAACGTGTTCGCCTCATGGTGCGTGCCCTGCCTGGCCGAGCATCCGCTGATTACCCGGCTCGCCATGGACGGTATTCCGGTCTTCGGAATCAACCACCGCGACAAGACCGAAGACGCGGTTACATGGCTGCGTCGCCACGGTAACCCCTACACCGCCGTAGGCGCCGACGCCAACGCCCGCGCGTCGCTGGAATGGGGGGTAACGGGTGTACCCGAAACATTCATCATCGACGCCGATGGCACGGTCGCATACAAGCATGCCGGTCCGATCACTCCCGACGTCCTCGAGCGGAAAATTCTTCCGAAGCTGCGCGAAGTAGAGGGCGGATGAAGCGGATCACCATTCTTCTCGCCGGCGCCCTCCTGTTGGTAATCACAACCGCCGCAACGTCGCGGGCGGTCGAGCCGGACGAGGTACTCCACGACCCCGTTCTCGAGAAACGGGCGAGGGGCATATCCACCGAGCTGCGCTGCGTGGTCTGCCAGAACCAATCGATCGACGACTCCGATGCGGAGATCGCCCGCGACCTGCGTTTGCTAGTACGCGAACGCCTGGTCGCCGGCGACAGCGACGAGCAGGTGGTCGACTATCTCGTGGCCCGCTACGGCGACTTCATCCTTCTCCGCCCGCCGTTCCAGCCCAACACTTTTGCCCTCTGGCTGGCGCCACCGATCATGGCCGTTATCATCGCCACTCTCGCCGTGCTCTATTGTCGGAGGTGCCGGAGCCGGCAGACCGCCGGCGCGGAGCCCGGTCCGCTATCACCCGTGGACCGGGCCGAGCTCGACGCGTTGTTGGACCGCCTAGTCGCCGGAAGCGGCGCGCGCGCGCCGCGCAGCCGTATCCAAAACGAGTTAGAGGGCGCCATGAGGGCGCCCGACCCCGAAGATTATGCAGAGGCGACAGGCGATGTCGCCGAAGATATTAACGGTCCGCGGGACACATGATATTCTGGCTCCTGCTCACCGCGCTCACCCTCAGCATGCTCACCTGGGTCGTCTGGCCCCTGTTTCGCGTGCACGGCCGCGAAAGGTCGCGCGCCGAATATGATGCCGACATCTATTACGACCAATTGCAGGAGCTGAAACGCGACCGCGCGCGCGGCCTAATCGACGAGACCCAAGCCGATGCAGCGCGTGGCGAGATCGAACGCCGGCTCCTCGCAGCCGGCCGCGCAGCGGAGCTTGGTGGCCGGCCAGGGGCCAGACGCCAAATCCCGCTCGCCTTCGCCCTAATCCTGCTCGTGCCGCTGGGGAGCGTGCCGATGTATCTCGGTCTCGGTTCACCCGGGCTGCCCGGTCAGCCCTTCGCTACGCGCGAGGCCCCGGCGGCAGCCGACGGCGTCGTCGTCGCCCGCGAACGCCTGCGCGAGGCTGAGGCCCGCACGACCGCGACGCCGAACGAAGCGCAGCCCTGGCTGGAACTGGGCCGGCTTCGGCTCGTGGTAGGCGACGTCGATGGTGCCGAGACCGCCCTAGCGCGCGCCCGGGAGCTCGCGCCGAGGCGCGGCGAGATTGCCTCTGCTCATGGCGAGGCCCTCGTCCGGCTCACCGATGGGATAGTCACGCCAGCCGCTCGCGCGGCCTTCACGGCCTCCCTCGCCGAAAACAAGGCCGACCCCCGGGCCCGCTACTTTCTCGGCCTCGCCGACTATCAAGCGGGCCGCGAACAGGACGCGCTCTACGCCTGGGCCGCCCTCGCCGGCGATGCGCCGCCGAACGCGCCTTGGCTTCCCACAGTTATCGCGCGCGTCACCGAGACCGCGCGCAAGCTCGGCCACGACCCGGCGGACTGGTTGCTGTATTCCGCGCCCACGACGAGGACACGGGGGCCCACCGTCGCAGAGATCGCCGCCGCCGAGGACATGAATGACGCGGAACGCCGTGAAATGATCCGGGGCATGGTAGACGGCCTCGCCGCGCGGCTCGAGGACGAGCCGGACAACTTGGCGGGCTGGCGCATGCTCGCGCGCTCATGGGAGATGCTGAACGACCCCACCGCCGCCGCTACAGCCTATGCACGCGCCATCGCGCTCGAGCCCAACCACCCCGAGACCCTATTTCGCGGTGCTATCACGGCAGCAGATTCCGGCGATACAGAGACCGCGCGCCGGCGCTTCACGCGCCTGCGCGACCTGATCCCGCCGGGTACCGAAGCCCATCGCATGGTCACCGAAGCGATCAGCCGCCTCGACGCCGACGCGCCGGCGCGTTGATCGGTGGACATCCTGTTCGATATCGTCAACCTGATCGTTGCGGTCGCGGCGGCAGGCGCAATTCTCTTCGGGATTTACCGGGGCCTGCGCTGGCGATTCCCCCGCCTCAGTGCGTTCCGTGCCAGGCTGATAGTCGGCTTGGGCGCAGTTGTTCTGTTAGCGCTCGCCACGAACCGGCACACGACGAGCGACGCGCAATGCTTGGCCCATGAGAACACGGTCCTGCTGCGCGGCGAGCGGGTCATCAACTTCCATCAGTCCGAGGTGGCGCGCCCCGCAAGGGCCGCCGACACGCCGCAGTATTCCAGCGTGCTTAAATCCTGCACGTTTCTGCTGCGCTACTGCCCACTAGACGGCTTCGACAAGGCGGGCGTGACGACCCGGAAAATCTGCGGTCAAGCCGCCGCCGGCGCCCCGCTCAACTAGCGCCGCATCGTCAGTGCTACTCGAATAGCGTGATGATGCCCATCGCCTTCAACGTCATGTTCCTCACCTATGACGAGGCCATGAGGCGGCCCATGTGAAAGAATGCCGCCGGCCGCTGGGGGGCATGGACGGGAGTGCTATGTTCCGGTGAAGACCGGCTTGCGCTTCTCGGCGAAAGCTGTCCGTCCCTCGATATAGTCGCGGCTCGCGAAGCAGGCCGCCACCTGCTCCTCACACAGCACTACATCCCGATCGGCTGGCGGCTTCAGGTTTTCCTGAACAGCCGTCTTCACCGCCCGGATCGTCAGCGGCGCGTTGCCGGCGATGCGGCTGACATAGTCGTCGCAGAAGCTCGACAATTCGGCCCGCGGCACCACTTGGTTGATCAACCCCATCATCAGCGCCTCCGCTGCATCGAACTGACGTGCGGTATAGAAAATCTCCATGGCAAAGGACGGCCCAACGATCTGCATTAGGCGCTCGATCCCCGGCGCAGCATAGCCAAGACCGAGCTTCGCGGCCGGCACCGCGAAGCGGGAGTCGTCTGACGCGATGCGGATGTCGCAGCAAAGCGCAATCGCGAGCCCCCCGCCGATGGCGTAGCCACCAATCCGCGCAATAGTCGGTATCGGCGCATGGGTCAGCGTGTGCTGAAAGTCGGCGACGGCGGCGCCATATTCGGCCACAGCGTCGGCGGAGTTGCGCTCCTCACCGAACTTCGAAATATCCGCGCCCGCGACAAAGGCCTTTTCGCCGGCGCCGGCCAATAAGACCACGCGCACGTCGCCGGCATCGCATAAGTCGCGGATCACCGTGGCGCCATCGCGCCACATCTCAAGCGACATGGCGTTGTGCCGGTCGGGGTTGTTGAAGGTGAGGTAGCCGACGCCATCTTCACGTCGGCTTATGATCCGGTCGGTTGTCATGGGAAGCTTCTCCGCTGGATACTGGCCTGCGGCCGGGCCGACCGAAGACATGCCCTTTTTACCGCGTTCGGCAGCGCGAGGAAAACACGCGCATGATTGCGCGACGCATCAGGCCATCGCCCGGGCCAGCAGTTCGTAGGAGCGCACGCGGGCGGCATGATCCCAGATAGCGCCGACAACCATCAATTCGTCCGCGCAGGTGGCCTCGATCAGCGGCGCGAGCTGGTTACGGATCGTCTTGGGCGTGCCGTGGAATGAGCAGCCCAGCATAGACGAGGCCCGCGCCTTCTCTATCGGCGACCAGAAGTTCTCGATGTCGTCGACCGGCGGGGGTAGGTGGCCGCGGTTGCCTCGGACCATGCGGGTGAATTGCTGCTGCGGCGTGGTGAACAGCCGCCGCGCCTCGGAATCCGTCTCTGCTACCACCACGTTGCAGCCGACCATCACATAGGGCTCCGCGAGCTGCTCGAAAGGCTCGAACTTCTGACGGTAGATCGTCACAGCCTGATGAAGCGCCTGCGGCGCAAAGTGCGAGGCGAATGCGTAAGGCAGCCCAAGCATGGCGGCGAGCTGTGCCCCGTAGAGGCTCGATCCGAGAATCCATAGTGGTACGTTGGTGTCCTCGCCCGGAATCGCGCGGAGCGTCTGCCCCTCATGGGGCGGCCCCAGCAGGGCCTGCAGCTCAACCACGTCCTGCGGGAAATGTTCCGATGCGTCCAGCCCCCGGCGCAGGGCCTGCAGAGTACGCTGGTCCGTTCCCGGTGCGCGGCCAAGCCCCAGATCGATGCGTCCGGGAAACAGGGTCGCGAGGGTGCCAAACTGCTCGGCAATCACCATGGGCGAATGGTTCGGTAGCATGATGCCACCCGCGCCGACACGGATAGTCGACGTCCCGGACGCCACATGACCGATACACACCGCCGTGGCTGCACTGGCGATCCCGGCGAGATTGTGATGCTCAGCCAGCCAAAAACGCAAGTAGCCAGCGGTCTCGGAATGCCGGGCGAGATCAAGCGCATTGGCCAGCGCGTCGGCCGGCATGAAACCTTCGCCGATATAGGCGAGGTCGAGAACGGAGAGTCGAACCATGAGAGGAGCCTCGCGCAGCGCGCGGCTAAATTGCCTTCAGCTTGCGGTAGGCGAAGAGGACCATCTTCAACAGCAGGACGCCGTGCCGGAACCGGGAGATCTGTGTGCTACCATAGGAACGTTCCCGGTATCGGATCGGAATCTCGCGCAGTTTGAGATCCAGCTTAGCGGCCCCAAAAATCAGGTCGAAGTCCCCGAATGGATCGAAGTCACCGAAGTAGTGCCGGTTGCGCGCCAGCTTCTCGTAGTTGACCCGGCTCAGCCCCTTAGTCCCGCACAAAGTGTCGGTGTAACGCTGGTTCAGCAGGTAGGTGAAGATCACGGCGAAGGTGCGATTGGCCCAGTAGTTGAGGAAGCGCATGGCCTGCTGGTCCATCGGGTAGATCATGCGGGTGCCGTTCACGAACTCCGCCTTGTTCGAGTTAAGCACATTATAGAATTTCGGCATGTCCTCGGGCGGCACCGTCAGATCCGCATCCAGAATGAACAGGAGATCCTTGGTCGCGATCTCAAAGCCAGCGCGCACCGCGTCGCCCTTGCCAATTCCGGGCTGCTGGATGGCCACAATATTCCGGTCTGGGTAGGCTTCCTTGACCCGTTGGATCTCGTCCCATGTGCCATCGTGGCTTTTTCCCTCGACGAAGATTATCTCGATGTCAGAACAAAATTCCGGTATCCGGGTGACTGCGGCCTCGATGTTGCCGTGCTCGTTGCGGCACGGGATTACAACGGATGTGGACATCGACCGCTCGGCCTGTCGGCGCGGCAGGCGCGCGACAATATAGTGACGCAAGCAAAGCTGCCGGATCAGCGGCAGGGGCGCGATATAACGGTTCACCAACGATCCCAGACCGAAACACGAGAACGGCACGATCAGTCGCCTCTCGAGATGTACGCGCTCGAAGTCGCTCATCTCAAGAGAGTTCACGATGTCGTCCATGGATAGCCAGTTGAGCAACGGGTGTGGCATGCGTAGGGATAATTTCTCGGCCAGTGTGAGCAGGGGTTCCCACAGGTGTGAGAAATAGGTGATCACGATGCGGGTGTGATCGGCGCAGACCGGCGCGAGCTGGTCGATGAATGCCTCGCAATCGTAAAGGAAACCCAGCGTGTCCGGGATGACGACATAGTCGAAGACGCCGGCCAAGCCCGCTATGGTCGCAGGATCCTCAAGATCCGCCTCGATAAATTCGAACTCCGGGTGATCCGCCCTCGCCTCCGAGATCATGTCTGCGCTGATATCGATGCCGACCCCGACCGAGGGCCTCAATTCCGACAGCAGCCTCCCAGTCCCGCACCCCAAGACCAGAACTCGCGATGCTTCCGGAATCAGATACTTTAGGTAATCGTAATCCTGCTGGTAATAGTATTGGTTACGATCGATCCAAGCGTTGCGCTTTCGAGCAACACCATCAGCCCAGCGCCCGATCTTTTCGCGGTGCTGAGCCTTGTTGGAGTTCGAGGCCGCGTTCATTCGAATTTCCTCGTTTATCCACGCTCAGGAGGCATTGAATTCAATAAGGTCAACCTTTCATATATTGGTAGAGATGCAATTGACAAACTCATCTAGGCTAAGGATAGCGACGATTTTTTTATGGTCCCATGGCAGAGAACGTGCCGTCTGGGACCCCACGCAGCTTCCCGCTACGTAGCGATTACCCGCAAAGGCGTGACCAACAAACCGAGGACAAATCATGATCTATGAAGTTCGCACCTACCGCCTAAAGGTGAGGATGGTACCCGCATTTCTAGAGATCTTCGAAAAGGCGTACGAGAGCGGGCGTAAACAGCTCTCGCCGCTGGCCGCCTTCTTCCACACCGAGGTGGGACCGCTTAACGAGGTTATCCATATCTGGCCCTATACCGACCTTGCCGAGCTCGAGGCGGTGCGCGCCGAGGCCGCGAAAACCGAGGGTTGGCCACCCGACACCATCGATATGGTTCACGACATGAAGGCCGAGGTGTTCACCCCATTCCCCTTCATGACCGAGTTCCTCAGCGGCGAACACGGCCCCTTATTCGAGTATCGGGAATATGCCGTCCACGCCGGCACGATGCCGGGGATTATTAACGGCTGGAAGGACGCGATCGATGCGCGCAACGCGCTGTCGCCCTGCGCCATGGCCATGCATACCGAGATCGGCGGCCTCAACAAGTATGTTCATATCTGGCCCTATGAGAGCTTCGAGCATCGCGCACAGGTGCGCGCAGAGGGCGTGGCAAAGGACGTTTGGCCGCCTAAGGGCTCTCCCAAGGGTGCGATCATCACCCAAGACAACAAGCTGCTACACGCGGCCCCGTTCTCACCGCTGCGCTAGGCTGTGGCGCAACAGCCGGCAACGGGAGCCCCGATGGCAATCATCGACGCACAGGTGCACGCCTATGAGACCGACCATCCTAGCCGCCCCTGGGCCGCGGTGCTGACAGGCCCACCCTCGGCCAATGGCCCGGAGATGGTGGCGGCGATGGACGCAGTCGGGGTCGACGGAGCGATCCTTGTCTCGGCCTTCACAATGTACCGCTACGACCCGAGCTTTGCGCTCGCGGTATATGCGGACCATCCGGGCCGCTTCCGGCTGGTCGCGCCCTTCGATGCGGGCGACCCCGCGGTCGGCGAACGGGTAGCCGACTGGGCCGCGACGGACGGCACCGTCGGTGTTCGCCTGCTGCTCGCCCATGGCATTTCAGACGCCGCAGGCGATGCGGGGATCGGCCGATTGCTCGCGGCGGCCCGCGACCACAATCTCCCTGTGAACGTCTATTGCACCCAACGGCACGCAAAGGTCGCGGCGCTCGCGGCGCGGTTCCCGGACGTGTCGCTGGTGGTCGATCACATGGGCCTCGTCCAGCCGTTCCACCCGCCGGCTCCCGAGGATGGCTGGGCCGAGCTACCGAACCTGCTGGCACTGGCCGAACACGACAATGTATCGGTGAAAATCAGCGGAGCCGGCACACTGGCGCGCACATCCTTCCCCTTTACCGACATCCGCGCGCCGGTACAACGCATCCTGGGCGCCTTCGGCGTCGAGCGCTGCATGTGGGGCACGGACTGGACCCGGGCCATCGAGCTTCTCAGCTACGAACAGGGTGTCGAGGCGTTCCGCCAAGGCGACTGGCTGTCCGACAGCGACCGCGCCGCGCTCATGGGCGGCAACGCGGCGCGCATCTACGGCTGGACCTCGGGTTGAAGCGCATTACCGAAGGCATTCGGGCGCATATCCATTCAAGGGCGACAAGGTCTACGAGGAACACTGGTTCGTGGACACCGAGCAATGGAAGGCCGTATTCTGAAGATGCGCGAGCCGTGGAGCCATGTCGTTCGATACTTGTAAGGAAGAATACGACCTGTCGAACTATTTCGGTCTTTCAACGGAATTGTCACTGGTTTTGGACAATCTATAGTCGTGTAACCGGCATACGCGCTTTAATTAGCGTTGCGAACAAATCTACCAGCCGAGCGTTCCAACGCCGCCTTTGAACGGCCCGACAATCCTTGGCGTGATCCAACCGCCGTAAAAATCACCTTCCTGCGGCGCGACAGGTTCTTCGCCAACCCAACAGCCATCAACGCGCGAGGCATAGAAAGCCAAATAGTCGCTAATCACCGCGAATGGCCTCGTCGGCGCCGCATAACTCCATGCCGCCTCGCGGGAAATTTTCCCGTCCACTTCAAGTGTCCAGTATGAGGCGACACCCTTGAATTCGCAGAAGGACTGGCCAGGTGCGCGCACCAAGAACTCCCAGCGAATATCGCATGGCGGGATATAGTAGACAGGGGGATGACTGGTCTCGAGAACCCTGAATCCATTCTCGGTGGCAGCGATTGTCTCGCCCGCAAAATCGACACGAAGACGATCACCGACACTTTCGAGACAGGGTGGCCTAGGATAGTCCCAGACCGATTCTTGGCCTCGCCCCGGCTCAGCGCGCAACATGGATTTCACGGTTATTTTCCTTAATGAGGTTCGGGTCCCTGCGACAACGTTCAGAGCAGAATTTCACGACGCTCCAGCATGCGGCCCACCGTCGTCGCCAATCGAACGGCCGGCCGCAAGTCGGGCAAATTTTGGTTCGCCGATCGCGCTTGTGTGCCATATTTTGGCGCTCCCCCTTGCGCGCGGTGAAATTCACGCGAACGTGGCGGCAATGAGCGCTGCAACGGCGACAAGCGTCGGGAACAATCGCAGCGACGGGTACCAAGCGGGCGCCTGATTCAAACATGCAGCCCGGATGTCCATCAAGAACACGAGAAGAAAGGTCCCCGCAAGAATCATGAAACCCGGTTCCCTAGGTGCGAGAAGCGCCACCCAAGCAACGAGCGAGGGCACAACGCTGACCAAAAGCTTGCACAGCAAGATGCCGCTTTGACTAGCTGCGCGCGCACCTCTCGTTGCAAATCCCCACTGAATGCCGCCCAGAAACGAAAGGATAATCGCGCCATAGGCCAAGAGCGCATCTGATGCCGGTGCAAACAGTTCAGGCGGTCCGACGAGAATGAGCGTGGCACAGACAAAGAAGGGAATGACGCCTACCCCCGCCAGCCAAAGCGCTACCAACGGGACCGACCGGGCTTTAACGGCGAACTGCAAAGCTTCGTGCCCGGCCCAGCTATTGCGCTGCCGCAGCCGGTTGTGCCTGCCCGATCGCGGCGTTCACCCGCGGCATGACCTCCTCGGCCATCAGCTGCAGTGACCGTTTGGTCAGCCCCTCGTCCACCCAGTCCATGCCGGCATAAACGAGCTCACCGAAGTCGCCCGTGACCTCCCGAAGGGCCAGAACCTGATCGATCACGTCATTCACTGTGCCGCAAATCACAAGATCCTCGAGCACCCGGTCGAGGGTAACAGCATCATCTGGCTCGTTGCGGTCGTGCTTAAAAACAGCCTGCCTGTTGCCGCGAACAAGCTTCTTCAGAATCTGGCTGTAGTAAAAACGGTACGGGCTGTTCGCATCGTCTTTGCCATAGGCCTTCGCCGTCGCGTCGTCGTCGGCCACGAAGATGGTGCGTGCGACCCGCCAGTCGGCCGGATTGGCAGCCTCGCCGACATTGGCCTTACCCTCTGCGTAGTTGCCCCAGTGGGTCGCCGCCCATTTCGGCAGCAGGAAATTGGCCGACAGCGGATGAAAATCTCGCTCGCCCATGGAAATGACACCCTTTGAAAACGGCGCAACGACCGTACCCACTATCTCCGGACGCGGCTGCTGGAATGTCTTCGGCATGATTCCATAGCCAACATCAAGGTAACGGGTCTCCGCCGTTGTTACCTTGAAACGGTTGTTGTCAAAATCGATATCATAAGGCGTCTCTCCCGCCCAAATCGCCAGAATCACATCAATCGCTTCAGCAAAAATCTGGTTGCGGTCCTCGTCGATGATGCCGAGAGCCTCCGCATCCGAACGCAGGGCGCCCGGGCTGACCCCTAAGATGAAGCGACCTCGAGCCAAGTTGTCGAACATGGCCGCATGCGTCGCCACAAGCACAGGATGCATGTGGGAGAGATTGGTAGTTCCAGTCGCCAGCTTGATGTTTTCAGTCGCGTGAATGAGCGTTGCTTGAAACATCATCGAGTTCGTGATGTTTTCCGCGCTGTCCGTCAAATGTTCACCCACGAACGCATCGTAAAAGCCCAGCTTATCGCAAAGGATGATGGTCTCCCGGTCCTCTTGCAAAGTAGTGGGATAGTCCCGATCGAGGGGGTGTACAGGCATGGTAAAGTAGCCAAGACGCATAGGTTTGGTCCGTTTGTTCAAAAACTCCTATACGCGTGAGGCAGCCATTCGGATCGCACGGATGGAAGATGCGCGAAGAAATCGCGCCGCGTTAATATACGCATCAGGGTCCGACTTTCGGACGTGTGCAAAATGGACTGCCACTGTCTCGCCCCCGAGGACGTTGTCTCACGGGAGCCTGAATTAGCTAATCGACAAAATATTAACCGGCGGCGGTATAAGCACTCGCAGCTGTTTGGGCTGCGGCAACGACACCCGGCATGTCTATTTCCTCTAGGTAGTCAGCGTCCTCAAAAGCGCCACTTGCCTTGATTGCCAGTACAAGTCCCATTGCGGTTTCATGGTCTTTGACCTCGACCCTAACAACAACGTCGTATTTTCCCCGAACAAAGGCGATGTAGTCGGCTGTACCCCCAACCGCATCCATCAGTTTTTTGATTGCAGCTTCACGATCTGAGCCGCCAATCAGGCCCTTCAGCGCATGGGGGGCATATTTTCCTAGAAGTAGTGCTTTCATAATTTTATCTCTCCATTGATCTCGCGTTGTAGACTTATACTAACTCGAAAGCTGGACAGCTCCCAACTTCGTCTCCCGATTTTGAACGGTCATAGGTTCCGCCTGTGTGGATTGCGCGCCCCAGGTCTCGTGCCCAAGCCATAGCATCTGAGTTATGAGTAAAGGTTTTGGACCGAGATGTAGCGCCGGTGTTGCGGACTTGTGCTTGCCACTTCCCACCGCGTTTTCTGATTGAAGCCAAAGCAAATCCCCTTCTGGCTGTGACATGAGTGTGACAGCCCGAACCTTCGGAGATTTCATTGAGTGCTTATGCAGTCTCTATCCGACTGATTTATCGACCAGAAATTTGGTGGAGCCGAGGGGAATCGAACCCCTGACCTCTACGTTGCGAACGTAGCGCTCTCCCAACTGAGCTACGGCCCCACAGATGCCAAAAATGGCCCACGCGCGAGCCCCGGGTGTTGAGTGCGGGCGTCGCGGCGCGGCGGGAATATGGGTGTGGGCCCACGTCCGTGTCAAGTCACCCGCACCAGCGCGCATTACCGGCGCGTGACTGGACAGTCGCGGGGGCGCTGGCTAGTCTGAAATCCGCATTCAACAAGCGTTTCGGACACGCAGTTTTCGCAGCCGTGGATCGAGGAATATGCTCGCACTCGCCAATCTCATCAGCACAGTCATCAGCCTATACATGTGGGCGGTGATCATCGCGGTCGCCCTCACTTGGCTGGTTCAGTTGCAGGTGATCAACACGTCGAACCGCCTTGTCTATCAGGTCGGCGACTTCCTTTACCGCATCACCGAGCCGGTGCTGCGGCCGATACGCCAAGTCATCCCCGCCATCGGCGGCATCGACCTGTCGCCGCTGATACTGATCTTGGTTCTCGGCTTCCTGCAGCAATTCATTCCGGGCCTCCTCCTGAGGTAGCCCTCGCCCTGTTTAGCGGCGCATCACGGGCGATGGCCCGACTCTCGCGCCCATGATAGAGGCGGTATCGAATAACAGTGCCGACGCGACCGGCCCGGGGGAGCGCACTAACATGAGCAATCCACGCGAAAGATATGCCGATAGGGTCATCGATGGTAAGGGTTTCGCCGAGGCCCTGCGCGGACGCATCGGAAAGAATATCGCCGCCATCAACAAGGCTCACGGCCTGAAGCCGGGCCTCGCCGTCGTGCTGGTGGGCGACGACCCCGCGAGCAAGGTATATGTGCGCAACAAAGAGAAGGCGGCGGCCGAGGCCGGCATCACCGCGACGGATCACCGCCTGGACGCATCAACCGGCCAGGCCGAGCTGGTGGCGCTCGTGGAACAGCTGAACAGCGACCCGGCCGTGCACGGTATCCTGGTGCAGCTGCCCCTCCCTGACCAGATCGACCCAAACGCCGTGATCGACGCGATCGCGCCGTCAAAGGATGTCGACGGGTTCCACGTCATCAACACCGGCAGGCTCGCAACCAGCCAGATGACCGGCCCCGACGCTGCTCTGGTACCCTGCACACCGCTAGGCTGCCGCATGCTGCTCGAGGACCGGCTGGGCGATCTGTCAGGCATGAACGCCGTCGTGCTCGGCCGCTCCAACATCGTCGGCAAGCCCATGGCAGCGCTGCTCACCCAAGCGAGCTGCACCGTGACCGTTGCACATTCGCGCACGAAGGATCTCGCCGAGGTCTGCCGCCGGGCGGATATCCTGGTCGCCGCGGTCGGACGGCCGCAGATGGTTCGAAGGGACTGGATCAAGCCCGGTGCCGCCGTCATCGACGTGGGCATCAACCGCATCGCGGCGCCCTCCGGCGAGGACCCGGACAAAACGCGTTTGGTTGGCGATGTAGATTTCGACGCGGCCATCGAGGTCGCCGGCGCAATCACGCCGGTGCCCGGCGGCGTTGGCCCCATGACCATCGCCTGCCTGCTGGCCAACACGGTCACGGCCGCCTGCCGCCAGAACGGCATCGAACCGCCGGCCTGGTAGGTCGCGAGCCCGCCAGTATCAGCTCGGCAACCGGTAGCGGATCACGCCCTTTACGCGGGCCGGGTCGCCGACCGGCTGGCCCTTTCGCAGCACCTGTATCTCTCCGGCCCGCGCCAGATGGATTGCCTGCTGTTTCACCGCCGCGAGGTAGCGCCGCCACAGATCGGGCGGGTCGTTCCTCTTGCGCCGGGCCTCGGCCACGGCGCGCGCCACCTCCTCCGGCGAGACGAACCCACCCGGCTTCGCCGCGCCGAGCACTTCAAGGATCACACTTGCTACGGGATCAACGGCGACCGGGTCAGATGTACCTATCGCGTTCGCCCCTGATGATGCTGCGTTTTGGTCTGCGTCATTTGTGTCGATCATGTCCCTGACTAGCATGCAGAAGGGTGACTGGACGACTCCCGGTTTCTCACCGGATAATTGGTGCCACTCTCGCGAGATCTGGGGACAGGAGTGATCGGAAGTCTGGATGCGCTATTTGCCGCCACCGCGCTCTTCGTGGGTGGCCACTTCCTGCTTTCCAACAAATCGAGCCGGATGGGGTTCATCCAACGCCTCGGCGAGGCCCACTTCATATCGCGCCTTCGTTGGGGTCCACCCGCTCGTCCTAGGTGAAGCGGCCCAGCCGGGTGTCGGCTAACGATTCAAAATATTCAAGGAGAGAAACACATGCCACTCTATCGCACGGATGAAATTGACTGGAAGGCCGACGATACCGCGCCAGCGCTGATGAAGAGCTTCAGCGGGGAATTCATGAAGGTAGGACTAGTCCGATACGACGAGGGTGTCGCACCGCCGCCCCATTTCCACCCGAACGAGGAACAGTTCATCTACGTGCTGGAAGGCAAGCTGCGGATGGTGCTCGGCGACGAGACCACCACCATCCTGCCGGGTGACCTAGTGCACATCTCACGCAACCTGCGACACGGCATCCTGCCGGTGGAAGGGCACTGCATCTTCTTTACCTGCAAAAGCCCGGTCGGCGACGGTCGCCTGGCCCAAGATTACAACAAGGCCGATGACGCCGACGAGAAGATGGCCGAGATGGAAAGGATAGAGGGCTAGCTGCGCAGCGCCTTGGCGAGGCGTAGGCGCAGGGCCTGCAACTTGATGAAGCCCTCAGCGTCACGCTGGTCGTAGACCTCGTCATCCTCAAAGGTGACATGGTCGAGGGAGTAAAGGCTGTTCGGTGACTGCCGGCCAACCACCACCACGTTGCCCTTGTAGAGCTTAAGGCGCACCGCGCCCGAGACCCGCTCCTGGCTCTTGTCGACCAAGGCCTGGAGCATCTCGCGTTCCGGCGCGAACCAGAAGCCGTTATAGACCAGCTTGGCGTAACGCGGCATCAGCTCGTCCTTGAGGTGCATCGCCTCGCGGTCGAGGGTGAGCGATTCCATTGCCCGATGCGCCGTGTGCAGCACCGTGCCGCCCGGGGTCTCGTAGACGCCGCGCGACTTCATGCCGACGAAGCGGTTCTCGACGAGGTCGAGGCGGCCGATGCCGTTCTCCCGGCCATACTCGTTCAGCTTGGCGAACAGGGTTGCCGGCGACAGCGTCTCGCCGTTGAGCGACACGGCGTCGCCCTTCTCG
>PBPM01000097.1 GCA_002724635.1 Rhodospirillaceae bacterium
CCTGGATACGGGCCGATGCTGGGTGAAGCTGTCTGGGCCCATGCGGTTTAGCCAGGAACCGCAACCGCCATATTCGGATACCGTTGTGTTTGCGCAGACCCTGATCGAGCGGAACCCGGAGCGGGTAATGTGGGGGTCGGACTGGCCCCACCCCGATCATTTCGAGGGGATGCCCAACGATGGCGACCTCCTCGATCTACTCCTCGAATGGGCACCTGACGAGATGCTGCGCAAGAAGATCCTAGTCGACAATCCGGCGGAGTTGTTCGGCTTCTAGACGGCGAACCGGCCCCGCCATTTAGCTACACGCTATTTCGGGAGAACCCTTTATAAAAAAATAAACGCTGGATTGGGTCCACAGAGTTCCGTCCGTTCAACCTTGGTTTGGCTCTCGTCCCGATGGCGCGCACGTCAACACTCTCGCTTTCCCGGGAATCGATGTGGTCGACACCGATGTTCAAAGGTAGAGGAGCGCAAGCCTGCCCGCCGATATCCGAAGGGTAATCCCGGCTTCGCCTAGTCAGGCCGGCGTTCCGCGCGCGCCTCCACGATCCGGCGTGCCGCTATCAGATCACAGCGCCCACCAGGCTGCCGACCCCGGCGGTGAGCGCCATCGCGAAGGCGCCCCAGAGGGTCACTCGCGCAGTCGCGCGAAAGAGCGGCGCGCCGCCGACCCTGGACGACCCCGCGCCGAGCAGGGCGAGGCTCACCAGCGAGGCCACCGATACGACCGGGATCGCGTGGGCGACGGGCGCCAGAGCAACGGCTAGGAGCGGCAGACCCGCCCCCACCGAAAATGTCGCCGCAGACGTGGTCGCGGCCTGAAGCGGACGGGCACCCCCCTTCTCGTGCATGCCGAGCTCGTCGCGGGCATGGGCGCCCAGCGCGTCGTGGGACGTCAGCTGCACTGCAACCTCTTTCGCCAATACCGGATCGAGGCCACGTCCTTCATAGAGCCTTGCAAGCTCCAAGAGCTCCGCTTCAGGCGATTCCTCGAGCGCGAGACGCTCCGTTTCTAGATCCGCGCGTTCTGTGTCCAACTGGGAGCTGACCGAGACATATTCGCCAGCCGCCATCGCCGTCGCCCCGGCCACGAGCCCGGCGATTCCAGCGATCAAGATGATTTCACGATCCGGCGAGGCGGCCGCCACGCCGACGATCAGGCTCGCCGTGGAGACGATTCCGTCATTTGCGCCCAGGACGGCGGCGCGCAGCCAGCCGGTCCGGTGGACATAGTGATGCTCGGTGTCGTCCCCATGTTGGCCCATGCCCAGATAGCCCTTTTTGCACCAACCAACCCCGATCAGGCATGATGGCGGTCATATAGTCTTAGGTCGCCGCAACGTTTACAGTCACTTTTTCGACGCAGTCAATCTCTTGGAGGCCTCATGTCCGACGCATCCGCCAATCTCGCCCCCTCGGAGTGCATGGTCGCCGACTTCAGTATTTTCGCCCCGCCAGCCGACTTCTATGAGAACCCCTACCCCTATTATCGCGCTTTGCGCGAAAGCGACCCGGTCCATCGGAATGCCGACGGCTCCTATTACCTGACCCGCTACGAAGATGTTCGCCGGGTCTACCGGACCAAGGGCATGACGTCCGACAAGACCGAGATGTTTACAAAGAAATACGGCCCCGGCCCGCTACTCGAGCAGCACACGACGTCGATGCTATTCAGCGACCCGCCGTACCACACCCGCATCCGAAACCTTCTGCGCCACGCCTTCACCCCGCGCGCCCTAAAGCAGCTCGAGCATCGGGTGATCGAGCTGGTCGACGACCTGATCGAGAAATGCCGTGCGCGCGGCGAAATGGACCTCGTCCTCGATTTCGCTTTCCCGCTGCCCGTCGAGGTAATTTGCACCATGCTCGGTATCGACACTCGCGAGCGAAAGCGGCTGCAGGAATGGTCCCGGGAAATACTGACGCCCCTGGAACCGACGGCGACACCGGAGATGATCGCCGACGGCAACCGGGCCGTGGAGGAGTTTTCGGCCTTCCTGCGCGATCTGCTCGCGGAGAAGCGCGGGAACATGGCTCAGGGCGTGCGTGCCGGGGACATTCTCGAAGACCTGATTGATTCACAGGATTCAGAAGACGACCCTCTCACCGAGGACGAGCTCGTGCAGAATTGTATCCTGCTACTCAACGGCGGCCACGAGACTACGACCAATCTCGTGGGCAACGGCATGAAGGCGATGTTCGACAATCCAGAGCAGCTCCGGAAGCTGCAGGAAGATCCGTCACTCATCGGCAGCGCCATCGAGGAAATGCTGCGCTTCGACAGCCCGCTCCAGATCGGCAACCGAGGGATCGCCGAGCCGTTCGAGGTAGGCGGAATCACTCTAGAACCCGGGACCCAGATTCTTACCAGCATCGGCGGCGCCAATCATGATCCCGAAGGCTTCGACAATCCCGAAGCCTTCGATATCACCCGCACGCCGAACAAACACCTAGCTTTCGCGGCAGGCATCCATGCCTGCATCGGCGCACCACTGGCCCGCATGGAGGGCACGATCGCCATCAGCAAACTGGTCGCCGCATTTCCCGATATCGAACGGAAGGGCCCCATCGGCCGGGGCGGGCGCGCTCGGTTTCGGGGCCTGACCAGCATGCCCATATCGGTCTAGCCAAAATTTCCACTGGGGGAGCGATATTTGTGAGCGACATCTATATCGTTGGCGTCGCGATGACGTCCTTCGGACGGTATCCGGACCGTACGATCAAAGAGATGACCCACGCCACGGTCACCGACGCGCTGACCGACGCGAACGGCGCGACAGCCGATATTGAGGCCGCCTGGTTCTCCAACGTCGCCCAGGACATCCTCGAGGGGCAGGGTTCGATCCCCGGCGAAATCGCGCTCCGCAGTATGGGCATTCAGGAGATCCCGGTCACCAACGTCGAGAATGCCTGTGCCAGCGCCTCCACGGCCCTCGACATGGCCACAGCCTGGCTCGAGGCCGGCCGGGGTGGGGTCGCGCTCGCGGTAGGGGCGGAGAAGATGTTCCATGAAGACCGGGCGAAGATGTTCTCGGTGTTCAACGGCGGCTGGGATGTCTATGACGTCGCTGCCGCGACGGAGCGACTGCTGGCGCTGGGGCAGGGGGTCACCGATCCGGACGGAGAAGAGGACACTGGCCAGCGCAGCGTGTTCATGGACGTCTATGCGGCACTGGCCAAGTTCCACATGAAGTCCTTCGGCACCACTCAGGAACAGATCGCCGCCGTGGCGGCCAAGAACCACGCCCACTCCGCCCACAACCCGCTGTCCCAGTATCGCGAGGCCATGTCCGTCGACGAGGTCATGGCTGCGCGCAAGGTGAGCTGGCCGCTCACGCTACCCATGTGCTCACCCATCTCCGACGGCGCGGCGGCCGCCATACTGTGCCGTGAAGAGGAGCTCAACCGCTTCGACCGCGATCGCGCCGTGAAAATACGCGCGACGGCGCTGCGAACCGGTTCGGACCGCGCGCCCCAGGACTTCGACCGACACGTGACGCATCTGGCTGCCCGCGACGCCTATGAGCGGGCCGGGCTCGCGCCGGACGACATGGACGTCGCAGAGGTGCATGACGCGACGGCGTTTGCCGATATCCAGCAGGTCGAGAATCTTGGCTTCTGCGAGTTCGGGGCAGGGGGTGCGCTAACGGAAAGCGGCGCCACATCACTGGGCGGCCGCATTCCCGTCAACCCCTCCGGCGGCCTCGAATCCAAGGGCCACCCAGTAGGCGCCACGGGCCTCGCGCAGATCTTCGAGCTCACGACCCAGCTGCGTGGCGAGGCCGGCAGCCGCCAGATCGAGGGCGCTCGCTTCGCGATCGCCGAAAATGGCGGCGGTTTCCGCGGCATCGAGGAGGCTGTCGCCTGCGTTACCATCCTAGGCCGCGACTGACCCCCACGAGGCAAAATGCTACACCAATGGAGTGCAGCATAAAGGCCCATGTTGCGGTGCAATCTCCCCGCAAAGCACCCAGGAAACCGGGAAACCGGTGATTATTTCGGCGTAGCATGTCCAATCGACGCATATCTGGGCTTGCCTTTTGTGCGCCGCACAATTAGCGTTTTTACCCTGCAGAGCCGCCCAGCGGCCATGCCGGACCAGACATTCCGGCCGGGGGGAAAGAGCATGAGCACATCGTCGCAGGTCCGGCGCATCGGCGTTCCGGACATCTGTGCCCGTAAGGGCGGCGAGCCGATCGTCAGCCTGACCGCCTACACGGCACCCATAGCAACGGTCCTCGACCCGCTTGTAGACTTCCTACTGGTTGGAGATTCCCTCGGCATGGTGCTCTACGGCTTCGAATCGACCCTGCCGGTGACGCTGGATATGATGATCTCCCATGGCGCGGCCGTGGTCCGCGGCAGCGAGCGCGCCTGCATCGTAGTCGACATGCCGTTTGCCTCCTACGAGGCCGGGCCGGCTGCGGCTTTCGCGTCCGCGGCACGGATGCTGACCGAGACGGGCTGCGCCGCGGTCAAGCTCGAAGGCGGGGTCGCCATGGCCGAGACCATCGCGTTCCTGGTCGCCCGGGGCATCCCCGTGCTCGCTCATATCGGCCTGACGCCCCAGTCCGCGAACGTGTTCGGTGGCTTCCGGGTCCAAGGTCGCGAAGATGCCCGGGCGCAGCAGATTCGCGACGACGCGCAGGTAGTCGCCGACGCGGGCGCCTTCGGAGTGGTGATCGAGGGCGTGCCCGAGACGCTTGGGCGCGAGATCACCGAGGCCATCGACATTCCGACCATCGGCATCGGCGCATCGCCGGCGTGCGATGGCCAGATTCTGGTGACCGAGGACATGGTCGGGCTGTTCGGGGACTTCACGCCGAAATTCGTCAAGCGCTATGCGGATCTCAACGCCGACATCACGGCGGCAGCGCAGCAATATGCCGACGACGTGCGCGCGCGGACGTTCCCCGGACCGGAGCATTGCTTCGGTGATGCCGCACCGGCCGACTACTAGGGGTCGCGCGTGCCAGAGCTCGCCACCGTACGCACCGTACGCGAATTACGCGCGGCCGTCGCCGGGATGCGCCTGACGGGAGACCGGATCGGCCTGATTCCCACGATGGGGGCGCTCCACGAGGCCCATATGGCGCTGGTCGCAGAGGCCCGACGCTATGCGGACCGGGTCGTCGTGACCATCTTCGTGAACCCGACCCAGTTCGGCCCGGACGAGGATTTCTCGAGCTATCCCCGCCGCGAAGCGCGCGACATCGAGACCCTACACGCACATGGCGTGGACCTGCTCTTCGCGCCGGGCCTGAAAGAGATGTACCCCGACGGGTTTGAGACAATCGTCAACGTGCCCGAGATCAGCCGGGGCCTGTGCGGCGATCACCGGCCCGGCCACTTCGCTGGGGTCGCAACCATCGTCACCAAGCTTTTGCTGCAGGCGCTGCCCGATGTCGCGCTGTTCGGCGAGAAGGATTATCAGCAGTTACAGCTAATCCGCCGGCTCGCCCACGATCTGGACGTGCCCGTCGAGATCATCGGCCTGCCGACCGTCCGCGAAACTGACGGCCTCGCCGTATCGTCGCGCAACGCCCATCTGAGCGCGGCCGGCCGCGCCGCCGCGCCCCAGATGTTCGCCGCGCTCAATATGGTGGCAGACCGGCTGCGGGACGGAGAGGTGGCCGATACGGCGTGTGCCGCCGGCCACGCAATGCTGGCCGCCGCGGGCTTCGCGCCGATCGAGTATCTGGAGGTACGGGCGGCGGAAACCCTGGCGCCGGCCGATCAGGCCCCTGGTGGCACACCGCTGCGGGTATTGGCCGCCGCGTGGCTCGGCGAGACCCGGCTCATCGACAATATTCCCATCCATTAGGCGAGGGTGCGCGTCCGCGCTATTCGTGGGGCACGTCGCCCTGGATGACGATCCTATGCATCAGCCGGTGATCGGTATAGTCGAACAGCGCATAATGCAGGGACAGGCGATTGTCCCAGACGGCCAAATCGTTCGTCTGCCACTTGTGGCGGTAGTTGAACTCCGGCGTGCGCAGATAATCGAACAGGTAGCGCAGCAGGAAGTCGCTCTCGCGACGGTCCAAGTCCTTGATAAAGGTCGTCATGGACTCATTAACGAACAGACCCTTGCTGCCGGTCACCGGATGCTTGCGCACCACCGGATGCAGGGCCGGAGTATACATCGCCTGCTTGTCGCGCAGATAGTCGGTGCCCTTGTCTGCGTCATACATCTCCGGGCGTGAGATCTCGGAATAGGGCTGATAGGAATCGTGATAGGCCCACAGCCCGTCCAAATGGGACTTCATCCGGTCCGACAGCGCCTCATAGGCCGCTACCATGTTGACCCAGACCGTATCGCCGCCACGCGGAGGGATGTCTCTGGCGTAGAGTACTGTCCCCATGGTCGGGCGCTCGGTCCCGACGAAGTCCGTATGCCACAGGTCGCGCGTGACGTGCGGCGGGTTCGATGCGTCATACTCCAGAATATCGATCTCGGGATTGTCCTTACTCTTCTCGAAGCCGGAGACGGAAGAGGGCTGCGGCTCGCCGAAACGTCGCGCGAAGGCCACCTGATGGTCGGGCGTGATGTCCTGGTCCCGGAAGATGATCACAGTGCGGTCGAGCAGCGCGTGGTGAATCTCGTCGAACTGCCGGTTGGTCAGCTCCTTCGAAAGATCGATACCCTCGATGATTGCGCCGCAGGCCGGCGACATCTCCTGCAAGTCAAAGCTCTCATATGTCATCGTGCCCTCCATCTAGTCTTGCATTATTCTGAACCGGCGGATGGACGCGCGGCAACCACCTAGTCAGACGTTTTCAACATCGGCCCAAGCGAACGGCCACCGAAGACATGCACGTGATAGTGCGGCACTTCCTGTCCGGAATCCACGCCATGATTCGCCAAGATCCGGTAGCCCGGCGCATCTAGATCTAGAATACGAGCGACGTGTCCCACGGCACGCATGAAGCCAACGATCGCCGCATCCGGGGCGTTGGCTGTGAAGTCCGCGTTCGAAACATACGACCCCTTCGGGATCACCAGAACATGGACAGGTGCCTGAGGGTTGATGTCGTGAAAGGCCAGCGCGTGGTCATCCTCGTAGACCTTGTTGCAGGGAATCTCGCCGCGCAGAATCTTTGCGAAGATATTTTCGCTGTCATAGGTCGTGTCAATCTCCGCCATCACGCGCGCCCCCGGCTCGTCTTTTCCTCGATCCCTGACATGCCTTGGCGCTCGCCCAGCTTTGCCCAGACGTCCTCGGGGCGAATGCCGGCGTCGGCCCATAGCACGCAAAGGTGATAGATCAGATCGGCACTCTCGGCCGCCAGCGCATCCGGCCCCTCGCTAAGCGCCGCGACGACCGTCTCGACCGCCTCCTCGCCGACCTTCTCGGCTATCTTGCCCGACCCGCGTGCAAGCAGCTGCGCCGTGTAGGACGCGTCCGGGTCACCCCCGATCCGGGATTCGATCACAGCGAAGAGCGCATCGATGACTTCCGCATTGGGTTTGTCGGCCATTACCGGCCCTCCTCGGTCTGTGCTCCTGACACGGGGCGCACGGGCACGCCCGCCGCCGCCATATGGACCTTCGCCTCGCCCAGCGAATGCTCACCGAAATGAAAGATTGACGCAGCGAGCACCGCCGAAGCATGACCGTCGCGCGCACCCTCGACAAGATGGTCTAGCGTGCCGACGCCACCCGAAGCTATCACAGGAACATTCACCGTGTCGGCGATTGCGCGTGTCAGCTCCACGTCGAAGCCGGACTTGGTACCGTCCCGGTCCATCGAAGTAAGCAGAATCTCGCCCGCACCGTATTCCTCCATCCGCTGTGCCCATTCGACCGCATCGCGCCCCGTCCGGTTGCGACCGCCATGGGTGAAAACCTCCCAGCGACCACCGAAGCCCGTGCCCTCGACCGCCTTGGCGTCGATCGCCACGACGATACACTGGGTGCCGAACTTCTCGGCCGCCGCGCGCACGAATTCAGGGTCGTTCACCGCCGCGGTGTTGATCGAGACCTTGTCCGCCCCGGCCAGCAGGAGCCGGCGGATGTCGTCGACCGTGCGCACCCCTCCGCCAACCGTCAGCGGCATGAAACAGGCCTCGGCCGTCCGCGCCACCACATCGAAGATGATGTCGCGGTCCTCGTGGCTGGCGGTGATGTCGAGGAAGCAAAGCTCGTCGGCCCCAGCCTGATCATAGAGCTGGGCCTGCTCAACCGGGTCGCCCGCGTCGCGCAGGTCGACGAAATTCACGCCCTTGACCACGCGACCGTCCTTTACGTCGAGGCAGGGAATGATTCGCACCTTTAACATCACGCGGCCTCCCGTAGCCGGGCCAGTGCGGCGGCTAGGTCGATCTGCCCGTCATAAATGGCGCGACCGGCGATCACCCCGGCTACCCCGTCGCTTTCGTGGGGCAGGAACGCCTCCAAATCGGCCAGCGAGGACACCCCGCCCGAGGCGATCACCGGGATCGAGATTGCCCGCGCCAGCGCTACCGTGGCGTCAACGTTGGGGCCTTGCATAGCGCCGTCTCGATCGATGTCGGTATAGACCAGAGCGGCCACGCCCGCGTCCTCGAAACGGCGCGCGAGCTCATCGGCAGCGAGGTCGGAGGTCTCGGCCCAGCCCTCGACCGCAACCCGCCCGCCGCGCGCATCCACGCCGACGGCGACCCGACCCGAATGGGCCTCACAGGATTCGATTACCAGCGCAGGGTCCTTGACCGCCGCCGTGCCCAGGATCACCCGGTCGACCCCGTCCGCGAGCCAATCCGCCAGATGATCCGGCGTTCGGATGCCACCGCCAAGCTGCACCTTCACACCCGCCGAGCGGGTCACATCGAGGATGCCCTTCACCGCGTCACCGTTGACGGATTGCCCTTCGAATGCACCGTTCAAATCAACGATGTGCAGCCAGTCAGCACCTGCCTCGACGAAAGCGCGTGCCTGGTCTGCCGGACTTTCGTTAAACACGGTCGCCGCATCCATGTCGCCGCGCAGGAGTCTCACGCAGGCGCCGTCTTTCAGGTCAATGGCAGGAAAGAGGATCATAGCGAGCCTTCCGCGCAGCCTCGGTCAGAGATTCTTGGTGTAAAAATAGCCTTCGACATACTCACCCGCGACCCGCGCATATTTGGGAAGAGTGCCCCAGCGCACATAGCCGCTCTCCTCATAGATCTGGATCGCCCGCTCTTGGGTCGCGCGTACGTCGAGATTGAGCACCGTGTAGGCCTCGCGCCGGGCCAACTCCTCGCAGGCCTCGAGCATCCCCGGCGCCAGCCCGTGGCCACGCGCCCAGGGCGCGACGAAGAAAGTCGAGACGTTGACCGCGAAGGACTGAGATTCACTCGACGCACGCGGCCGGTTCAGCTGGGCCGAGCCGGCGATCACACCGTCGAGGCGCCCAACGAAGATAGTTCGCCCGGGCACCAGCAGGTTGCCGCGCCAGTAGGCCTCCATCACGTCGCGGCGCGGCGGCGTCAGCCAGCCGAAACCACCGCCGGCGACGATCGCCACCTCGGCCGCGTCGCACAGGTCGCTCAAGTCGTTGCCGCGAAACTCCGACAATCGCTCGATCTGGGTATCGGTCATGGGCGCCACTTGAGGAAGGCTGCGATCAGCGCCAAGCCGATGGCCTGGCTCTTCTCAGGATGAAACTGGGTGCCGATCATGTTATCCCGCCCAACGGCCGCCGTAACCGGACCGCCATACTCGGCACGGGCGAGCACATTGGTTTCGTCTTCAGCCGCCAGCTGATAGCTGTGCACAAAATAGGCATGCGGGTGCGGGTCCTTCAGCTCAATGAAAAGCGGGTGGTCCGCCGCGGAAAGGTGGAGCTCATTCCAACCCATATGTGGAATTTTCAAGTCCGGATTATGCGGCGCGAGCGGCACCACGTCGCCGGGAATCCAGCCGAATCCATTGGTCTGGCCATGCTCAAGGCCGCGCGTGGCCATTAGCTGCATGCCGACGCAGATGCCGAAGAAGGGGCGGGCGCGCTCGCTCACCGCGCGGTCCAGCGCCGCAAACATGCCGGCGCGTCCGGCCAAGCCATCACGGCAATCTCGGAAAGCGCCAACGCCCGGCAGCACCACCCGATCTGCACCGGCGACGACGTCCGCGTCTTCAGTGACGACGATGGTCCGCGCCAGCCCCGCCTCGCGGGCAGCCCGCTCAAAAGCCTTAGCCGCCGAGCGAAGGTTGCCCGAACCGTAATCGATGATCGCGACTGTCTCCATCGCCTCACGAACCCCTAAGCAGATAGCGCCATTCAGCATCGCGCAGATGCCGGCCCGCTACTACCCCGCGTTCGAGGATGCCGCACCGCGCCAGCACATGCCGGCGCCAGTCATTACCCCATATGCCTGTCGCAGCCTGGAGGCTGAGCAACAGGGCCAGCTCAGCCCCGTCGGTTAGCCCCGCCGTCATGGCGCCGCCAATGATCGCGACCGCCAAAAACAACAGGACCATCGCTGTCCGCCACATGCTATGCCATACGGCCCAGAGCGGCCCGAACAGGAAGGCCGCCAAACTGAATCCCTCGCGAATCAGGATGGCGTCCTCGCCCGGTGCAGCCGACCAACCGTTGGTATGGACCGTATAGATTTTCGCGCCCATCGGCTCTCGCCTAGCCCCCACCATCGTCAGGGTGCGCCATGCAGAGCAGCAGCTCGTTGGTCGCGGACAGGCGCAGATATCGCACTTCGTCGCGCGTCAGCGGACCGCGGGCACCCACGCTCACCGCCGTGGGCACTGCCCCCGGCGTGATCTCGGCCCGCCGTGCGCACTCTTTTCCGGCCTCGCTCATGTTAGCTGTCTTAGCGCGACCGCGCCGACGACTAGGCGTCAATGGAGCCGCCAAGGACACCCTTGGTCGACGGCACGTCGTCGGCGCGGCGCGGATCAATCTCCGCCGCTATGCGCAGAGCGCGGGCGAGACCCTTGAAGCAGGACTCGATCATGTGATGGCTGTTCTCGCCATAGAGCGTCTCGACATGCAGGGTCAGCCCAGCAGACTGGGCAAAGGACCGGTACCATTCCTGAAAAAGCTCGGTGTCCATATCGCCAAGCTTCGGCCGCGTGAAGTCGACCTTCCAAACCAGAAAGGGGCGGTTTGATGCATCCAGTGCGACCCGGGTCAGGGTCTCGTCCATAGGTACCAAAACATCGCCATAGCGGCGGATGCCGCGACGGTCGCCCAGCGCTTTGCTGATGGCCTCGCCGACGGCGTAGCCGGAATCCTCGGTCGTGTGGTGAAAATCAATATGCAGGTCGCCCTTCGCGCGCACCGTCAGGTCGATTAGGCTATGGCGCGAGAGCTGCTCGAGCATGTGGTCGAGGAAGCCGATGCCCGTCTCCACATCATACGCGCCCGTCCCGTCGAGGTTGACCGCGACGGAGATGTCGGTTTCCTTCGTCGTGCGCACGACCTCAGCGGTCCGTCCCGCCCCGCGCTCTGGAAGCTTCTGGACACTCATAATTTTTCTCCTGCAAACCGGTTTCGCACCGAATGCGGCGCCTAGATAGCACCGGCGTCGGCGCGGCGCCATCCCACAAAGCGAAGGGCAGAATGCGTCGCCATAAATGGATGTGTTGTCCCGATTGCTGGCGCACCCCACTTTCGGCGCCATGTGCCGATCTCCAAACCCTTAATTTCACGGCCCGCTCCCGGGCCGCGATGAACAATTTGACCGGATGCGCCCGCGTGTTGTCAGACCAAGTTATCCTGCTTTGCTCAGGCTTAGGCGCGGGCTTCGTCATCGGCAGCAACCAATTGGAATTTCGTGGCGACGCCGGGCAGGACAACCTAATCGGGGCGAGCGGCCGCGACACGCCCTTCCGCTTTGTCTTCAAGGCCCGCACCTGAGCGCGGCGCCACTGCCGTGAAGACCGGTGCGGCGGGCTTGATACGGCCGAGCGCGGGCCCAAATGCATGGAGCCGGGCCATTGCGCCGGCCGTACGAATGCGGCAGGACTCAGGGCCACGACCCAACAAACCCTTCCGCGGACACCACGCCATGAATAGAAATCTCTCCGACGACCGCAACCCGACCTGGCACGGCACCACCATCCTGTCGGTGCGCAAGGGCGACGAGGTAGTCATCGCCGGCGACGGCCAGGTCACTCTTGGCCATACCGTCATCAAAGCATCGGCCCGCAAAGTGCGTCCGCTCGGCAACGGCACGGTCATCGCCGGCTTCGCCGGCGCCACCGCCGACGCGATGACGCTGTTCGAGCGGCTCGAAGCCAAGCTCGAGCAGCACCCCGGTCAGCTAACGCGCGCCTGCGTCGAGCTCGCCAAGGACTGGCGTACCGACCGGTATCTCCGCCGACTAGAGGCGATGATGGCCGTGGCTAGCAAGGAGGTCTCGCTGGTGCTGACCGGCACTGGCGACGTGCTCGAGCCCGACGACGGGATCGTCGCCATCGGCTCGGGCGGCAACTATGCGCTGGCCGCGGCGCGCGCGCTGGTGGGCCGCGAAGATCTCGCCGCCCGGCAGGTCGCCGAAGAGGCCATGGCGATCGCCGCCGACATCTGCGTCTATACCAACACCAACCTGACGATCGAAAGCCTGTAACGGTATTCCCATGACCAATTTCTCCCCGCGCGAGATCGTCTCCGAACTCGACCGCTTCATCATCGGACAGAACGACGCCAAGCGCGCCGTCGCCATCGCGCTGCGCAACCGCTGGCGTCGCCAACAGCTGCCCGACGAGCTGCGCGAGGAAGTGCTGCCTAAAAACATCCTGATGATCGGCCCGACCGGCGTCGGCAAGACCGAGATCTCGCGCCGGCTGGCGCGGCTCGCCAACGCACCCTTCATCAAGGTCGAGGCAACCAAATTCACCGAGGTCGGCTATGTCGGCCGCGACGTCGAATCTATCATTCGCGATCTGGTCGAGCAGGCGATCCTGTTGACCCGCGAGACCAAGCGCCGGGAGGTGGTCGCTCAGGCTGAGTTCAACGCCGAGGCGCGCGTCCTAGACGCGCTGGTCGGCGAGAATGCAGGTGAGTCCACCCGCGCGTCCTTCCGCGAGAAGCTCCGCGCCGGCGAGCTCGACGAAAAGGAGATAGAGATCCAGGTTGCCGATACCGGCGGCATGGGCCTCCCCACCATGGACATCCCGGGTATGCCCGGCGGCCAGATGGGAATGATCAACCTGAACGACATGCTAGGAAAGGCGTTCGGCCAGCAAACCAAGCAGAGGCGGATGACCGTTGCGGAATCCTATGACGTGCTGATCGCCGACGAGGCCGATAAGCTGCTCGATGATGACAAACTGGTCCGCGATGCGCTCACCAGCGTCGAGCAGAACGGCATCGTCTTCCTCGACGAGATCGACAAGATCACCGCGCGCTCTGACCGTCAGGGTGGCGACGTCAGCCGGGAAGGGGTCCAGCGTGACCTGCTACCGCTGATCGAGGGGACGACCGTCGTCACCAAGCATGGCGCAGTGAAGACGGACCACATCCTGTTCATCGCCTCCGGCGCGTTCCACCTGGCGAAGCCGTCGGACCTCTTGCCAGAACTACAGGGCCGGCTGCCGATCAGAGTCGAGCTGCGAGCCCTAGCCCGGGAGGATTTCGGCCGCATCCTGCGCGAGCCAGAGAACTCACTGATCCGCCAATATGTGGCGCTTATGGGCACCGAGGGAGTGACCCTCGATTTCACCGAGGAGGCCATCGACACGCTCGCGGAGATGTCGGCCGAAATCAATCAGTCGGTGGAGAATATCGGCGCACGGCGCCTCCATACGGTACTCGAGCGCCTGCTCGACGAGATCAGCTTTTCGGCCCCCGACCGGGACGGCGAGGAGATCACCATCGACGAGGCAATGGTCCGCGAGCGGCTAGAAGAGCTTACCAAGAACGCGGATCTATCGAAGTTCATTCTGTAGGCGCCTCTGCCCCATTCCGGAAAATATGCGTAGATCAGGTTCAGGCATCTCGTGCTCGCGTCTTCCCCGCACCCACGCCACGTCGTAAGCTGACGCCAACGAACAACGAAACGCCTCAGGGGGAAACAATGCAGATACCCACCAAGATCGTCGATCTCTCGATGGCTCTCGACAACGACACGGTCGTTGACCCCGAGATCATGCGGCCGAAGATCCAGTATGTGACCCAGGCCGAGAACGCCGAGGCCATGGCCGGCTTCTTCCCGGGCATGAAGGCGGTCGACCTGCCCGACGGCGAGGGCTGGGCTTGGGAGATCGTCACGCTGACGACCCACAACGGCACCCATATCGACGCGCCCTGGCACTACCACTCGGTGGACAAGCACGGCAACCCGATGCAGACCATAGACCAGCTGCCGCTGGACTGGTTCTACCGGCCGGCCGTGAAGTTCGACTTCCGGCACTTCGAAGACGGCTATATTGTCCAGCCGTCGGACATCGAGGCCGAGCTCACGCGCATCGATTACGCGCTCAAACCCCTCGACATCGTGCTCGTGAACACGAAGGCCAGCGAATATTATGGATCCGAGGAGTATCTCTCCCGGGGCATCGGCATGGGCCGCGAGGCGACGCTGTTCCTCACCCAGGAGCACGGGGTCCGGGTCACCGGCATCGACGCCTGGGGCTGGGATGCGCCTTTCTCGCTACAACAGGAGACCTACGCCCGCGACAAGGATGCTCACGCCGTTTGGCAGGGGCACTGGGCGGGCATCGAGCAGCCCTACTGCCACATGGAGAAGCTGCTCAACCTCGAGACGCTTCCCGACCACGGCTTCATGGTCAGCTGTATGCCTTGGAAGATCAAGGGCGCGTCCGGCGGTTGGATTCGCTGCGTCGCGATGATGTTCGACTAGGCGTGAGACCATCTCCACCCTTCAGGGGGGGGGGAGCGTATGCGAGCCGGAACAGGTAGGTGGTTGCACCAGGCGCCCCGCCAACACGGAAACCCACCTCAAGCCGACCCTCTCCTCCCCAAGGGAGGAGAGAGAGAATTCCCCCTAAAATAAATCACCCCGGAGCCGCGCGAGGATCGCGGCTGCATCTTGGTCCGACAGGCCGCGGATCTTCTCGGCCAGCGTGTTGGCGAGCTCGGTGTGGGTCGGGGTCAGGCCCGACGTGTCTACGGTCACCTTGGGATGGGAGAGCGCGGCGAGCCGGTGCATCTCCTCGTAGTCGTCCCAGATCAAGTTGAAATACTCGCAGACCTGAACGACCAGCGCCTCGGACGGGCGGCCGCGATAGCCGTGCTCGAGCGAGGAGAGATACGCCTCGGAGATCTCGAGGTCTTTGGCCATCGCCTTCAGGGTCAGTGTACGCTCCGTGCGCAGCGTCCGCACCTTCGCGCCGAAGGGGGTCATATCCTGTCTTCCCGCTTGCGCCGCAGCAGCACGTAAAACGCGCCGTCCCGGCCATGTTCAGGGCGAGCCGCGGTGAATCCGAGCACATGGGGGCGGCACGGCAGCTGGTTAAGCCACTCGGGCAGGCGCGCTCGCAGCACGCCCGAGCCCTCCCGGGAGCCCCGGCCCGTGATCACCAGCACGCAGCGCCGGCCCTGCGCGGCCGACTCCGTGACGAACTGCACGAGCGCGGTGTGTGCCGCATCCTGATACATGCCGTGCAAGTCGAGCCGCGCCTCGATCGGCAGCTTGCCGCGCCGGAGCCGGTCGGCCGTGCGCCGATCCATGTCGGCGAAGTCGCCGGCGCCGATCGCCCGGGCCGCCACCGGCCGAGCGCGCGCCGGCGCGACGGTGCGAGCCGGCGAGGTCTCCTTCGGTTTAGATTTCGCGGACGTGCCTACCGGTGCCGGTTTCGCGGGTTGCGGGCGGCGGCGCTTCAGGGGCGCGGCGTCGGCGAGCGCGCGGCGGAACAGGTCGTCGTCGTCACCGCCGGGAAGCATGGCCACCCTCAGCCGTCGCCTTCGCCATCTTCGACGATGACGATATGCAGCCGCCTGGGGCCGTGCGCGCCGAGCAACAGCGTCTGCTCGATGTCGCCCGAGCGAGACGGGCCGGTCACGAAGTTGACTGTGCGCGGCGGCAGCCCGCCACGGCCATACGTTTCGTCACCCGCCTGTTCGCGCAAGGCATCCCACACATCCTCGTAGGACTTCACCACCCGGCTCGCAGGGAACACCACCACATGGGTCTCCGGGATGAAGTTCAGGGTCGAGGGGTGGTCGGGCCCGGAGAACATGGCGAGCGTGCCGGTCTCGGCGACCGCATGGGACGCCGAGGTGATGCTCACCTGATCGGGCTCACCCGGCACGCCGCGACGAATCTCCAGCAGCTTGTTGTCGGCCCAGGGGGCTGAGTCTAGACTCGGGTCTGGCGCCATCACCACTTCAGACGGCAGGTTCTCGCCGCGTAGATAGTCCGAGACGGCGCCCGGCACGTCGGCCACATCCGACACCCGCGCGACTGTGGCATGCACCTTGGTCGCCATAGTCTCAAACAGATCAACCAGCCCGCCGGCGTCGAGTTCGGTGCGCGCGGGCACGATGTTGCGTGCATGGCCTGCTATTCGCGCGCGCAGCGCCGCAGCGGTCTCGGCGTCGACGGGTCCGTCCCGGCCCTTCGACCGGCGCAGCGACGTGAGTATCTGATCCTTGCCGCTTCTCATGCCCCGCTCCTCGTTGGGGGCCGCTCCCCGGATTTCCAGCGCGACTGAAAGGTGCGTCCCTGAGGCGCGGGGAGATCACGATATCTGGTCCAGCCCCTAGCGAGCGGCACCGAGGACAGACGCCCACGCCGGCGACCCATCCATGCGAGCATCCGCATCGGCGCACCTGTCGCCAGCTGGTAGAGCCACGGCCGGCGCGCCATGAAGGCCCACAGGCCGAGGCCGACCCGCACCGAGCCCGGCGACAGGTGGCTCTCGAACTCCCGTTCGCGCCAGTGGCGCATCATCTTGGGTAGCGGGATGCGCATGGGACACACCTCCTCACACCGACCGCAGAAGGAGGATGCGTTGGGCAGATGGCCCGCCTCGTCAACGCCGAGTAGCCCCGGCGAGAGCACCGAGCCCATGGGCCCGGGATAGACCCAGCCATAGGCATGGCCCCCCACCGACTGATAGACCGGGCAGTGATTCATGCAGGCCCCGCAGCGGATGCAGCGGAGCATCTCCTCGAACTCAGTGCCAAGCATGTCAGTCCGGCCGTTGTCGAGCAGAATCACGTGATACTGCTCGGGCCCGTCGGGGTCGCCAACGCGCTTCGGGCCGGTCGACAACGTTGTGTAGCTCGAGAATTCCTGACCCGTGGCCGAGCGCGCCAATACCCGAAGGATGGTCGCCGCGTCCTCAAGCGTGGGAACGATCTTCTCGAGGCTCGCCAGCACGATATGCACGCTGGGGATCAGCTGAGACAGATCGCCGTTGCCCTCGTTGGTAACGATGATTGACGAGCCGGTCTCGGCGATCAGCAGGTTCGCCCCGGTGATGCCGACCTCTGCCTCGAAGTACTTCTTGCGCAGGATCGTCCTCGCCTCGTTCAGGAGCGTCGGCGGCTCCTCGAGCACCCGGTCCGGGTCGAGGTTGGAGTGGTTCTCGCGAAAGCTCTGCTCGACCTGATCCTTGGTCAGGTGTACCGCTGGCGCGATGATGTGACTCGGCCGTTCGCCGCGGAGCTGGATGATGTATTCTCCCAGATCGGTCTCGACCGGGCGGATCCCGGCGGCCTCGAGCGCCTCATTGATCTCGCACTCCTCGCCGATCATCGACTTGCCCTTGTTCACGGTCTTTGCGTCGACCGAGCGGCAGATGTCGAGAACGATCTGCTGTGCATCCGCCGCCGTGCGCGCCCAGTGGACATGCCCGCCGCTTTCGACGACCTTCTCCTCATAAGCCTCGAGATAGAAGTCAAGATGTTTGAGCGTGTGGTTCTTGATGTCCCGCGCCTTGTCGCGGAGCGCATCGAACTCAGGCAGGTTATCCCGCGCGATCGAGCGGCCGTCGACGAAGTGGCCGCGCGCCTTGTTAAGCGCCGCCTGCAGATCTTCGTTGGCGAGCTGCTTCTTGGCGTTGTTCTTGAAATTGCGGCTGGTCGAGTGGACATTCATCACGTGCGCTCCCCGCTATCTTGCGGTTCGCCGATCGCAGGTGCGTCGCCCATCCCAGCCAGCACCTCGGCCACGTGGCGCACGCGGACATTCGCCCCGTCGCGCTGGAGTTTGCCGGCCATGTTCATCAGGCAGCCCATGTCGCCGGCCAGAAGAGTCTCCGCACCGGTCTCAACGATCCGCGCGATCTTGTCCGACACCATGTTATTGGAGATGTCGGGATACTTAACGCAGAAGGTGCCGCCGAAGCCGCAGCAAACGTTGGCGTCTTCCAGCTCGCGCAGGTGCAGCCCCTCCATGCCGGTTAGGAGGCCGCGCGGCTGGGCGTGAATGCCGAGCTCGCGCAGGCCCGAGCAGCTATCGTGATAGGTGACCGTACCCTGAAAGGTCGCGTCGACAGACGCGATCCCAAGCACATCGGTCAGAAAGGAGACCAGCTCATGGGTCCGGCCCGCGAGCTCCTCGGCGCGCGCCTTCCACCCAGGGTCGTCAGCGAACAGCTCAGGATAATGCTTCGATATCATGCCGGCACAAGATCCCGACGGAGCGACCACGTAATCAAAACCCGCAAACGCCGCAATCACCTGACGGGCGACCGCGATCGTGTCCTTGCGGTCTCCGGAGTTGAAGGCCGGCTGGCCGCAGCAGGTCTGTGCCTCGGGCACCTCGACCGAGCAGCCCGCATCCTGCATCAGCTTCACCGCCGCGAAGCCGACGCTCGGCCTGAACAGGTCCACCAGGCAGGTTACGAACATCGCCACGCGGGGGCCATCGCTCATCGCACTCTCCTCAGATTTCGACCTGTTTAGCATATTCCGCCGCCGACCCAATGGGGCGGCGCGGGCGAGGCTAACTCGTGGGCATCATCGCGCGGGGTAAGAGAATGTAGTAGGCACCGCGGCTCTTCATCCGGCTAGCCTTATCTAGCGCCGCACGCCCAGTGCCCCAGTAGAAGTCGCCGCGCACCGCACCGCGGATGGCGTTTCCCGTGTCCTGGGCCAGCATGAGCCGCCGCAGGCGCTTGTCGCCGCCATCGGGATGCTCGGCATCGAGCCAGATTGGCACGTTCAAGGGCACGTGCTTTGGGTCCACCGCCATCGACCGTTCAGCCGTCAAGGTCACCCCGGCTGCGCCAGTCGGCCCGTCGCCGTCGATCTCGCGGAAGAAGATGAAGCGGGGGTTCACAGCCAGGGTTTCGCGCATGATCTCCGGGTTCGCCTCGAGCCAGGCGCGGATGTCGTCCCAGCCCGCACGTCCGGCATCGAGTTCGCCGCGGGCGATAAGTTCCCGGCCGAGCGAGCCGTAATTGTAGCCGTTATGCCCGGCGAAGCCGACGCGCGTGCGGTCGCCCCCGGGTAGGGCGACGACGCCCGAGCCCTGAACCTGCAGGATGAAGACGTCGAGGATGTCACGTGCCCAGAACAGGGGTTCCGCCAGTTCCGCGATCGCGCCGGCCTCGATCTCGCCGCGCTTGCGGTAGGGAATCAGACGCCCGTCCTCGACCCGGCCGACAATGCTGTGCCCCTTAAGCTCGGGATCAAACAACCCGAGCCGCACGAAGACATGATCGTCGGGCAGGGCGTAGATCGGCTCGACATAATCGCCGCCGTGCTTCCGCGCCGCCTCGATGATCGGCTCGAAATAGCCGGTGAACAACCCCGGATCGTCGGTCGCACCCCGAACATGCAACGGCACCAGCTCGGCCTCGATAAGAGCGCGCAGTGCCGCACTGTCGCGGTCGGGAAGTGTTGTGATTCGGGCGCAGATTGGGCGCCAGTCGGCGGCCGTGCCGGCGATGTCATCGGGCCCGATCTTCGTATCATCAGACATGCGCGCCAGGCTCGCGCAGGACTGGACCCAGGCAGGCAAAGCCTCTGCGAGCGGGTCCGCCCCCCAGCCGGGCAGAGATTCGTAGGCGACGGGGGTGTAGCTCGTGCCGGCCGCAGGGGCCAGCTCATCTTCGGAATCACAGGATGCGAGCGCAATCGCGCCTGCAAGCAGCAGGAACAGTGCACGGGGTCGGCGGAACCTCGGAGCATGCCGCGCGGCAGACACCGCGATCAGTTCGGCGCTTCGGTCGCGACGAGCGTCCAGTTCGGATTGCGCGAGCGCGTGTTGCGGGCGAATGTCCAAATGTCGGTGACCGTCGTGACCTTGGTCGGGTCGCCCGCGATGGGCTCGCCGGATGCGTCGCGTACCACCTCAATCTGCTCCGAGACAATCTTTGCAGTCAGGAAGGCCACCCGGCCGTCCATGTTCGCCTCGAGGATTTCGGCTTCGCGGATGCCTACGAGGGTCATCTCCATGGTCTCATCGCGGCCTTCGCGTTCGGTGATCGCGCCGGAAAAATTCTCATACACCTCGTCCGACAGCAGCGGGCGCAGCGTGTCGCGGTCGCCGTTAGCGAAGGACGTGACGATCATCTCAAAGGCCATGCGGGTGCCCTCTAGGAACTCGCTCACCGTGAAGCTGTCGTCCGCGGATCGCACATCTCGCAAGCCACCGGCGGCCGGGGAATCTTCGGGAATGTCGTTCTTGGACGTGCGGTCGGGTAGGGCGACTATGGTGTCGTCGTCGCTGTCCCGGGACTCACCACCGGCATTATCGCGGCGGGAATAGGGATCATGGGGCGGCCGCTCATGCCCGGTCCGCTTTCCCAGCACGCTACGCAGTCGGAACACTAGGAAGGCCGCCACTAGCGCTAGAAGAAGTATGTCTAAGTATGCCACGCGCCGTCCGTTTCGCCGTCCGTACTCATGAAGGCCCCTAGCCGTCCGATCGCGTATTGTTACCGCCGCGACCGAAAGTGGGTTGTTCGTCGTCTCTGCAACACCAACATTACGGTTTTGGCTCGCTCGATACCAGCAGCTGGTGCAAGGCCAATAGCCTGACAATGCGTTGTCCCACATCTTTTAAATAGGGGCAAAACAAGGAAAGAACAAGAATGCCCTTTGTGATTCTCGCTCTATTCATTGGCATACCTCTGATCGAGATCTACCTGTTCATCGAGGTCGGCGGATGGATAGGCCTGTGGCCCACCATCGCCCTGGTCATCCTGACCGCGGTCATCGGCACAGCACTGCTCCGTCAGCAGGGACTCGCGACCTTTGCCCGGGCCCAGGCCGACCTCGAAGAGCAGCGGCTGCCCGTACGAGAATTGTTTAACGGGGTCTGTCTTCTGATTGGCGGCCTGTTGCTACTTACCCCCGGTTTCCTGACCGACGCGCTGGGGTTTTCCCTTCTGATTCCACCGATGCGCGCGGTCCTTGGCCGCAGCATTTTCGCGGCGATAGCGCGCTCACGAAACATTCATTTTTCCGTGCATGACGCGCCGGAGAACGGCACCGGCAGTGGATTTCGCAACCACGCATCCGGTGGCCCCGTCATCGACGGCGAGGAGTTTGGCGTGCGCCGGGATAGTGACGAACCAGCCGATCCGTCCCGCCGGATCGGTAACCGTGACGAGCCGGATGGTAAGCGGTGACTAAACACCGCAGACGCGGTTGTACCGCGGCGCGCGCCCGTGTTAGCCAGTGCGCCAACTTTTCCGCGCCAGAGCCGCGCATAGCAAACGATATGGAAACGCCATGAGTGACGAGAGCCCAGCCGCACCGAACCTGGACGGCACCGACGCCGGCGGCGCGCCGATGATGATGGTCAACGCCCAGTATGTAAAAGACCTCTCCTTTGAGAATCCGAACGCACCCCAGTCGCTGAGCAATCAGAGTGGGGAGCCGAATGTCCAGATCGCAATTGACGTCAATGCGGACCAGATCGCCGACAAGGCCTTCGAGGTGACGCTAACCCTTCGGGCCGAGGGCGCCTCCGGGTCCGACCAGCTGTTCATCGTCGAAATCGTCTATGCCGGTATTTTCTCCCTCGGCGAGGTGCCTGACGAGTATGTGCCCCCGCTTTTGTACATCGAGGCACCACGCCAGCTCTTCCCCTTCGCTCGGGCGATCGTCGCCGACGCAGTGCGTGATGGCGGTTTTCCGCCGCTCCTTGTGCAGCCAGTCGACTTCATGGCGCTCTATCAGCAGCGGGTCGCCCAGATGCAGGCCGCGGAGAGCGACGCAGATGGCGAAGCCGCCACGGCACCCGACAACGGAGACGGCAAGGACGGGGATGAGAAGCAAAAGTTCGAGTTTGAGCTCTAGCGCACGCCGCACCTAGTTTAGCGGCACCGTAATTCTAGTCGTCGCCGGCCGACCAGATCGGCTCATTTAGGCTCGCGACCAGCTGCGCATGGGCCGCCAGCTCCTCGGCGTTCGGCGCATGAGGGCGGGCAGGACGCGCTTTGCGCTGGACCGGCGCAAGGCCCTCCACCTTCGCTTTCTCCCCGGCCAGTGCGAGGTCAGGTTGGCGGCCGCCGCGCAATTGCAAATAGACCTCGGCCAACAATTCGGCATCGAGTAGCGCACCATGCTTCTCGCGCCGCGATAAATCGATTTCGAATCGCCGGCACAGGGCATCCAGGCTTGCCTGTGCCCCCGGAAAGGTCCGCCGAGCGAGCGCTACAGTATCGGTCGAGCGCTCCATTGGCAGCGCCGGGAAACCCAATTGCTTGAGCTCGGCATTGATGAATTTCATGTCAAAGCCGGCATTGTGGATCACCAGCTGGGCGTCGCCAACGAATTCGAGGAAGTCGGCCACCACCTCGGCGAAGACCGGCTTTTGGGCCAGGAACTCTTCGCTCAGTCCGTGCACATTAAATGCATCCTCGGGCATGTCGCGCTCGGGGTTGATATAGACGTGATAGGTCTCGCCGGTGGGTATGTGGTGCTGCGCCTCGACGCAGCCGATCTCCACGATGCGATGGCTGCTGGCCGGGTCCAGCCCGGTGGTTTCTGTGTCGAGAATGACTTCGCGCACGGGCCCGTCCTGCTTCAGTTCAAATCCTGCTGGGCGGGCCAAGCCGTGCAGCAGCGCAGACCGCCATAATGATCCGCTTCAATCGGCGGAAAGTATAAGCCCTGCCCGCACCCGTCTCTACGACAAAGTCCGCGCGCCGGCGCTTTTCTTGGTCAGGCATCTGGGAGGCGAGGACGGCATCGAACTTCTCTACCGTCATCCCTGGCCGGGCGAGTACCCGCCGGCGCTGTAGCCACTCCGGCGCCGACACGACTATCACACCGTCAACACGATCTTCGCTGCCCGTCTCGAAGAGGAGCGGAACATCCAGCACCACGAGGGGTGTGCGCTGGCGCCGGTGATTGCGCACAAAGGCGGCGGCAGCAGCGCGCACACGCGGATGCACAATCGCCTCCAAGGAGGCGCGTGACCGGTCGTCTCCGAACACGGCCGCCCCGAGAGCCGCCCGGTCGACGCCGCCCTCGACGACGACGCCGGGAAAGCGAGCATCCAATGCCGTGCGCAGCTCCATATCGAAAGCGAAGAGACCATGCACCGTCGCATCGGAATCGTGCACCGGCACACCTAGGTGCCGAAGCATACCGGCCGACGACGACTTGCCCATCCCGATGGATCCTGTCAGGCCGAGAACGATCATGTGGCAGCTACATCCCGCGCATGATTGTCGTGCGCAGCCAGCACCGCACCACGCAGATCCTCGTCGACCGCGGCATCGACCCCGAACCAAGCACGGAAGCCAGCGCGCGCCTGGTGCAGCAACATACCCAGACCGTCGATAACAGTATTCCCCCGTGCCCGTGCCGCCGCGAGAAGGCCCGTCTCCAAGGGTGCGTAGACAATATCGTTCACCACGGCTTCCGCGGGCAACATTGCAAGATCGAGCTCTAGCGGCGGCTGGCCGATCATGCCCAGACTGGTCGTGTTGATGACAATGCCCGCCTCTGCCAGAGCCGCCGGTCCGTCGTTCATGGCGTGAGCGCTGACCCGAAGGCCGGCGATGCCCGCGAGCGCAGCAAGCGCCTCGGCCCGCGCTAATGTCCGGTTGACAATGCGGATCTCCTCGACCCCGGCGTCGGCCAGTCCGACCATGGCGGCACGCGCGGCGCCGCCAGCGCCCAAAATCACTGCCGCACGGCCGCCGAACCGGTTTACCAGTGCATCCGGCGCACTGGCCCGGATATTCTCGATCAGGCCGTAGGCGTCGGTATTCGTGGCCGACAGCGCTCCGTCGTCGCCCACCACGATCGTGTTGATCGCGCCGATACGCTGGGCGTCCTCGTCGACGCGGTCGACCAGTGCCATCGCAGCCTCCTTGTGAGGAACGGTAAGGTTAACCCCAAGGAAGCCCTGCTCAGCAAGCCCGGCCAGTGCCACCGGCAGATCGTCTGGCGTCACGGGAATCGCCTCATAGCTCCCCGTAATGCCATATCGGGCGAGCCAGTGCCCGTGCAGCACAGGGGACAGTGAGTGCTCCACCGGCCAGCCCATCACACCCACCTTAGTATTTTCCGTCATGCCATCACCACATTCTCGCGCCGCAGGAAATCCAGCACCGGCAGGAGAGGGAGACCAAGGACGGCAAAGAAGTCGCCATCGATCTTCGAGAACAGCTGCGCTCCGAATCCCTCTAGCTCATATGCTCCGACCGACTGGCAGACCGAGTCCCCCGCGAGCGCGACATAACGGTCGATAAAACCCTCGGAAAACGTACGCATACACAAGTCGGCGCTTTCGGTGTGGTGCCAGGCGACCTCGCCATCAATCAAACCGCAAACCGAGGAATGCAGGGTATGACGCCTGCCTACGAGCCGCCGCAGGTGATCGCGTACGCCATCGCGTCCTTTCGGTTTGTCAAATAGGTCATCCTCGCAAGACAGGACCTGGTCGGCCCCAAGAACGATCGCTTCAGGATGCGCGGGGGCAACGGTCTGGGCCTTGAGTTCGGCTAGTGTCTCCGCGATCACCGTGTGGGGCACCTTGGCCTCCAAAAGCTGGTCGCGCACCGCCCCTTCGTCCACATCCGCAGGGTCAATTAGGTGCGGCACGCCCGCTGCTATCAGCAGCCGGGTGCGCACCGCGCTGCCTGAGGCGAGCACGACCTGGCGCCCGCCCGGTATCTGCATCCCAATTTCGTCAGGCATCCTTGTCCTTCTCTACATCTTCGAGCCGGCGATTGTGGAGCGTCATGATTGCGGCGGCGGTCTCCTCGATTGACCGTCGGGTAACGTCGATCACCGGCCAGTTGTTGCGCGAGAAGTATCGACGCGCCTCGGTGATCTCTGCCCGCACGACCTCGGGATCTACATAATCGGTCTCCTCGTGCTCTTGGAGGGACGTCAGGCGCGCGCGGCGCAATTCCACTAGGCGCTTCGGATCATTGGTCAGGCCGATTACCAGCGGGTGGGTGAGATACTCCAAACTGTCGGGTAAGGGAACACCGGGCACATAGGGCACATTCGCCGCCTTGATACCGCGATTGGCCAGATACAGGCATGTCGGCGTTTTCGACGTGCGCGATACTCCAACGAGCACGATGTCCGAGCCGTTCAGTTCTTCTGTCCGCTGGCCATCGTCATGAGTCAGTGACCAGTCCATTGCTTCAATACGGTTGAAATAGGCGGCGTCGAGCGCGTGCTGGCCGCCCACCAGGTGGGTCGGCTGCTGTCCTAGATAGTTGCCCACGGCTGCGATCACCGGATCCAAGACCGATATACACGGAACCTTGCGCAGCCGGCATCCACGGATCAGCTGCTCGCACAGGTTGTCATCGACCAGAGTAAAAATCACCGGTCCGGGGTTCTCGCCGATCTCCTCAAGCACCAAATCCATAGCCTTGGGAGTGCGCGCCATCGGCCAGAAATGCTCGACCGAAGTTGTGTCGGAAAACTGGGCGAGACAAGCCCGCGAGACCGATCGGATCGTCTCGCCGGTCGAATCCGACACCATATGCAGGTGGAAGACATCATCACTTGCGGCCATCGGATACCCTATCGGCTGGGAGCAACTACAATGACAACGGGGATAAGTCTAACCGCCGCGCAGTGCTCAAAATTTTTTAAACCTTATGCCGTCCGAACACCCCCATGTCATCCCATAGCGGACAAAGTTTCCAACAAGCGGTATGGCATCGGCTCGTAAAATGGTCATCCTCCGGCCCTACGGAGATAATCCACATGCCGGATCATGACGAACATGTTTGTGAGCACGCCAGAATCCGTTTCATGAACACATTTGCAGCAGGCGCATACACAACCGGGAAGAGCAGTGGATAGAGTTGTGAATGGCAAGATATCCATTGGATTCACCGGACATCTACAACGACAGTTCAATTTTCACTTCATTTAATTTTTTATTTTTGTGATGCGCCAAGATAACCGGATCGGCATAGTCGGCACTCGCATGGCCCCGCCGCAGAACCAGCCCCAACAACAGCCTTTAATCCCTTGACCAACCTGTTTCTTGACGCTCTTTCCGGCGTAGCCGGTCCCCGCCCGCCCTTCTGGTTCATGCGCCAGGCCGGACGCTATCTCCCGGAATACCGAGAGATTCGGGAGCAGGCCTCTGGCTTCCTCGATCTTTGCTATAGCCCTGAACGTGCCGCACGGGTGACCCTTCAGCCAATCGAGCGGTTTCACGCTGACGCCGCGATTCTGTTCTCCGACATTCTGGTAATCCCCGACGCGATCGGTCAGGAGGTCGGCTTCGTCGAGGGGACAGGACCCGTTCTCACGCCGGTCACGGGGGGCGCTGATTTGGCGAAGCTCGATCCGGTTAGGACCCTCGATCATCTGGCCCCGGTGTTTGAGACCGTCCGACAGGTTCGTGCAGGGCTACCCGACGATGTGGCGCTGATCGGTTTTTGCGGTGCGCCGTGGACGGTCGCAACCTACATGGTGGAGGGCGGTTCCAGCCGAGACTTCAGTGCTATCAAGAGCTGGGCTGTGCGTGAGCGAGCGGAGTTCGCCGTGCTAATGGATATCTTGGTCGAGTCAACCACGGACTACCTAATCGCGCAGATCGAGGCGGGGGCACAGGCGCTGCAGGTTTTCGACACCTGGGCCGGTGCGGTGCCAGCGAATGATTTCGACAGCTGGGTCATCGCGCCGACGGCGCTCATAGTCGACGGCGTGAAGTCGGCGCGTCCGGATGTTCCGATCATCGGGTTCGCGCGCGGGATCGGCGACCGCCTCGAGGCGTATATCCGGGGTACGGGTGTTGATGCGGTGGGGCTCGATGCCGCGATAACGCCGGCGGAAGCGGCGGCGAAGATCCAGCCGATATGTCCAGTCCAGGGCAATCTCGATCCCGCTTATCTGATGGTAGGCGGCGCGGAAATGGAGGAGGCGGCAAAAGAAATTCTCGATACGTTGGCCGGGGGACCCTTTGTGTTCAACCTAGCCCACGGTATCCATAAGGACACCCCGCCGGCCCATGTGGAGCGGCTGGCGGAGATCGTCCGCAGGTGGGTTGCGTCATGATTCGAGGCAGGCCATGACCACTGCTGTTATCCTTTACAATCTCGGCGGGCCCGCCCGCCCTGCGGACGTGCAGCCGTTCCTGTTCAACTTGTTCAACGATCCGATGATCATCGGCGCGCCGGCGCCCATCCGCTGGGCGCTTGCGAAGGTCATCTCGAAGCGCCGGGCGCCGGTCGCGAAGGAGATCTACGCTCATCTCGGCGGCGGCTCACCCCTGCTGGAAAACACACGCGCCCAAGCCGATGCATTGGAGGCAGTGCTGAATGCCGACGAGGCGGACGCTTACAAATGCTTCGTCGCCATGCGCTATTGGAACCCGATGGTCGACGTGGTGATGGACGAGGTCATCGCTGCCGCGCCCGATCGGATCGTCCTGCTGCCGCTCTATCCGCAGTTCTCGACCACCACCGTCGGGTCGGTGATGCGGGTCTGGGAGATGGCGGCGAAGAAGCGCCGGCTCGATATTCCCGTGACGGCGCTGTGCTGTTATCCGACTGATCCGGGCTTCGTGGGCGCGGTTGCCGGACAACTCTCGGCGTCGCTCGACCTGAGCACAGCTGTGCCCAATGACGTGCGGATTCTTTTCTCCGCGCACGGATTGCCGAAGAAGATCGTCGCCGACGGCGATCCCTATCAGTGGCAGGTGGAGCAGACGGCCGCGGCGGTGATGGCGAAGATCGGCGGCTCCCACGATTGGCTTTGCTGCTACCAGAGCCGGGTCGGGCCACTGGAGTGGATCGGGCCGTCCACTGAAGACGAAATTGCGCGTGCCGGTGCGGACGGTAAGACCGTGGTCGTGGTACCCATCGCCTTCGTGTCCGAACACTCCGAGACCTTGGTCGAACTCGATATCGAGTATCGCGAACTCGCAGACAAGGCAGGTGTGTCCGAGTATGTCAGGGTCCCGACCGTGGGCACCCAGCCAGCCTTTATTGCCGGCCTGGCCGAGCTGGTGTGCGGAAACATCGCGGCGGACTGTAATCTGTGCAGCGGCGATCCCGATTTAACGGGCGGGCGGCTGTGTTCCGCGGATTGGGTGAAATGCCCCGCCGCGCGCACTTCAGCCTGAACGGCAGCGGGTTCGATGGATGCATTTCTAAGTGCGGCCTATCCCTGGATCAAGTCGCTGCACGTGATTTCGGTTATTGCCTGGATGGCGGGTATGCTCTACCTGCCGCGCCTGTTCGTCTATCATGCCGACGCCGAGCCGGGGTCCGACACCTCTGAGACTTTCAAGTTGATGGAGCGGCGTCTTTTGCGGGTAATTATGAACCCTGCGATGGGCGCCACCTTCATATTTGGCGGCCTGCTTCTGGCGACCCCCGGGGTCGTCGACTGGGGTGCGGGCTGGATCTGGGTTAAGCTCGCAGCGATCGCAGGCATGACCATCACTCATCAGGTCTTCGCGAAATGGTTTCAGGCGTTCCGGGACGACGCCAATACGCGCCCGGCGAAGACCTACAGGATCGCCAACGAGGTTCCCACGCTGCTGCTGATTGTGATCGTTGCAATGGCCATCGCCCGGCCGTTCTAGGCGCTCCGTTTCTGTCACCCATTTCTGCCACAAGGATTGACTTGACGCGCCCAGCTCAGTAAGTGCGTAATTGATTTCGCGCAAAACGTCCGCGCGAGAGCGTTCCCTTCCCATTATTTCGTTTACTACCGGCGCCTGCGCGGCGGCAGTTGCGAAACTTCAAAATCATTCTCCGATACCTCGCCGCCGCGCGGCGATTCCGACCATCGGATCGAAGATTTCCAAACCAGAAACGGCCTCGCCATGGAAGCGATCAAACTCCAAGACCTGAAGAAGAAAACCCCCGGTGAACTGCTGACTTTCGCCGAAGAGCTAGAGATCGAGGGCGCCAGCAACCTGCGCACGCAGGACATGATGTTTGCGATTCTCAAAGAGCTAGCCGAGGACGAGGTGCCGATCACCGGCATCGGCGTGCTCGAGGTGCTTCAGGACGGCTTCGGCTTCCTGCGCTCGCCGGAATCAAACTTCCTGCCGGGCCCCGATGACATTTATGTCTCGCCGAGTCAGGTTCGCCGCTTTGCGCTGCGCACTGGCGATACGGTCGAGGGTGAGATCCGATCGCCCAAGGATGGCGAGCGCTACTTCGCTCTGACCAAGGTGGCCCAGGTCAACTTCGACGACGTCGACAGCACCCGCCACCGGGTTAACTTTGATAACCTTACCCCGCTCTATCCGGAGCGGAAGATCCAACTCGAGATCGACGATCCGGAGAATAAGGACCCGTCCTGCCGCGTGATTGACATGGTCGCGCCGCTTGGAATGGGTCAGCGCGCGCTGCTGGTGGCGCCGCCGCGTACGGGTAAGACCGTGATGATGCAGAACATCGCAAAGGCGATCATGGCAAATCATCCGGACATCTACCTGATCGTGCTGCTCATCGACGAGCGGCCGGAAGAGGTGACCGACATGCAGCGCACGGTGCGTGGCGAGGTTATCTCGTCGACCTTCGACGAACCGGCGACGCGACATGTGCAGGTCGCGGAGATGGTCATTGCTAAGGCCAAGCGGCTGGTCGAGCACAAGCATGACGTGGTCATCCTGCTGGATTCGATCACCCGGCTCGCGCGCGCCTACAACACCGTCGTCCCCTCGTCGGGCAAGGTACTAACGGGCGGCGTCGACGCCAACGCGCTGCAGCGACCGAAGCGCTTCTTCGGCGCGGCGCGTAACATCGAAGAGGGTGGCTCGCTGACCATCATCTCGACCGCGCTGATCGAGACCGGATCTCGCATGGATGAGGTCATCTTCGAGGAGTTCAAGGGAACCGGTAACTCGGAAATTGTCCTCGATCGCAAATTGTCGGACAAGCGTGTCTGGCCATCGATAGACATCACCAAGTCCGGCACCCGCAAGGAAGAGCTCCTCGTGGATAAGGACGCATTGTCGAAGATGTGGGTGCTCCGCCGCATCCTCAACCCGATGGGGGTCGTCGACGGCATGGAGTTCCTGCTGGGCAAGATGAAGTCGACCAAGAACAATAACGACTTCTACGACACTATGAATCAGTAGTTTCGTGGCAGCGCATCGGCTTTATTGAGGGCGAGTCTTGGACCTGCCTTTGCTCTTTCAGGAAATCGCTCCCCCATTTTCCAGCCCAAGGTGTGTCACATAATACAGAACTTGTGACCATCGAAGCCGATACCGACTAGCCACCCGATGCGGCCCGAGGCATGAACATGCCCGGCCTATGCCATCAGGATCGTCGAGCCCGTGGTCTTTCGGGCGACCAGGTCCTTATGAGCCTGGACGGTCTCTGAAAGCGGGTAGCGCTGGTTGATCTCGATCTTGACCGCACCCGATTCTACCACGTCAAACAGGTCGCCCGCGCAGGCAAGCAGTTCGTCACGCTCAGCCGTGAAGTCGAACAGCATGGGTCGGGCGGCGTAGATAGAGCCGTGCGCCGAGAGCTCGGCGAGCTCCACGGGCTGCGGTGCACCCGATGCATTGCCGAAGCTGATCAGGTGACCGCGCCGCTGCAGGCATTCCATGGAGCCGCGGAGGGTGTCCTTGCCGACCGAGTCATAGACCACGGGTACGCCTGCGCCATCGGTCAGGTCTTTCACCCGGGTGACGAAATCCTCGTCCTTGTAGTTTATCGTTTGATGGCAGCCGTGGGCCTTCGCGAGCTCGGCCTTCTCCTCGCTGCCCACAGTGCCGATCACGGTGACCCCCAGATGGTTGAGCCATTGACATGCGATCAGGCCAACGCCGCCGGCCGCCGCATGCCATAGCACGGTCTGGCCGCGTTGGACCGAGAAACAGGACTTGATCAGAAATTGGACGGTCATGCCCTTGAGCATCATGGCCGCTGCCTGCTCGTCGGAGACCGCCTCTGGCAGCCTGACGGCAATCTTTGCGGGCATCACCCGCTCCTCGGCATAGGCACCCAGCGGCATGTCCGCGTAGCCGATCCGGTCACCCACGGCTAGGTCGCTCACCCCCTCGCCCACGGCGACGATTTTGCCCGCCCCCTCGAGGCCCAGACCATTCGGCATGGGCACCGGGCGCGCGCCCGAACGGAGATAGATATCGATGAAGTTGAGGCCGGCCGCAGTCTGCTTGACCCGGATCTCTCCGGGGCCGGGATCACCAACCTCGACCTGTTCCCATTTCATGACATCCGGCTCGCCGGCCTCGTGGAATCGGATTGCGTGGACCATGTGGCTTCCCCCTGAAATGCGTGTTCGTTGGTTGCGACCCTATCGGCCCGCTTCGGGCGCTTCAAGATCGAGGCTGGACTGCTTGTTGTGATACGCTCCCTCGAGGTTTAGCAACGCCCGTTTGGTGACCACGCCGCCGCGCCCGGAGTAGCCGCCGATGCTGTTGCCGGCCGCGATGATGCGGTGACAGGGCACGATGATCGGGATCGGATTTTTGCCGCACGCCGTGCCGACAGCACGCGCCGACGAGCCGATCTTCGCGGCTAGGCCGCCATAGGTGCGCACGGCCCCGAACGGGATCGCGCACATCGCGGCCCAGACCTTCTTCTGATGCGCGGTGCCCGCAGGCGCCAGCGGTAGTTCGAACGCGGTGCGGTGTCCGGCGAAATAAGTGTTCAGCTGCTCGGCGGCGTTGTGCAGCAGCGAGGTGGTGGGGCGGGAGACAGGTGCGTCGGACCAAGCGAGGATGGCGATCGCGCCCGCATCCTCCACGATTCGCACCCGGCCGACCGGGGTGGTGACGACGCAGTCGGCGGTCATTGCGCGAGCTCGGCCACGAGCGCGTCGGCATCGTTGATCGGCAGCGAGCAGACCGGCCCGCGGCAGACATAGGCGGTGGCCTTGCCATCGACCTGGGTCTTGCCGGCGGCCGGGTGGCTCGCGTGCAGTGCGCCTCCGGGCGCGATGACCGACACGATGCGGTCGGGCACGGACCCACGATAGGCGTTGCGCTGGAGCCGCTGGGTGTCGCGTGCCTCGGGGGCGCCGATGATAACCACTTGGACCGCGGCGGCCAGCAGGCCCGCGGCCCGGAGCAGGGTGCCGTATCCGAAGGCATTGTCGCGCAGTTCGCCGGCGAAGCCCTCGATGATGCGTGTTGCCCGGTCGCGATACTCCACCGTACCGGTTAGGAAAAACAGCCGTGTACAGGCGACGGCAAGCAGTCCATTGCCGGCAGGGGTCGCGTTGTCGAAGCCGGTGCGGGTGCGGGTGATCACGTCACGCGCGAGGTCGGAGGTGAAGAAATACGGTCCGTCGAGTGACGCGAAATGCGCTTCGACACAGGCCGCGAGCGCACGTGCGTCGTCAAGGGTCGCCGGGTCGCCGGAGGCCTCATGCAGCGCGAGTGCGCCGGTCATCAGCGCGGCATAGTCGTCGAGTGTGGCTCGGTGGCACGCGCGCCCTTCCCGCCAGCTGTGCGACAGTTCAATCATGCCGCCGGAGTTATCGTTGCTCAGGCGCTTGCGGACGAACCGATAGGCGTTGGCCGCAGCGTCGAGCCAGTCGGGCCGGGCGAAGGTCATTGCTGCCTCGACCAGGGCCGCGATCATGAGCCCGTTCCAGTCGGTCAGTATTTTGTCGTCCAGAGCGGGCCGGATGCGTGCCGCGCGGGCGGCGAATAGTTTCTCGCGGGCGGCCGCTAGCCGGGCCTCGGTGGCCTCGTCCTTTAGCTCGGGGTCGCGCGAGCGGTTGAGAATAGTGTGGCCGTCCCAGTTGCCGTCGGGCTGCACGTCGTAGGTGTCCTTGAAGGCGGCCGCGTCCTCGCCTAGCACGGCGTCGACCTCGGCTTCGTTCCATACATAGAACTTGCCCTCGACCCCCTCGGAATCGGCGTCGAGGGTGGAATAGAAGCCGCCGTCGGGGTGGGTCATTTCACGTAGCAACCAACCCACCGTCTCTTCCGCCCGCTGCTTATAGAGGGGGCTGCGGGTGTGCCGCCACGCTTGAGCGTAGAGGGTAAGCAGCTGGGCGTTGTCGTAAAGCATCTTCTCGAAATGGGGCACCAGCCAGGCCGCATCGGTCGAATAGCGGGCGAAGCCGCCGCCAAGATGGTCGTAGATTCCGCCTTGGGCCATGCGGTCGAGGGTAAGCGTCACGTTGGCGCGGGCGAGCTCGCTGCCGTGGGTCCAGATGAGCTGCAGCACGCCGCATTGAGGGAACTTCGGCGCGGTGCCGAAGCCGCCGTTGTGGGGGTCCACCTCGTCTGCCATCAGGTTGGCCAGCGCGGCGATGTCCTCGGGCGCCGGGGTGGCGCCCGGTTTCGGCTGCGCCATGTCGCCGAGCGCACCCAGAATCGCGCCCGTATTCGACTGTATCTTTTCCTGCTCGGTGCGGTAGATCTTGTCGATATGCTCGAGCAGATCCGGGAAACCCGGGCGGCCGAAGCCCGCACGAGGGGGAAAATACGTCCCGCCCCAGAAGGGCTTGCCTTCCGGCGTGCAGAACATGGTCAGCGGCCAGCCGCCCTGCTGGCCCATCAGCCCCAGCGCCCCCTGGTAGATGGCGTCGAGATCGGGGCGCTCCTCTCGGTCGACCTTGATGTTGACGAACAGCCGGTTCATCACCTCGGCCGTGGCGTCGTCCTCGAAACTTTCATGGGCCATCACATGGCACCAGTGGCATGCGGCATAGCCGATCGACAGCAGGATCGGTTTCTGTTCCGCTTGGGCGCGGGCCAGCGCCACTTCGCCCCACGGATACCAGTGGACGGGATTGTCCGCGTGTTGCAGAAGATATGGACTGGTCTCGTTCGCCAGCAGGTTCTCGGAAACGGTCTCGGACATGGGGCGGGCTCTGGGGACTTGGGGCGGGACAGAAACCTACAATGTCGGCGCGCCGGATGGATAGGCAAGCCGCACGCGGAGGGATGAAATGAAAGTCACGATCGATATCGACTGTACCCCCGAAGAGGCGCGCGCCTTCATGGGGCTACCGGATGTCTCGGCGGCCCAGCAGGCCGTGGTTGAGGAGTGGCAGCGCAAGGCCATGGATACGATGTCGGCGATGGATCCCCAAAGCCTGTTTAGGGCGTGGATGCCAGACGGTGGACCCGCTGGCAGTGACGGTTGGGAGAAGTTTCAGAACGCCTTCTGGGCCTCGATGGCCAATCCCGGCGCGAAGAAGTAAGCGACGCCCGTGTCCGGCGATACGATTTACGCTCTGTCGAGCGGTGCCGGGCAGGCCGGCGTCGCGGTGGTGCGCTTATCAGGCCCCGATGCGGACGCGCTTCTGGCGGACTTGGGCGTGGACCCGCTGCCGGTGCCGCGCCGCGCCGATTTGCACAGGATTGTTGCGGACGGCAAACTGATTGACCGCGCAATCGTGTTGCGCTTTCCCGCCCCGGGCAGCTTTACAGGCGAGGACGTGGCGGAGCTTCACGTTCACGGCGGTCCCGCGGTCCTCGACGCGCTTTTTTCGGCGATTGGGGGGACGGGCCGGGCGCGATTGGCGGAACCGGGGGAGTTCACACGCCGCGCCTTCGAGAACGGTAAGCTGGATCTGACGGCCGCGGAGGGTTTGGCCGACCTCGTGGCTGCCCAGACCGATGCCCAGCGTCGCCTGGCGCTGCGCCAGTATGACGGGACGCTGGCCGACCTCTATGAAGGCTGGCGGGCCCGCCTGGTCGAACTGATGGGGTGTGTCGAGGCTGAAATCGACTTCTCCGATGAGGAGCTGCCTGACGGGCTGCGTGATGAGACCAACGCGAACATCGCCGCCCTTCGTGGCGAGATCACCGAGCACCTGCGATCTGCGGCCCGGGGCGAGCGCATCCGCACCGGCTTCCCGATCGTGATCCTGGGAGCGCCGAACGTCGGAAAGTCTAGTATTATCAACAACCTATCAAACAGTGACGTAGCCATCGTCTCCGAGACAGCCGGAACCACCCGCGATGTCATCGAGGTGCAACTCAACCTCGGCGGCTTCGCGGTCACCTTGTCCGATACGGCGGGCATTCGCGCAGCTGCCGACGGCATCGAGGCCGAGGGTGTGCGCCGGGCCGAGCAGCGCGCGTCCGACGCCGCGCTGCGCCTGGTCGTCCTCGATGCGAGTGAACCAGAGATACCGGAGCGTGTGCGCGGGCTGATCACCGGCGATTGTATCGTGGTGGCGAACAAGACGGACCTTCTCAATGCAGCCTATGTTCCGCCCGTGGAGCTCGAAGGGTGCTCACCTTTCCCGATTTCGGCTGCCACCGGCGAGGGTCTCGATACGCTCCTCGCGCGACTGAGCGATGCCGTGCGAAACAGCCTCGCCGATTCGGAGGGGGCCCTGCCGACCCGCAGGCGGCACCGCGATTCGCTGACCGATGCGCGTGATGCGCTCGGCCATGTGGCCGATGCGGCTTTTCCGGAATTGGCGGCGGAGGATGTGCGGGTGGCGCTGCGCGCACTAGGCCGGATCACCGGACGGGTGGATATCGACGAGGTTCTCGATACCGTTTTTCGCGATTTCTGTATCGGAAAGTAACTCGCTGCATGTCGGCCCCGCGGGATTGTTCCACGTGAAACATAGGGATTCCGTGGCCTTAGCTGGCACTAATTTCGGCCGGCGCAACGATACTTTGACATGCCCGGCGCCAGCGCCTAAATAGCCCGCGCGATGAGCTCCATCACCGACACCGCCTATCCCTATGACGTGGTCGTCATCGGCGGCGGCCATGCTGGCTGTGAGGCTGCCGCGGCGTCGGCTCGCATCGGCGCGCGCACGCTCTTGGTCACCAACCGGACTGAAACCATCGGCGAGATGTCCTGCAACCCGGCCATCGGTGGGCTCGGCAAGGGCCACCTCGTGCGCGAGGTCGATGCGCTGGATGGAATTATGGGGCGGGCGATCGATCGCGGCGGCATCCAGTTCCGTATGCTCAACCGAACCAAGGGACCGGCCGTCTGGGGTCCGCGCGCTCAGGCCGACCGCAGGCTCTATCGGGAGGCGGTGCAGGATCTGCTGTTGCAGCAGGACAATCTCAACATTCTCGGCGTTGCCGTGAACGACCTCGTGATCGATCGTAGCGGAGCCGCATGCGGTGTTGTGCTCGAGGATGGCCGGCGGATCAATTCCGGCGGCGTGGTGCTGACTACCGGGACATTTCTGCGCGGGGTCATTCATATTGGCGATAAGCAGCAGCCTGCGGGGCGTTTCGGCGAGGCCCCGTCCCTCGGCCTGTCAGAGATGCTCTACAGCGCTGGCTTCGCCCTGGGGCGGCTCAAGACGGGCACGCCGCCGCGGCTGGACGGGCGCAGCATCGACTGGTCTGGGCTCGACCGGCAACCCGGCGACGACCCCCCTGCCCCCTTCTCCTACATGACCGATGCAATCATGACGCCGCAGGTCGACTGCCACATCACCCATACGAGCCCGGATACACATGCTTTGATTCGAGAAAACCTCGATCAGGCGCCGATCTACTCCGGGCAGATCGAAAGCGGTGGCCCGCGGTACTGCCCGTCGATCGAGGACAAGGTCGTCCGGTTCGCCGACAAGGCCCGTCACCAGATATTCCTCGAGCCCGAAGGGCTCGACGATCACACGGTCTACCCGAACGGGATCTCGACCTCCCTCCCCGAGGACATCCAGCTGAAGATGCTGAAGACGATCCCTGGCCTCGAGAAGGCTGACGTCATAAGGCCTGGCTACGCCATCGAATATGACTTCGTGGATCCTCGGGAACTTGCTACTACTTTGGAAACGGCTCGGATTCCCGGGCTTTTCCTAGCGGGCCAGATCAACGGTACTACCGGGTATGAGGAGGCCGCTGGACAGGGGCTCGTGGCCGGGGTTAACGCAGCATTGCGCGCATCGGGCTCGCAGGAGCGGTTCCGCCCGGACCGTGCCTCCTCCTATATAGGCGTGATGATCGACGACTTGGTGACCCGCGGGGCCGATGAGCCCTATCGCATGTTTACATCCCGTGCCGAGTACCGGCTGCTTCTGCGAGCCGACAATGCCGACCAGCGGCTGACCCGTCTGGGCGTCGCGCTGGGCTGTGTCGGGTCAGCGCGTGCCTCGAGCTTCGAGCGCAAGGCGGCCGCGCTGGCGGCGGCGCGTGGCCGGCTGGAGGCGCTGAACGCGACGCCCAACGCCCTTGCTGAGCAGGGCATACGGGTTAATCGGGACGGCGTTCGTCGGAGCGCGTTCGATCTCCTGACAATGCCGAACATCGACTTTGAGGCCGTGGTCGGCCTCTGGCCTGAGCTCGCCATGATCGACGAGAGGATTCGTGCGACCATGGAGATTGAGGCTAAGTATGCCCGCTATCTTGATCGCCAGGTGGCCGACATTGAGGCGTATCGGCGCGATGAGGCGATGCGAATTCCGTCCGATCTGGACTACAGCGCGGTGAGCGGGCTGTCGAACGAAGTCTCTGAGAAGCTCGCACGCCTGCGGCCGGAGACCCTCGGTCAGGCCGGACGGGTTCCAGGGGTGACCCCGGCCGCGCTGGTGCTGCTGCTTCGGTATATAAAGCGTAGGAATCGCGCAGCGTAGCTCTCGATTAAAGTCGGCCCCCAATATATTGTATTGGTGGAAATCGTCACGCTTGCTATAGGGTGTCCATGCACTCAATCGTCCCCTTCGGTGCGGCAATGAGCGCCGAGGTTTTTGCCTCGGCCCTCGATGTTTCACGTGAAACATTGGGTCGGGATGCCGTTGAGCGGTTGAGCATCTATGCTGATGCCTTGCGAACCTGGCAGGCACGGATCAACCTCGTCTCGAATAATTCCTTGGCCGACCTGTGGCGCCGGCACTTTCTTGATTAGGCACAGCTCGCGCGGTGGGTCCGGGCCGATGCGAGGGTTCTCGACATGGGCAGCGGCGCCGGGTTTCCGGGGTTGGTCGTCTCGATCGTCACCGGCGCGGCCGTGGTTCTGGCCGAATCTGATGCCCGGAAATGCGCGTTCCTCCGCGAGGTCTGCCGCCTGACGAGTTCGCCGGCGGAGATTTTCGAGGGGCGACTGGAGGATCTCGGGGGCGAGCTAACTTTTGATTTGGTCACGGCGCGAGCGCTCGCGCCGCTGCCGAAGCTCCTCGAATACGCTGAGCCGCGTTTGAAGGCCGATGGATCTTGCCTTTTTTTAAAGGGCGCCCGCCACGAAGCCGAATTGACCGACGCGAACGAATTCTGGAAGATGGATCTTGAACGGCATCAGAGCCTCTCAGACTGCCAAGGTGCAGTGCTTCAGATAAGGAACCTGTCACGTGTCTGATCACAACATCGCTGACCTTATTGTCACCGAGCCTCTCGTGTCGGAGGGGCCGGCGCGCGCGCGGCGCGCGCGGACCATCGCCGTCGCCAACCAGAAGGGCGGTGTCGGCAAAACAACGACCGCGATCAACCTTGCGACTGGTCTTGCCGCGTGCGGGAAGAGCGTTCTGGTCGTCGACCTCGATCCTCAGGGAAACGCGTCAACGGGCCTAGGTGTTTCAGAATATAAAACAGATGTGTACGACGCGCTGATCGGCGGCGGATGCTTGGGCGACATTATCTGCGCAACAGAGGTCCCGGGCCTCGACGTGGCGCCCGCGTCGGCCGACCTCGCGGGCGCAGAGATCGAGCTGATCGATATTCCCAACCGGGTGTCCATGCTCCGCGAGATGCTTTCGCCGGTCCTCGGCAAGTACGACTACGTGCTGATTGACTGTCCGCCGGCTCTCGGTTTGCTCACCATCAACGCGCTGGTCGCGGCGGATTCCGTTCTGGTTCCGCTGCAATGCGAATATTTCGCGCTCGAGGGCATGAGTCGATTGATGAGGTCGATCGAACGGATCCGCCGCGCCTATAACGAAAGGCTGGATATACATGGCATCGTCCTCACTATGCATGACAGCCGCAACAATCTGTGCTGCTCGGTCGAGGCAGATGTTCGCGCCTACTTTCGGGACCGGGTCTATCGGACCGTCATTCCTCGCAATGTAAGGCTTTCAGAAGCGCCGTCCTTCGGCAAACCTGCTCTGGTCTATGACCTCAACTGCGCCGGCGCCCAAGCCTATGCGCGCCTCGCCGCAGAGCTCCTGCGCCGGGAGGGCGCGGTACCTATCGGGGAGGCGGCGGAATGAGCGAGATTGGCTCCCGGCCGCGGCTCGGGCGCGGCCTCTCCGCGCTGCTCGGCGACGACGGTAAGGACCATCAGGAGTTGGGGCGGGCGAGGCCCACCCGCGAACTACCCATCGAGCAACTGCATCCCGGCCGCTTCCAGCCGCGCACAAACTTCGACGAGTCTGAACTGAAGTCGCTGGTCGACTCAATCCGTGAAAAGGGAATCCTTCAGCCAATTTTGGTTCGGCGCGATCCGGTCGAGGATGAATTGTACGAGATAATTGCTGGCGAACGCCGCTGGCGCGCCGCACAACGTGCTCAGCTGCACGAAGTGCCGGTGATCATTCGCGAGCTGGACGACCAGGCCGCTCTCGAGGTCGCGCTCATCGAGAATATTCAGCGCGCGGATCTCTCGCCGATCGAAGAGGCAGAGGGCTATCAGCGGCTGATGGGCCATTTCAATCACACCCAAGAGGCGCTCGCCAAGGCCATCGGCAAGAGCCGCAGCCACATTGCCAATATCCTGCGGCTGCTGACCCTGCCGGAAGAGGTTCGCCAAATGGTCGATCGCGGCAAGCTCACCGCCGGTCATGCGCGTGCGCTCGTCGGGCGTGATGACGCGATTGCGTTGGCCCGGCAGATCGCCGCCGAGGGCATGACCGTTCGTGACATCGAGGTGAAGGTCAGCAAGGTTGCCGCGAAGAGGCTGAAAAGCAAGAAAAGGGTGCCTATCAAGAGCGCCGATACTTTGGCGCTTGAGCGCGACCTGTCCGATGTCTTGGGGCTGAAGGTCTCAATCGACCTGAAGGGGGAGGAGGATTCCGGTGTCGGCGTTCTCGCGATCGAGTTCCGAAACTTTGACCAGCTCGATGACGTGCTACGCAGGATCAATCGGCCGAACGAAAAATAACCTCGTTTTATTTCAATGGCTTGTGAGCCTATCTGCGCTTCATGCTGGCGATTGCGTATAGCGTTCGGCCACATGCTGCATGTGCCGGCGTGCCCGTCGTCTTTAGGATGAGTTCAGCCTCGCCTAGGCGCAAAAGCGCGAGCTCGAGCTGGCCGCGCGACCAGGAGTGCGCCTGATGTTGAAACGGGCCCGACTGTTTCCAGAAAACCGGGGGTCGCAGTTTTTTCGCGGCTTCTTCGTAGCGGGCGCCTGATTCCATCTGGCTCGCCACGCGGTGCAACCGCTGGAAATGCCGCTGGGTGGCCCGGATCAGGCCGATCGGCTCGCCGCCCTCGGCCCAGAGGTGCTCGATCGCACTGTCGAGAGTGCCGATATCCCCCCCCGCCGCCGCGAAAACGGTTGCATCCATGGTTGTTGCGCTGATATCCCCGACCGTCGCAAGGATATCCGCCTCTCCGACCGTCTGATCGGGCCCTACATACAGCACCAGCTTCTCGATTTCTCGCCGGTTGGAGAGGCGGTCCTCGCCGAGGAGGCCCGTCAGCGTTCTTAGCGCGTCCGGCTCAATGCCTATTCCGGCCTCCTTCAATAGTCCGCGCGCAAGGCGCGCGCGCGATTCCTCGTCGTCGGCATAACAGGGCAGTGCGGCACAGTCGTCGCGCTTTTCGCAGAGCTTTCTGAGGCTTGAGCGTGCCGTAAGCGCGCCGGCCTCGATCAGCGCCACGGCGTTCATGCCGCTTTTGGCGCCGGCGTCGAGCGCGCTTTCGAGGCTCTTCGTGATTCCGTCGGCTGCGTCACGGACCATGACCAAGCGCCGGCCGCCGCCGAACGACAGCGCGAGGAGCTCGTCCACTAGGCGCGTCGGGGTTTCGTTGATTATGGCGCTGGTAAGCTCTATCGATTGGAACGGGTCATTCGGATCTTCGAGGATTCTGGTCGCCATACCATTGCAATACTCGCGCACCAGTCCGGAATTCGGCCCGTACACCAGGATGGCGGAAACCGCGGGGTCCGGGTTTGCAGCAAAGCCTGCGACGCGGCCGGCCGATATCTTCATCGCTGTGCTGGCGCCGGGCTCTGATTCGCGAGCCGTGCCATATAGATCGATAGGCGGTCGACGATCGCGTCGGCGACGTCGCGCGCCCCGCGCCGACGCGCGTCCTTCTCGGCGGCGAGCGTCGCGAAGTCCGATGTCAGAATATCGTAGCCGTTGATGGAACGTATCTCGCCGGTGAGCAGGGCTTCCCCACCAGAGATTGCCGCTAGGCTAAAGCTGGCATCGATGATCATGTTTGCGCGCGTTGCGCTGGCATCCCGCCGCACCGCGAGACCCTGGCTGGATTCGGTCAGCGTGACGGAAACGCTGAAACGTGCTGCAGGTGCTGGCCGCGGATTGAGCCGGTTGGTCAGCTCGGTCCGGACGAGCTGACCCAATCGGTCCGCGATCGGCGGTACGGCGATCTGACTGAGCAGCGCCTCTGTCTCGGCGCCCCGTTCCTTCGTGCCATACAGCGGCTCGAAACCGCATGCGGCCAGCCCTAGCAGGGTAAAAACAAAGACGGTGCGAAGCCTAGACAACGAAATTCACCAGCTTGTCCGGCACATGGATCACCTTGCGAACCTCCTTGTCGCCAATCGATTCTGCCACATTCTGAACGGCGCGTGCGGCGCTCACCGCAGAATCTTGATCTGCACCGGTGACGATATCTACTGTGCCGCGCAGCCTCCCATTGACTTGGATCGCGAGCGTCACATTATCGGACACGAGGAGCGACTGGTCCGCGACGGGCCAAGGCATATCGCACAGCAGTCTATCATGTCCGAGCACATGCCACATCTCCTCAGCCAGATGCGGCATCATCGGGCCGATTAGCCGCACGACAGTCTCCAGCGCCTCACGCAGAACTGCGCCAGAAACATCTCCGGCCTTGGTCGCCGCCGAGATGGTGTTGACCAGCTCGTAAAGTTGGGCAACCGCTCGGTTGTAGTGGAATCGTTCGAGATCATTGGTGACGCCGGCGATCGCGCGTTGAGTCGCCCGGCGCAGCTCGGCGGAGGCTGAGCAATCGGCATCCGGTGTGGTATCGGGTTGTGGTAGGTTTTCGAGATTACTCTCGATGATTCTGGCAACGCGATTCACGAACCGAAAGGCGCCCTGAACGCCGGAATCCGTCCACTCCATGTCTCGGTCAGGCGGGCTGTCCGATAAGATGAACCAACGCGCCGTGTCGGCTCCGTATGATGATATCACGTCGGTCGGGTCGATGGTGTTCTTCTTAGACTTCGACATCTTCTCGATGCGGCCAACGGTAACCGCCGCGCCGTTATCGGCGCGCACAAAACTTCCGTCCTCATTCTCGACGACGCGCTGCGGTTCAAGCCACTCGCCCCCGGCGTCGCGGTAGGTCGCGTGGTTGATCATGCCCTGAGTGAACAACCCGGCGAAGGGCTCATCTATGCCGAGGTGACCGGTGTCGCGCATCGCCCGCATGAAGAAGCGCGAGTAGAGCAGGTGCAAAATCGCATGTTCGATGCCACCGATATACTGGTCGACCGGCAGCCAGTAATCTCCTTCGGCGGCGGCCACCGGCACCTCAGCTTCTGGCGAGCAGAAGCGCGCGAAGTACCAAGACGAGTCCATAAACGTGTCGAACGTATCTGTATCGCGCTCGGCCGGCTTGCCGCAGGACGGGCAATCCACGTGCTTCCAGGTCGGGTGTCGATCGAGCGGGTTGCCCGGCGATTCGAATTCTATGTCATCGGGCAAGACGACTGGCAGCTCGTCCTTGGGAACTGGCACAATGCCGCAATCGGTGCAATGGATGACCGGGATCGGGCACCCCCAGTAGCGCTGGCGCGAGACTAGCCAGTCGCGCAGGCGATAATTGATCGCCCCCTCGCCTTGGCCGGCCGTAACCAGATGGTCGATCACCGCGCGTTTGCCGGCGTCGACATCAAGGCCGTCGAGGAAGTCTGAATTCGCGAGCCTACCGTTGTCGGTAAACGCCTCGGTGCCAACATTGAAGTCGGCTGGGTCGGCTCCGTCTGGTATAACCACCGGAAGCACTGGCAGATCATAGGCACGGGCGAAATCGAGATCGCGCTGGTCGTGCGCGGGACAGCCAAAGATTGCGCCGGTGCCATAGCCCATGAGAACGAAATTGGCGATGTAGACCGGCAACTTGACCCCCTCGGCGAAGGGGTGTTTGACCCGCAGGCCGGTGTCGTAGCCACGCTTATCCGCCGTCTGGATAGCCTCCTCGCTGGTGCCGAGCTGGCGACACGTCTCGATGAACGCCGCCGCGTCGGCATCCTTTGCTGCCAGCTCCTCGGCCAGCGGGTGATCGGCGGCGATGGCGCAAAAGCTGGCGCCGAAAATAGTGTCGGGTCGCGTCGTATAGACCCGCAGCCCTTGCGCGCGCGGCTTTGTGAAGGCGAATTCGATATAGGCGCCCTCCGAGCGGCCGATCCAGTTCTCCTGCATGGCGCGCACCTTGGACGGCCAGCGGTTGAGGGTGTCGAGGGCGGAGAGGAGTTCGTCGCTGAACGCTGTGATGCGCCCGAACCACTGGGATAGCCGGCGACGCTCGATCGGGGCGCCTGAGCGCCAACCCTTGCCGTCAATCACCTGCTCGTTTGCCAGAACCGTGTTGTCGACGGGATCCCAGTTGACCCATCCGTCCTGACGGTAGACCAGGTCCTTATCGAGGAAGTCGATGAATAATGCCTGTTCGTGGCGATAATAAGCGGGATCGCAAGTGGCGAATTCCCGGCTCCAGTCTATAGATAGCCCCATCGCCTGAAGCTGCTTGCGCATGGTCGCGATGTTTTCGTGGGTCCAAGAAGCGGGATGGACGCCCTTCTCCATTGCTGCATTCTCCGCCGGCAGCCCGAACGCGTCCCACCCCATCGGGTGTAGGACGTTGAAGCCCTGAGCGCGCTTATAACGGGCGACTACGTCACCCAGCGTATAGCAGCGTAGATGCCCCATATGGATGCGGCCCGACGGATACGGGAACATCTCAAGGACATAGTATTTCGGTTTGTCGCTATCCGCTGTAACAGCAAATGTGCCGCTCCTGCTCCAGGCGGCCTGCCATTTCTTCTCAGCTTCGCGAAAGTTATACCGTTGGGACATGGCCGGTAACCTTATCGGCACCCTAGAAGGCGGCTTGCGCCTGCTCGGGATATCGTCGAATCTGAATCAGAAACCAGACGGGGCGCGACGCCGCTAGCCGTCCGATTGTGACATGCGCAGCTCGCGGGCGCGGGTCAGGATCGCGTTCTCGAGGCTGGTAGTGGTACTCTCGCCAGTGTTCGCGTCGCGCCATTCGGCGTTGCCCCTGCGCTTCTGGCGGAAGATAGCAACACGCAAGCCGTCCGAACGGAGTTCCCGGTCGAGGATATAGACGGTGACCTTGAACCGCTCCTCTGGACTCTCGGGTGGGGTATACCAGTCGGTAATGATCACGCCACCGAACGGATCGGCCGAGGAAAGCGGCAGGAACGAAAGCGTGTCGAGCGAGGCGCGCCATAGGAACCCGTTGACCCCTATCCCAGAGTTGGTGTTGCTGTCGCCAGCGCCGCCGAAAAGGTTGATGTCGCCGAAAAGCTTACCCGCACTCTTGATTTCCTTGTCCATGTAACCGTCGGGGTCCGTGGGCCCGGTTACGATGCTCTCACATGCGGTGAGGACGAGGAGAAGGGCGGCGACGACGACGACGCGCGGGGCGTGTTTGGCGGTCATGATTGAACCCGATATTCGGCGGCCTCGGATGCCCGTAGGCGAATTGAAACTTTCTGCTGAATCATTAGCAGAGAATTGGGAACAAAAAAACAGGGCGGCAGATACCTGCCGCCCTGTTCTCTCGTCAAGCTGAAGATCAGCTTAGAAGACGAAACGGTTGACGAGCAGGAAGCCCTTACCGTCGTTATCCGTCGTACCACCGACACCGACGGCTGTCGTCGCGTTGTCAATGTTATTGAACGTGAGCTCGCCACGCAGTGACCAGCCCGGGGCCACAGCGTAACCAGCACCGATACCGTAACGCGTGACCTCAGTCTCGCGCGCGTTGGCGTTCGAAGTGTTGGTGTTGTCCTTTTCACCCTTCAGGTACCAAGCGCTGATGCCCCATGGGCCGGCCTGATAGCCGACGCCGAGGCTCCACTGGGACCCTGAGTCCGCACCGGCGGCTGTCTGGGCGGCGGTCAGGAACGAATCACCATAGTCACGGTAGTGGGCACCGACTGAGAAGCCGCCCATGCCGACGCTAGCGCCGATACCCATGATGTCGAGATCCTCAATCTCTGCACCAGTGGCGCCTTCGTCAGTGCCGGTTTCCCAGCCAGCCGAAACCGCAACACTCGTGTCGCCCACCTTGCCGCGATACATGGCGGCCAAGCCCATGACGTTCTCGAAGTCACCGTCGGCATCGGAGTCAGCAGTCGCCGCGCCGCCCGAGCTTTCACCCGAGTCCGGTGTCCAAGAGACACCAACCTGGAAGCCCGAGAAGTTCGGAGTCTTGTAGGTCGCCTTCGTGGCATCCTGGGTCGTGAAAACCTGCCAATCCGCGCGGGAAATCAGGTTGTCCGTACCGTTGCCGTTGAACACGGTGTTCAGGTCGCCCAGACCACCGAACGGTCCGCCAGCACCCTTGGTCGCGTTCCACGCACCAACCTGCATGCTGTTCGTGGCGTCGTCGTTGTCGCCCAAATCGAGGCGGCCCCAATCACCACTCAGGAAAACCGACGCTTCATCGGCAGCCGTGCCATCTGCGGCGCCACCGTTCAGCTCGATCCGAAGACCGTAACTCATGCCATTATCGGCCTTGCCCGAAGCATTAACCCAAACCTCGGACTCACTGACCGTGAAGCCGTAGCCGCGGTTCTGGTTAGCAGTAACGTCTTCATCCTTAACGTAAGCAGAGAACCACATAATGCCGCCGACGGAGACATTCATCATGTCCGCCGAACCCACCGTGCCGGCGGAAGCCGGGGCCGTGAGAAGCGAAGCCCCCACCAAAGCCGAAGTGGCTAATAGAGTTTTCTTCATTAATTCAACCTCCAATATCATGGACTTACGTCCGCGATTAGCCCCATTAGGAGCCCGATTCAGCCCCGGGGCGACCGGCATTTTTGAGGACACCAGACGCCAAGACCGAAGCCTTAGGGTGGATAGAACCTTGGAAAGCCGGGCGTTGCAATGGAATCCGTGATTATCTCGCAACGAATTTTGTCGATTGTTGCAAATTGACAACAGCCCTTAAGTTCCTTGAATCACTGAAATTCTTCAATTTATAGGCATCCAAGTGCTTTTGGCACACCAAATAGGCTATTAAGTACCTGAAATCGCGTGATGAATCAGAAGTCGCACATGGATTCCGGGCGCTTACGCGGGTACGATCACCCGCATTGCCGACAGATCCTGGATCAACTTGGCGCGCGCAGCACCGTCGAGTGCGGGGAAGGCGGCGGCGAACTCGTCGCCGGAGAAGCACCCGGTATCGACGATCCATCTGACCGGTTCGACGATGTCGTTGGGTATCGGAACTTGGCCCTTGGCGCTTTCGAGCAGAGCCTTGCCGTTCTGGTGCACGATCTTCAAGGTCTTCACTGAGACCTCGTACCGGTCCTCGCGGTTCTCCTCGAGTGCGTCGCCAGGCAGATCGATGCCGCCCCGATTGTAGCGGAAGCCATCGTGCAGCGGTGGGATAGCGGCCTGAAATGTTTCGCCCTTGCCGATTTCGGCGACTCGGTTTACGAGGGCCTCGACCCAGGTCCGGGTCGCTTCCGCGTTTGATCCCTTAAGCGGGATGTTAGAGCGGATGGCCGCGTCGGCGACGGCGTGCTCGAACAGCAAGGCCATGACGTCGATGCCAATGAGGTGGGTGACGCCGAAGGATAGGTGGATACAGCCCTCGCTTGACGCTAGCGCATCGTGATACTGGCCGCGCGGTATATAAAGAATGTCGCCCGGTCGCAGGGTGATCTCTTCCAGCAGTTCGCCACGATGCGCCGCATTGAATTTTTCGTCTACATTTTTGAACGCGTCGTTGGCGATCGGGTTTTCTAGTCGGCCCTCATAGATACGCCACACCTTCTCGCCGGCGACGTGCAGCGCGAAAACCTCATGGGTGTCGAAATGTGTGGGAAAAGCTTGGTGGGTCTTCCACGAGCAATAAAGATTGCTTTGCACCTTCGCGCCGAGGCGGTCTTCCAGGGCACTCGCAGCGGCTATCAGGCCGGGGGTCAGCGTATCAATGTCGTTGGCAACGATCGACGCGCCGCGCCGCAGCCAGCTCTTCACCTTCTCGGCGTCGGGCTGCATGGTCGGCTGGTTGTTGCGGTCGATGGCTTGGCGACAATATTTCTCTATAGGCACCGCTTCGGTGTCGAGATAGAGCTTCAGGCTCGACGGGCCCCAGATCGCCGTCATGTTTAGGATCGCGCTTAGCGTTTCCCAGGTCATGACGTCGTCGAGCTTGTCGGGCGATGTTGCAGGGATGTGCAGCGGCTTGCGGTCGTGATACCGGGCGAAGAACTCTTCTTCGCCGAAAGGTGAGATCAGGTCCGCGAAAGTGTCGATTCGTTTTCCCATATACCCCTTATAATACGACGCGGATCAGAATAAGAAGGGCCGCTTGAGGCGTTTAGGGAGCCGTATGTCGATCGAGGCAGAGATAGCGAGGCGGCTCGATGGAGTCCAGGCCCGGATCACCGGTGCCGCAGCGCGCGCGGGGCGTGACCCGGACGACGTATGTCTAGTCGCCATCTCTAAGACCCAGCCGGACCAACGCATCGCTGCGGCGCTCACCGCAGGGCATCGCGTCTTCGGTGAGAACCGGGTGCAGGAGGCGTGGGCCCATTGGGCTAACCGGAGGACGGTGATCGACGACTTGGAGCTACACCTAGTCGGCCCGCTGCAGACTAACAAGGTGCGCGACGCCGTGGCGCTGTTTGACGTCATCCAGACCCTAGACCGACCTAGGCTCGCTGTGAAACTGGCAAAAGAATTCGATCGCGCAGGCCGTCAGCTGCGGTGTTTCATTCAGGTAAATACGGGCGAGGAGCCTCAGAAGGCAGGCGTTCTCCCGGTCGGCGCCGATGATCTCATCGCCGAATGCCGGCGGCTTGAACTGCCGGTCGAAGGGCTAATGTGCATCCCGCCGGCCGACGAGCCAGCGCCGCCCCACTTCGCGCTGCTCGGCGAGATCGCCTCACGCAACGGGCTGGCGGGTCTGAGCATGGGAATGTCCGCTGACTTCGAGTCGGCTGCCGAATTGGGCGCCTCCCATGTGCGGGTGGGGACAGGGGTCTTTGGCCCGCGAGAGGTCTAGGCGCTCGCACGAATCTCGATCAGCGTCTTCGGCGTGAGCCGCGGGACGATAGCCTTCAGCGTCGCGCGTGGCAGCGCGACGCAGCCCTCCGTTGGGCGGAGCTCCCCGGTTTCGTCGTCGGCCGCGCAGTGCAGGAAGATCGCGCTGCCTAGGCCGGGGATCGGCGGCGCGTCGTTATGCCCCAGGATCACCACGAGGTCGTAGAGGGCGTCGTCGCGCCACATGGCCTCGGCGGAACTGGCATGGGGAAGTGTGACTGGCCGATTGTAATGTACTGGGTCCGTCGGGTCATCGCACCAGCCGTCGGTCTTGGCGATGGGTGTCGCGGGAAGTCGGGTTGCCGGCAGTTCCAGCCGGTCGGCGCGATAAAGTATCGCGCGGAGAGGGAAGCTTCCGAGCGGCGTGAAACCGTCGCCTTCCCGCTTGCCGGCGGTAATGCCGCCCCGGCCGAGTGCGCAGGCGTGGTGTTCGCCGAACGCCTTGAGGGTGCCGCTATGATGAACACCTTGCGGCGCCGGGGTCACGATTAGTTTCATGGCATGAGTTTGGGCGCGCGCGCCTTGCGCAGATAGGCCCGGCGATTGGTGGTGCAGGACCGGGTCATCGCCTCATAGTTGGCCAGCGCGCCCAGTATGGTTCTGCCTACCCCTGACGTAGCTTGGTCCAGCCCAGGGAAGGCGACGGACTGCAGGGCAGCGTTTAGAGTATCCAAATCCCAACCCACCGCGAGGGCGGGGTCGTTAGAATTAAAAACTGCTTCGCTACGTTCGATGTTCGGCGTCAGAGCCATGACGCCCGATACGGCACACGGCTGGGCCATCGCAGGGATATTTTTGTTATCAACCATCAGTGAGTTAGCCGGCAAAAATATCTTTGAAACTGTATGCGCGACACCAAGCACGGCAGGAATTGCTGGGCGGCTAGAACAAATGTCCCGACCGGCTCTGCTTGGTCGCCAGGTAGAATTCGTTGTGCTGGTTCGAGGGAAACGCGTGAGTGACCCGTTCGACCACGTCGATCTGCCACTCCTCGAGGGCCGCCACCTTGTCCGGATTGTTGGTCATCAGCCGGACTGATGAGACGCCGAGTTTGCGCAGCATCTCGGCAGCGGGGCGATATAAACGCTCGTCGGCCTCGAAGCCGAGCTGCTCGTTGGCATCGATGGTGTCGAGGCCCTGATCCTGAAGAGTGTAAGCGCGCAGCTTGTTCACCAGCCCGATGCCACGTCCCTCTTGGGCAAGGTAGAGCATTATACCGCCACCGGCCTTGACGATCTCGGCGATGGCCCCGCGCAGCTGGTCTCCGCAGTCACAGCGCAGGCTTCCCAGTAGATCGCCGGTGAAGCATTCTGAGTGCAGGCGGACGAGCACCGGGGCGCTGGTGTTGGGCGCGCCGATCACGATCGCCAGATGCTCGCGTCCGCCGTCGGACGGCCGGAAGGCGACGATTTTAACATCGTCCGCCTCGCCCAGCGGCACGCGTGCCGCGCCGACCCGCTGAAGCGTGCGGGCCTCGATCTCCTGATAGTTTCGCACATGCTCGAGTTCGACCGTGAGCAGGGCTTGGGTCTCGGCCCACGCGGAAAGGTACTCGAGGCGTTCGTCGGGGACGGTGGCAACTACGGCGGCAGGCAGCAGCCCGGCGAGCTTGAGAAGTTCGATGGCGCCCGTCTCGCTCGCGCCCGGCCGGGTCGTCGGGTCAATCTGGGAGATAGAGATCGCGGGCACCTGCTCGTCGGACTGGGGTCCGGCCGGGTCGGCCATCATGCGCACCGTCTTGGCGGTGATACCGTCGGCGAGCGTCATCCGTACCGCGCCGTCGGGTTTTTCGATTAGGCCCAAGATCGCGGCGCGTCGTCCGGTGAGTAGCAAGGAAGGGCTAGACTTGGTGAGCCCCGACAGACGCGCGAGCTGGGATGCGCTTGCCCCTTCGGCCGGGTGGACGAGAAGTGCCTGATTAACCCCGCGCAGCACAATCGTCGCGCCGCGTCGTAGGTCCGAGATCGCGCGCTCGACGGGTTGGAGGGTTTGGGGGAGTTGCTGCATGGGCGTGTGGTCAACCGGAGGCTATTTCTATGATTCGAAATATGCGCCAACCATCCGCGAGCGGCAATACGAGGGCAAATCATGTCTTGAACCATGAGAGGCATGACTGTTTGCGTGCATCTCTCGCTCGAATGTGATCGCCCGCGAAAGTCGGAAATTGGCCTTGCAAACCCGTTGCGCGACGCCACTTCTAATAAAATCTGCAAGGAAGCTGTTGTGGGAAAAGCAGTCTGGAATAATGCCGTACTCGCCGACAGTGAGACATATGAGACAGTCGATGGGAATATCTATTTCACCATGGATGCGCTCAACCGCGAGTATCTCAACGAGAGTGAGACGACCACGGACTACTCTTGGAAGGGGGCGGCAAACTACCTGTCGGTCATGGTCGACGGCGAGGTCAACGCGGACGCCGCATGGTATTATGCAGAGCCCGAAGAAGCTGCGGCGAATATCCGCGACCATGTCGCTTTCTGGCGCGGTGTTCAGGTGAGCGCATAACGGTGGCGAGTTTGGCGATGACAAACCCGAATAAAACCAAGCCTTCGGCAGGCAAGAAAATCCTGCTGATCGACGGCGATGATGCGCTGCGCGACTCCCTGTCCGAGCAGCTGTGCCTGCATGATGAGTTCGCGACGACCGAGGTTTCCAGTGCCGCCGCCGCGCTCGAGGTTTCCAAGGACGAGTATTTCGATGCGATCCTGCTGGACGCGGGCCTGCCCGACATGGATGGGCATGAGGTCTGCCGCATGATGCGCCGCAATGGCGTCAATGCGCCGATAATAATGTTGACCCGCGACAACAAGGATTCTGACCAGATTCTTGGCCTCGATGCGGGCGCCAACGACTATATTGCCAAGCCCTTCCGGCTGAACGTGCTGCTAGCGCGCCTGCGCGCCCAACTCCGCCAACATGAGCAGAGCGAGGGTGCGGTCTTTGCAATCGGCCCGTACTCGTTCCACCCGGCGCAGAAGATTTTGGCCGACGGCGAAGCGCGCAAGGTGCGGCTTACCGAGAAGGAGACAGAGATCCTCAAGTATCTGTACCGGGCCGGCGACAATGTGGTGAGCCGTGATACGCTTCTGGGTGAGGTCTGGGGTTACAACGCTGGGGTCGCGACCCACACGCTCGAAACCCATGTTTACCGCCTGCGACAGAAGATCGAAGCCGACCCGCCTAACGCGCGACTGCTGGTGACCGAGCCTGGTGGCTACCGACTGGTTCCCTAGCCGATAGCTCCTGAAGCCCTCGCCCTAGGCTCGTCGAGGTCCTCATGCCTCGACAGGCTCAGTATGCGGCCCATTCAACGCATCGTGAAAACGGTGTATCAGGAGTTGTTACTCCGGCCCAAACGCCCCATTACTTTTCATGCTGGGCCTACTAAGAGGCCCGGCCTTCACGCGTTTCCGCGGCCCGAATAGCGCGTATGCGTACGCCTAGACAGACAGTACCGACGATTGTCGCGCCGGCGATCGCGACGAAGGTGTAGGCGACGGTGATCCAGTTGCCGGTCACCTCGAACATGCCCGCGGCGATTAGCGGCCCGGCGAGAATCCCCAAGTAGCGTCCGCTTAGCACAACCGCGAAGGCGTCGGTGCCGGCCCGGTGGCCGCCGATCAGGGTTGACGGCAGTGCCCATAGCGAGGTGGGGGTAAGCCCCGCGGCGATGCCCCATACGACGAGACTGGACAAGCCGATCAACGCGTTGTCCGCGAACGGGATCATCGCCCATCCGAACGCCTGAAGCGCGAGCGCGAAAGTTAGCAGCTTGATCACCCCGACCCCGGTTTTCAGGATTATCCCGCCGATCAGCGAGAAGACCAGCAGCACCACCACGGGAATCTGATTGAGCTGGACCGCGCTGTCGGCGGTGAAGTCGCGAACGTCTACCAAGTAAACTGGCAGCCAGGTGAAGTAGCCCATGAACTGGGCCTGCCAAAGGAAGAATAGCACCGCCGCTAACCATAGGGCACGGATCTCGATTGGCTTCAGCGGGTCGTCGGATGCCCTATCGGTGCCGACCTTTGTGTCCGACGAAGCCGTTACCGCGACCTGGGCCACGCCCGGCACGCTACCATGCCTTATGATCCACCAGGTCCAAAGCGCCACGCCTAGGGCGGCTGCCGCGCCGAACCACCAGACGGGCTGCCAGAAGTCCACCGCGACCGAGGGCTGGGCGACCAGGTTGGCGACTAGCTGGCCGACGGGAATCCAGGTGGCCTGAGCGGCGATGACGATGGACAGGTGCCGCGGCCCTGCGCACATGTTAGCGAAGGCCGGCATGCAGACGGCGAGTACAGCGGCGCCGAACCCCTCGATCAGCCGCGAGGCCAGCATCACTGTCCCTGAGTCCGGGAACGCCAGTCCCAGCGCAGTCCCAGCGAGCATTAGTGCGAAGGCCACCATCAGGTAGCGCTGGGCGCCGTCGCGCCGGATGGCGCGGCCGATGCGCACGCTGATCAGCATACCGGCGACGGCGAAGATCGACATGAAACCGCCCGCGATCATGGTGTCGTAGGCGTAGAGGTCGAACATCACCGGCAGGACGGGCGGCACCTTGAACTGGAAGTAGGCGGCGACGAAGCCGAGCACGATGCCGTAGGACACGCCAGTCCAGTTGGTGCGGGCGGTTTGCGTAGCGGGGCTGGACATGATCTGGAAACTCAACGAAGGCGGGGCCGGATGATGTCGTGGAGGGATCAACGATACAAGGGCCCCTCAAAGTAAGGGCAATATATCATCCCGGCACTACCAAGCGTCCCGGAAGTCTGACAGTCTTAGGCGTGATGTATTCTAAGTTGACGTATAACGCCCGATATCGGCGACGCTTCGTATGACCGATCCAAGAGGAGATATGGCGGGTGGCAGGGTCGAGGTCACCTTCTGGGGGGTGCGCGGTTCTATTGCGTGCCCGGGCCCCGGCGCTGCTGCATTCGGCGGCAACACGTCGTGTGTGGAGATTACCTGTGGTGGCGGCGCAGATGGGAAACGTGGGCACATCATTCTGGACGCCGGCACGGGCATCCGACCTCTTGGCAATGCGTTGGCCGCATCCGGTACCGGCGTCGACGCCGACATTCTCCTGAGCCACACTCACCTCGACCACTTGGTCGGATTACCTTTCTTCGCCCCAGCCTACTGCCTGAACTCGAAACTGCGCCTATGGGCCGGGCACCTGGCTGACGACCGAAAGATCCACGACGTCCTGTGTATGATGATGGCTGACCCACTGTTCCCAATTCCCATGGATTTAATGGTGGCGGCGAAGTCCTTAGAGGACTTTAAGGCGGGCGACCGGTTCGAACTTTCCTGCGGTGCGTCGGTGCGTACGGCTGCGCTAAACCATCCCGGCGGCGCCACCGGCTACCGGATCGAGCGGGACGGCAAGGCCATTGCCTACGTCACTGACACCGAGCATGTGGCCGGCACCCACGACGCAGCAATCCTGGCGCTGATCGACGGGGCCGACCTCTTCATCTACGACACCACCTACACCGAGGACGAGTATTCCGACCGCGAGGGCTGGGGTCACTCGACCTGGCAGGAAGGTGCGGCGCTGGCGGAGATCGCCGGGGTCGACACTTTCGTGCCTTTCCACCACGATCCGTCCCATGACGACAATTTCATGGCCCAGATCGAGGCCGAGGCGAAGGACCGGTTCGAGAACACCGTTGTGGCACGCGAGGGGCTGACGCTCACCCTCTAGCGGTGCCCGCCATGCGGGCATTCACCGGACTATGATGGGAAATGACAGGGCTTGGCGCCATATCCGCAACCGAGCCCGGTGTTCCGGCCGGCGGCCCGATCATCCGCTTCCCGTTCGCGCCCTCCGCTCGCCAAGGCCTCGGCGGCCGCGGCAAGAGCGCGATGATCCTGCTTGAGTGTTTCGGGTCTGTCCGTGAACCCGCGAGGTGAGCAAATGCGACCGAAATCTACTCGTCCTGATTTGACGAAACCCTTTCAGAACTGGCTCTGGCCGGCACGTAACGGACATGTTTTTTGTGCCAATCCGGGTTACTCCCGGGCGCCGAACCGTCTAGTCTTGCGACGAGGCAGATGGTCCGGATAGTGGGCGCCGCGCCGCGCAGGGAGTGTTTGCAAGCCCATGGCCTTGGTCGCGCGGATGACACAGACATGACGGAAACGATTTGGGCTGACTTAATAGGCGAGCTGGATGCTTGGAGCGCGGCCGAAAGGGCCGCCACATTATGGTGGCGCGACGATGGTGCCGCCCGCCACACGCCCGCTCTCGACCGGCTGCTCCAAATGCGCCAAGGCCTTGATGTCCCGGTCGCCCTCGCTGTGATCCCCGCCGCTGCCGATTCAGGGCTGCGCGACCGTTTGGCGAGCGAGAGCGGGGTGGCTGTCCTGCAGCATGGCTACTCTCACAAGAACTTCGCTGGCGGCGAGGATCGCAAGATAGAACTCGACGACAGCCGGCCAGCCGAGCATGTTGTCGCAGACTTGGCGATGGGCGGCCAAGCGCTCGGGAAATTTGCCAACCGGCTGCCGGCGCTCGTCCCCCCATGGAATCGAATTGCGCCCCATCTTGTTCGCTTCCTGCCGGAGATCGGCATTCGCGGATTGAGCACCATCGGGGCACGAACGCGCGAAGTGCCCATTCGAGGCCTACGTCAGAACAATGTCCATATCGACGTGATCGATTGGCGGGGCAAGCGGACCGGGACCGCGCGCGGCTTCTTGGGTTCTGACTTTATTATCAACGAAGTGGTTTCCCATTTGCATGCCCGGCGCACCGGTGGAGCAGACGCAGGCGAGGCAACGGGCCTGATGACGCATCATGCGGACATGGACGATGCGATGTTCGAATTCGTTACCGAATTGGTGAACCGCACGCGCGCCCACCCAGCGGTAGTCTGGCAGCGCGCCAGCGAGGTATTTTCCTGCTCATGAATTGGCGTGCCCCCCATGCTGTCAACGCGGGGCCCCTACGCGCTAAAAGCGGGCTCGCTTGCTGTCTCATACCTTTTTCACGCTAGTATCCGCACCACATCTTGATATTATATCTTTCTCATAGCTCGTTCCCTAAACCTACAAAGGGGGTATTAGTAATGCGAATCCTATTCTCTTTATTTATTTGCACATTCCTTGTTTTGGTATCTTTTAATCCCGCACTTGCAGGCAAGAATAAAACTGTCACTGCCCTAAAATCGGCGGTGGAGCAGATTGAGAAATCCGGGATTAGTTCTGACGCGTCAAAAGACTCTATCGCAGAAGCTAACAAAATTATCAAATACAGCTGGAGAATGGCTAGGCATGAAGTGTATCGAGATGCAGGAGAGGTTTTCGATGAGTTTATAAAGTTAACAAAGGGGACGGATGTAAAAATCCGGAAACCAGACTGGTTGTGAGATCACTATTTTACAGGGGGGCGGTCCATATCGCCCCCCTATTTTTTTTATTCATCTCCCTCTCTTGGGAGGCCATAGCGTCTGAATGCAGTCAGGAAAAAATAAGCTATAGAATAGATCAGATAATTGACGACGAAAATTTTACTAAGCGCTGGGAGGCGATAGATAAAGCGATCACGCCTAGTGTGAAGGAGTGCATTTTTTCCCGTATGGCCAAAAAATATAAATTTCAAATTATTGATGGCCGAAAAATTAAATTTAAAGGAAATATTTTTAAGAGGCTATCGGCTAGTTTTTTTGACGCCCCCGCCAGTGATCATGGGTGGGCAACAGTTTTCCAAAAAAAAATGAATAAATACTCAGAAGAGTATTATCTTATGAAGATAGCTTTCAGCGTTTCACCAACAGGTGATTTGGATCTAATCGATTTGTTTTCGATTGAAAAAAAAGAAGGAGAAATATATTTCTCGTTGATCGACGATAAAGGAAAAATAACCTATCCAGGAGAATGTATGGGTTGTCATGTAATCAGAGAGAAAGAAGGATACATTTTTGGGAAATATAATCTCGATGAACATGAAGATTAATTTTTATTTTTTAGCCTCATTTTTTGTCTGGACAGCCGGGTGCGCATTTTATCCATGGGACTGATTGCGTGGTGATCTCCGCAGGTCCAGTAGAATCTCTGACAAGTGGTTCTTGTGCCAACCCGTCGCTCCTAGTTTTCTGGGACAGACGAAGAGATTCATTCATTTTACTATGCTCCAATTTGCTCGATCTGGTGGTTGATCTGTCGTAGGGCGTCGCGCCAAGCATATCCACAAAGTGTGACACTTTGTTCCAATCCTGCTTCACGCAGACAGGAGTCATATTCGATTGGGGGTGCCGTTGAATTGACGGGTCGTTATTAACCAGCGCTATAGAACGAGGAAGGTTATCAAAATCAGCGCCTTGACTGATGGCCGCGGCACCATCATTGAAATCTGCTTGTGCGCTCTTTTGGATTAGCGGGTTGGGCATCGCATTCATGAGCTGGGAGGGGATAACCCCAACGCCATGAATTGTCGTGTCCGCGCAAGCGGGCATCCATAATCACCGTCGCTTTCCCTGAGGCCCTCTGGTGTCGATGGGCTTCGGCTTCGCGCGAGTGACGGCCTAGGCTTTGGCTAGGTGTCGATCTCGACCACGACCGGCACATGGTCGGAGCATTTAGGCCAGTCCCGCGCGTCGGGCAAAATCTCGAACGATTTGAGCTTCGATTTTAGCGCTGGAGTGACCCAGACATGGTCGAGTCGGCGACCGCGGTTCGAGGCGCGCCAGTCCTTGGCCCGGTAGCTCCACCAGCTGAACAGCTGTTTGTTGTCACCGGCTAGGTAGCGGACGGCGTCGGTCCAGTCGTGGGCCCCCTGCACGCGCGCCAAAGCATCCACCTCCACCGGCGTGTGGCTGACCACGTCGAGGAGTTGCTTGTGTGACCAGACGTCGGCCTCCAGCGGCGCAATGTTAAGGTCGCCGACTAGGACTCGCTTGGCGCGCGGCGAGGCGATCTCTCTGAGCCAGACCTCCATTTCGCCCAGAAAGTCCAGCTTGTGGGCGAACTTGTCGTTCTTCCCGGGATCGGGCACGTCGCCGCCGGCTGGGACGTAGAAGTTATGCACCTCGACCCCGCCGGCGAACTTTGCCGTGACGTGACGCGCATCCTCGCGCCCGCACCAGTCGCGCCCGCCGGTCGCCGTGAAGGGAAGCTTCGACAGGATTGCGACTCCGTTATAGGCCTTCATCCCCCGTACATGGCGGTGGGGATATAGATCCGCTACGGCGTTATGGGGGAAAAGCTCGTCGACGACCTTGGTCTCCTGCAGGCAGACCACGTCGGGTGCTGCAATCTCGTCGAGACGCACGAGCAACCCGGCCCGCATGCGGACCGAATTGATATTCCAGGTGGCGATCCGCATGTCTGGCGGCGCTAGCGGACCGTGATCTCGATGTCCGACAGCCCGTCGATATGGCCGAGCATCTTGTCGCCGGAGACCACTGGGCCGACGCCGTCCGGCGTGCCGGTATAGATCAGGTCGCCCGCTGCGAGGGTGACGATGCCGGACAAGTTGGCGATCGTCTCCTGCAGGTTCCAGATCATCAGTTCGAGATCGGAATTCTGCTTCGTATCGCCATTGACCTTGAGCCAGATGCTGCCCTTGGGGAAATGGCCTGTGTCCGAGGCGGGGTGGATGTCGCCGCAGGGTGCCGACTGGTCGAACCCTTTTCCCATGTCCCAAGGCCGGCCCTTCTCGCGATGGGCGATCTGGACGTCGCGTCGGGTCATGTCGAGGCCGGTCGCATAGCCATAAACATGGTCGAGCGCATCTTCCTCGGCGATGTTTGCCCCGCCGGTGCCGATCGCCGCCACGAGTTCCATCTCGAAGTGAAAGTTCTCGGTCTGGGGCGGATAGTCGATGATGCTGCCCGTCGGCACGATCGCGTCGGCGGGCTTGCAGAAATAGAAGGGTGGGTCGCGCTCGTCGCCACCCATCTCGCGAATGTGGGCTACATAGTTGCGGCCTACGCAGAATATACGACGCACCGGGAAACGGGCGGTCTGGCCGATGACGGCGACGGAGGCCGGTTCTGGCGCGGGAATGACGTAATCCATCCCTGTTCTCGCTTTCGAAGCTGTTGTGGTTGGTGAATCGGTTGCGGCGTCTATTTAGGCTGGCCGGGTCCGCTTGTCACGAGGTGTGCGGGAAAAGTGCCGGTCCGTATGCGCGCGCGGCCTTGCTCAGGTGACGTCGACCCTGCCGGGCGTGCTTGCCCGAGCTTCGGTGCGGCGGCGTGCGGCATGGCCGAACGCCTCGAACAGCGCCCGGTTGAAGGCGTGGGCCTCGACCTTGTACTCAGCGTGCCACTGGACCCCGACGACGAAGCCGGGGCTGCCCGGCATAGAGACGCCCTCAATGACGCCGTCTTCGCTTACGGCCTCGATCCTGAGCCCGTCGGCCACCCGGTCTATTGCCTGACCGTGCAGCGAGTTCACCATGACCGCTTTGTCGTCAATGCCCACGCCGCATGCGAGCTCCGCAAACAGCCCGCCGGCCTCCAGGTTGACCAAATGACGGAGTGCGAAGCGGTTGGCGGTCACGTCGGTCTGCGGCATGCGGTGATCGTCGACCCCGTCGAGTTCCCACAGATAGGGGTGTAGCGAGCCACCGAGTGCGACGTTTATCTCCTGAATCCCGCGGCAGATGCCGAACAGCGGAAGCCCCGCGGCGATGGACTTGCGGGCTAGTGGAAGGGTGGTGGAATCGCGCAACGGATCACGCAATGTGTCCGGGCGGAAGGGCTTACCGTGATAGTGATGCGGCTCCACATTGGCCCGGCCGCCGGTCAGGACTAGCCCGTCGAGGCGGCTGATCAGTTCGTCCACATGGATCTGGCCGCCGTCGTTCGCGTCGCCAAGCGACGGCACCATCACTGGGATGCCGCCTGCGCCCGCGATCACGGCCGTAACGTATTGAAGTCCCATGGCGACAAAATCCATGCCGTTGTTGTCGCGAACGTCGGCGTTGACGCCGATCAGGGGCCGGATGGGGTTGGGCTTGTGCATGGTTTGCGTTCGGGCTCTCGCTGGGAAGGGCCGAAATCTATTGGATATCGTTGTTAGGGTCGACCGTCGAAAACAATTCACGCGCGTTCTCGAACTCGACGCCGAAGCGCGGCTCGAGCAGAGCGACGTCGATGGCGGTGCCCCGAGCGTCGATTACCCGCCACTTGGCGAGACGCAGCGGCGCATCCTCGAACATCAGGGTCACGGAGCCACCAGCCGGCGCGGCGGTCTTGGCGAGGGTGACCCGGAAGGCTTTGGGGCCGCGTTCGAACTTCGTCACGGTCACATCGCCCGATAGCCTGATCTCCTCCTCGATGAGCACCGCGGCGGGCGTCTCGCTAACTGGCAGGAAGGTCGTCTGCTTGAGTGACGTGTCGTGATACATAAGCAGGAAACTGCTCGCGACCATGAGAACGGGCACTGGCGGGGCATACTCGATGCGCAAGCGCCCTGGACGGTCGAGCATGATGCGGCCCTCGGCCACGCCCTCGGGTGAGAACTGCAGGAACCGGCTCTCCATGGTTGTGAGGTCGTTCAGATATGCCTCGATCCGCGCTAGGTCCGCGCGATCGGCCTCGCTGAGCTCGGCTGGGACGGCGTCGGCGGCTTGGGACGGGCTGGAAAGCCAGGCGGCGACGAACAGCGCCGCCAGACTGGATCGGAGTTTCAGATCAAACATGAGCCAAGAATAGGCCTCGCTGCCCGCCGCGGCGAGTGACGATTTTGTGGCAGCTTGCGGGTGAGCTCCGCGCCCTACCCGCTATGATCGCCGACCAGCACCTCGCGCTTACCCACATGGTTGGCCGCGCTGACTACGCCTTCATTCTCCATCTGCTCGATGAGATTGGCTGCTCGGTTGTAGCCGATCCGCAGATGGCGCTGGATGAAGCTGGTTGATGCCTTCTGCTCACGAGCAACCAGCGCAACCGCCTGATCGTAGAGCTCGTTGCCGCTGCCCTCGCTCGACTCGAAGCCGGGGATGCCGTCGGCCGCCGCCTCGTCCTCGGTGACAGCGTCTATATACTCGGGCTCGCCCTGAGTCTTGAGGAAGGCGACCAGGTCCTCGACCTCGGTGTCGGCCAGGAAGGGACCATGAACTCGAGTGATCCGCCCGCCGCCGGCCATGTAGAGCATGTCACCCTGGCCGAGCAGCTGTTCTGCACCCTGCTCGCCGAGGATAGTCCGGCTGTCAATCTTAGTAGTGACCTGGAACGAGATCCGGGTCGGCAGGTTCGCCTTGATTGTGCCCGTGATCACATCGACTGAGGGGCGCTGCGTGGCAAGGATCAGGTGAATGCCGGCCGCACGCGCCATCTGGGCGAGGCGCTGGATCGCCGCCTCCACGTCCTTTCCGGCGACCAGCATCAGGTCTGCCATCTCGTCGACTACCACCACGATGTGGGGCAGCGCCGACATGTCGAGGGGCTCTTCTTCGAACACCGGCTTGCCGGTCTCTTCGTCGAAGCCGGTCTGCACCTTGCGCGATAGGATCTCGCCCTTTTTGCGGGCTTCCTCGACGCGTTGGTTGTATCCGCCGACGTTGCGCACGCCGAGCTTGGACATGGAGCGGTAGCGGGTCTCCATCTCGCGGACTATCCATTTCAGGGCCACGACTGCCTTCTTCGGGTCGGTAACTACCGGCGCCATGAGGTGCGGGATGCCGTCATAAACGGACAGCTCGAGCATCTTCGGGTCGATCATGATGAAGCGGCACTGCTCGGGTCGCAGGCGATACAGCAGCGAGGCGATCATCGAGTTGACGCCTACGGACTTGCCCGACCCGGTGGTGCCGGCGATCAACAGGTGGGGCATGCGTGCGAGATCGACCGTGACCGGCTCGCCGCCGATGTCCTTGCCGAGTGCCAGAGACAGGTCGCCGCCATGCTTCTCGAAGGGCTGCGAGGCGAGGAGTTCGCGCAGATACACTATCTCGCGCGACACGTTAGGAAGTTCGATCCCGATGACGTTCTGGCCCGGCACCACCGCAATGCGAACCGACACGGCGCTCATCGAGCGCGCGATATCGTCGGCGAGACCGATAACCCGACTGGTCTTGGTGCCGGGTGCAGGCTCGAGCTCGTACAGGGTGACGACCGGGCCCGGCCGGACTTGGACGATCTCGCCGTTTACGCCGAAGTCCTGGAGCACTGATTCGAGCATCCGGGCGTTCGCTTCGAGGGAATCATCCTTGGCGCGGCCGGCGGCGCGGGCCTCCTCGTCGGCCTCTTCCAGTAGGTCGAGCGGCGGCAGTTCGTACTCACCACCGGGGACCGGCAGGTCGAGCTTGCGTTGCCGAGCGGCCTCGGCACGCTTCCCGGGTTTAGGCTTAGGCGCGCGCGGGGCGACGCGCTTGCCGGCGGTGGGCGTGGGCTCTTCAGCGAGATCATCGCTCCCGAATGCAGGTTCAGCGGGCGCGGGCGGCAGGGCCACGCCGGGCACGATTTGCGGTTCCTGGCGGGTGGCGTGGCGTTCGGCGATGAGCTGTCTGACGCCGCCTGCGCCAAGGCGAGCGGCTCCGGCGCCTCGGCGGGCTGACCAGCTGGCGCCGACCCAGGCGCCGCGGGTACCGAAGCATAAGCCGCGAGCCATACCTGTA
>PBPM01000098.1 GCA_002724635.1 Rhodospirillaceae bacterium
CGAAGGCGGCGGCCATCAGTGCCTTGGTGTAGTTCTCGCGCGGACGGACGAAGATCTCGTTCGCCGGGCCCTGTTCCACCACCTTGCCGTTTTGCATGACGATCACATGGTTCGATATCGCTCGTACGACCTTTAGGTCATGGCTGATGAACAGGTAGGCGATCTTGTACTTCTCTTGCAGGCTGCGCAGCAGGTCGATGATCTGGGCCTGGACCGAACGGTCGAGGGCCGAGGTCGGCTCGTCGAGAACGATGAACTTCGGCTTTAGTACCAGCGCCCGGGCGATCGCGACCCGCTGACGCTGGCCACCGGAGAACTCGTGGGGGTAACGGTGGCGGGCGTCGGGGTCGAGCCCGACCTCCTGCATTACCTCGACGATCATCTCGTCGCGCGCTGCCGCATTTGCGCCAATCCCGTGTACCTTGAGGCCCTCGGCGATGATCTGGGTGATCGACATGCGTGGCGACAGCGAACCGTAGGGGTCTTGGAAGACGATCTGCATCTCTCGTCGCAGCGGGCGCAGCTGCTTCGTGCGCAGGCCCTCGATCGCGTTGCCGTCGAATTCGATGGGACCGTCGGACGAGATCAGACGCATGAGCGCGAGACCCAGAGTGGTCTTTCCCGAGCCGGACTCCCCCACCACACCCACCGTCTGCCCCTCGCACACCTCTAGGGTAATTCCATCGACCGCACGCACGTGGTCGACGACACGTCGCATCAGGCCGGACTTGATGGGGAAATGGACCTTCAAGTCGTCGGCCTGGATCACCCGCGGCGCGTCCGCGACCGGCGCCAGCGCCGTCCCCGAGGGTTCGGCGTCGAGGAGCTGCTTCGTGTAGCTGTGCGACGGGTTCTCAAACAGAATCTCGGTCTCTTTGAGTTCGACGATCTCGCCCTTCTGCATGACCGCCACCCGGTCTGCCATCTTTCGGACGATTCCCAGATCGTGGGTGATAAACAGGATCGACATGCCGAACTTTGCCTTTAGCTCGTCGAGCAGCTCGAGAATTTGCGCCTGTATAGTAACATCGAGGGCGGTTGTGGGTTCGTCCGCGATAAGGAGCTTCGGTTCGTTGGCCAGTGCCATCGCGATCATCACGCGCTGACGCTGGCCGCCGGACAACTCGTGCGGGTAGGCATTCAGACGCTGCTCGGCGTTGCTGAGGCCGACCAGCTTGAGCAGCTCGAGCGTGCGCGCCCGCGCTGCCTGTCGCGCCAGACCCTTGTGGACGAACAGCACCTCGTTGATCTGCTTCTCGATCGTGTGCAGCGGGTTGAGCGAGGTCATCGGCTCCTGGAAGATCATCGCAATGTCGTTACCGCGAATCGCACGAAGGGTCGCCTCGTCGCCGCCGAGCAGTTCCTGCCCCTCGAAGCGGATCGATCCGCCGGGGTGTCTTGCGGTCGGATAGGGTAGCAGCTGCAGGATCGACAGGGCTGTCACGGACTTGCCGGATCCGGACTCGCCGACCAGCGCTAGTGTCTCTCCGGTTGCCACGTCGAAGGAGACGTTCCGCACCGCGTGCACTTGGCCGACGGGGATCGCAAAGTCGACAGACAGGTCGTGAATTGAGAGCAATGGTTCGGTCATCAGCCATGGTCTCCGGTAATCTGCTTGCGCGGGTCGAATGCGTCGCGCACCGCCTCGCCGACGAAGATCATCAGGCTCAGCATGATCGCGATTGCGAAGAAGGAGGTAAAGCCCAGCCAGGGGGCGAAGAAGTTGTCCTTACCCTGCTTCAGCATCTCACCAAGTGACGGGGACCCCGGCGGCATCCCGAACCCGAGGAAGTCGAGCGAGGTGAGGACTGTCACCGATCCGGCTGTGATGAAGGGTAGGAGCGTAAGCGTGGCGACCATGGCGTTAGGCAGGACATGGCGGAACATGATGATTCCGTTCCCCATGCCAAGCGCACGCGCCGCACGCACATAGTCGAAGTTGCGCGCGCGGAGAAATTCCGCGCGCACCACGCCGACCAGCGACATCCAGCTGAACAGCAACATCAGACTCAGCAGCCACCAGAATGTTGGCTGAACGACCGAGGCGAGGATAATCAGCAGGAACAAAGTCGGTAGCGACGACCAGATCTCGATGAAGCGCTGGAACAACAGGTCGGTCCAGCCGCCGAAATAGCCCTGTACCGCTCCGGCAGCGACGCCGATGAAGCTTGCGATGATCGTCAGGGCGAAGCCGAACAGAACGGATATGCGAAATCCGTAGATCAGGCGCGCGGTCACGTCTCGAGCTTGGTCGTCTGTTCCGAGCCAGTTCTGCAGTGACGGAGGAGAGGGGGCGGGCACCGTGAGGCCCGTGACCGGCGTATCGAAGCTGTAGGGGATGAGCGGCATTACGAGCCAGCCCTTTTCCCGGATCAGCTCTGCCACGAAGGGGTCGGAGTAGTCCGCCTCGGTCTCGAAGTCTCCACCGAAGGTGGTTTCAGAATAAATGTTGAAGACCGGTGTGTAAAAAGCGCCGTCGAAGCGCACGAGGAGCGGCTTGTCGTTGGCGATGAACTCGGCGAACAGGGTGAAGAAGAATAATGCTGCGAAGACCCACAAGGACCAGTAGCCGCGCTTGTTAGCACGGAAATTTGTTAGCCGCCGGGCCGTGATGGGCGTGATCGGTAAGCCAAGAAATCGCGGGCGCTCGGGCATGGGTTTCTTAATAACTGCCACTGCTGTCATCTCAGACCTCGCGGCTTTCGAAGTCGATGCGGGGGTCCACGGCCACATAGGCCAGGTCGCCGATCAAGTTCATTATCAGCCCGAGCAGGGAGAAGAAGAACAGTGTGCCGAACAGGACCGGGAAGTCACGGTTGAGCGCTGCCTCAAAGCCGAGTAGGCCGAGTCCGTCGAGGGAGAAGATGACCTCGATCAGAAGCGAACCCGTGAAGAGGATGCCGATGAAGGCGGACGGGAAGCCGGCGATGACGATCAGCATACCATTGCGGAAGATGTGGCCGTAGAGAACCCGCTTCTCGGTCAGGCCCTTCGCCCGTGCCGTAATCACATACTGCTGATTGATCTGGTCCAAGAAGGAGTTCTTGGTCAGCATCGTCAGGCCCGCGAATGCGCCGATGGTCAGCGCGAGCAGGGGTAGGGCCAGGTGCCAGAAGTAGTCTACGATCTTGCCTATTGGACTGAGCTCCGACCAGTTCTCCGATGTTAGACCGCGAAGGGGAAACCAGTCGACGAAGCTACCGCCAGCGAACAGCACGACCAGTAGCACGGCAAATAGGAAGGCGGGCACGGCGTTGCCGAAGATGATCACGCCGCTGGTCCAGATATCGAATCGGCTGCCGTCCCTAACAGCTTTGCGGATGCCGAGCGGGATCGAGATCAGGTAGGTCAGTAGGGTCGTCCACAGGCCGAGGCTTATGGATACCGGCATCTTGTCGATAACCAGGTCGACCACCTTGCGATCTTGGAAGAAGCTTTTGCCGAAATCGAACCTAGCGTAATTGCCCATCATTATGAGGAAGCGTTTGTGGATCGGCCTGTCAAAGCCGACCATCGCTTCAATCTCAGCGATCAACTCGGGCGGCAGGCCTCGCGCGCCGCGATACTTGGAGTCGAAACCTCCCGATTGATCGAGACGCTGCTGGTCGCCGAGCGAATCTTGGTTGAGGTCGGAACCACCCCCGGTTACACGCGCCGTCGCGTCGATCGCGTTACCCTGAATCTGCGCGATGATCTGTTCGACCGGGCCACCGGGCGCGGTCTGGATGACGGCAAAGTTGATCACCATGATCCCGAGCAGCGTCGGGACAATCAGCAACAAGCGTCGGATGATGTACGCGAGCATAGGCCTAACCTAACGACGCGCGTGAACCGGCGCTAGCCGCCGCTCTGCGAACCGTTGCGGGACCCTAGTGCGGCTTCCTTTGCTGGGTCGATCCACCAGGCCGAGATATTCGTTGCCTCGCCCAGCATCGGGATTTTCTCCGGCCGGCCGAACTTGTCCCAGAAGGCGATCCGGTCCACCGACAGATGGAAATGCGGGATTACGTAGTGACCCCACAAGAGCGCCCGATCGAGTGCGCGGGTGCGCTGGACCAGGCTTTCGCGAGAAGGTGCAGAGATCAGGAGTTCGATCAGCTCATCGATGACCGGGTCCTGAATGCCGATTAAATTTCGCGATCCCGCCGCCTCGGCAGCGCGGGTGCTCCAGAAGTTGCGTTGCTCGTTTCCGGGCGACAAGGACTGCCCCCAGGAGCCGATGATCATGTCGTAGTCGCGGGCCTCGGTCCGGTTCTGATACTGAGCGGTGTCGACGACACGAACATTCGCCTCGATTCCGAGGCGCTCTAGATTACGGGCGAACGGCAGGGCCATCCGCTCGAAGGTGGGCTGGACCAGCAAAATCTCGAAGGTAAATGCCGCCGCCGTCTTACCGTTCACCAGCGTCCCTTCGCGCACGACCCAACCCGCTTCCTGAAGCAGCTTGCGGGCCGCGCGTAGATTGTTCCGAATGCCACGCGCGCCCGATCCGTCCGTGGCCGGCGTCGTATACGACTTGGTGTAAAGCGCGTCGGGCAACTGGCCTCGGAAGCGTTCTAGAATTTCACGTTCCTCCGCATCCGCGTCGGCTAAGAGGCCGCGGCTGCTGAGTTCTGAATTGTCGAAGTAGCTGTCGGTGCGGCTGTAGGCGTTATAGGCGAGGTTCTTGTTGTACCACTCGAAGTCCCATACGAGTGTCAGGGCGCGTCGCACCCGGGGGTCCCTAAAGAACGGCTTGCGGATGTTGAAGATGAATCCCTGCATGCCGGCGGGGCGATTATGAGTGAATTCCTCTGTGATTATCCGGCCATCGCGCACCGCTGGAATGTCGAATGCCGTCGCCCATTCCTTGGCCGAATTCTCGATCCAGATATCGGTGTTGCCGCCCTTGAACGCCTCACGAGCGATGGTTCGGTCGCGGAAATAGTCCACCCGGACCGTGTCGATGTTGTTGAAGCCGATCTGGGTCGGATGATCCTTGGCCCAGTAGTTCGGAACCCGCTCAAAGGTTAGCGAACGCCCGGGTTTTACGTCGGAGATTCGGTAGGCACCACTGCCCAACGGTGGTTCCAAGGTTGTCTTGGAGAAGTCGCGCGTTTCCCAATAGTGCTTAGGCAGGATCGTCAGGTCGCCGATAATCAGCGGCATTTCCGGGTTCAGGTCGCCGCCGAAGTTGAAACGGACCTTGCGGGGGCCGGTTTGGGCCACGTCGGCCACGCTGCCATAATAGAAGCGATAAAAAGGCCGTCCCTGATTGCGCAGCGCGTTGAACGAGAAGATCACGTCGTCGACGCTAATCGGAACACCGTCGTGCCAGCGCGCATCCTCGCGGAGCGTGAACTCAACCCAAGACCGGTCGTCCGGGGTCTCGACGGTTTCACACAGCAGGCAATAGAGCGTGAAGGCCTCGTCGACTGACTGCACCATCAACGTGTCGTATATTAGGCTCACCCCGGCGGGCGTTCCCTGAAGGATGAAGGGATTAAGGCTGTCGAAGGTTCCCGTCGCGTCCGAGACCCGTGAGCCACCCTTGGGTGCGTCGGGGTTCACGTAGTCGAAATGGATGAAGTTTGGACCAAACTTGGGTGCCCCGTGCATGGCCATGGCATGGGTCGGCCCGTTTGTCCCCTCGATTGCTTCGGCGCCGCTGATCGAGGCCGTGGCGATGCCGACGCCGGCGATGGCCGCGATTAAATGATTGTGGAACATGACCCCTCCTAGGCCCTTGACGTATGAGAGCTAAAGTGGGGCCGGAACCCCCTTGCAATCAAGGGCTGCGAAGCACCTTTCACGCGGCTGTCAGAACTACCGCCAAAGCGTCACACGGCTGCCCTGATCTGCGCGCGCAATCGCCCGAATTCGGCCTAAAGTGCCTCCGCGCTGCTCGACAGGCCAAGGGACTGGGCCGTGTTGTCGACGGCGGCGAGGCAGGTCTCGGCCCGGTCGGCGGGAATCGAGACCTCAATCCGGATCACATAGTCTTCTGCCGCCCCGCCCGACACGCGCTCGCAAACCATGTGCTCGATGTTGGCGTCATAGTCGGCGAAGGCCTCGGTCAGCCGCGCGACCAGGCCCGGGCGATCGGTGCCGCGTATCTCGACCCGGTGAGTCGCATCGGCGCTGTCGCCTCGGGCTGCGCCCGTCGAGAAGGCCGTGACCGTTATGTCTGCCCCTGCGAGTTCGGGCAACGAGGCGAGGCGCGTGCGGACATCGTCCGGTGCCACATCATCGGGCAGACGTGCGACGGCGGCGAACTCGGCTGCGCCGCTTAGCACCGCAAAGCTGGCGTCGCCCATGTCTGCACCCAAGTCGAACAAGTAGCCAGTCAGGGCCGAGATCAACCCCGAGCGATCGGGGCAGGAGATCGCGATACGGACGTCATGGGCCATGGCGAGGTATCCGGTTATTCCTGGTTGGATTGCAGCAGCGTGAGCGCGTCGGCATGCCGGCCAGTATCGCCCGCCGCCAGCACCGAGCCCGGCGAGTTGATTCGCAGCGGCCGGCCGTCCCAGTCGGTGATCGTGCCGCCGGCGCCCGCGACGACGACCGCGTGGGACAGATAGTCATACGGCTGCATGTTGGCTTCGGCGACGATGTCGGTCTCGCCCGAGGCGACCATTGCGTAGGCCCAGGCGTCGGTGCCGAACCGTGTGTCCCGGACGGCGTACTTGAGCCGCGCATAGCGCGCGCTGTCGGCCGCGTCGAACATGTCGGGTGAGGTGGTGCACAGATGTGCATCGGCCAGCGACGGACAGGCGCGCGCGCGCAAGGGCTCGCTCTCGGTGGCGCCGAACCAATGGCGTGTCGGCTTTCCTGTCACCCCGAGCCAGCGTTCGCCCAGTGCCGGATAAGCGTTCAGACCGAGGATGGGGGTGCCGTCGCGCACCAGCGCGATCAGGGTCGCGAACAAGGGAATGCCGTTGACGAAGGCGCGGGTCCCGTCGATCGGGTCGAGGACCCAGACGAGTTCCGCATCGAGTTGTTCGTTGCCATGCTCCTCGCCCATTATCCCGTGTTCGGGATAGGTTTCGGCGATCAGGGTTCGCATGGCGGCCTCGGCCTCGCGATCGGCCAGAGTCACCGGGCTTGCATCAGCCTTGAGTTCCACATCGATGCCGGCACGGAAATGGCGCAATGCCGCGATGCCTGCGGCGTCGGCCAGCGCATGGGCGAAGGATTCGAGTTCCGGTTCGACGATCGGGTCGGACACGACGGGGCTCCAAATATGCAAAGCGGCGCATTATGCGCCGCCCGCAACTTACTGCACTGTGGCGGAGGATCGCTACTGGGGTGGCAACGGGAAGGGAGCGTCCGCGTACTGGCGCAGAAAAGCGATGATGTTAGCGCGGTCCTGAGCCTTCTTCACGCCAGCAAAGTTCATCCTAGTGCCGGGGAGGAAATCCTTAGGCTTGAGGAGGAATGCATTAAGATCTGCATAGGACCAGTCGCCGCCCATGGCTGACAACGCGTCGGAATACGCAAAGCCTGAAGCGGCTCCTTTATTTCCGCCGACCACGTTGAAGAGGTTAGGGCCGACCTTGTTGGAGCCGCCCTTCTCGAAAGAGTGGCAGGTGGCGCAGCGCTTGAACGCTTTCTTGCCCGCGGCTGCGTCTGCCGCGGCCATCAGCGGGGCAATCGGCTCGATCGCCGGCGTGGCCGGTGCCGCCGCGACCTGTTGGTTTTCGCCATCGGGGACTTCGACCAGATAGGCCTTGATCTCGGGATGTTCCGCATGGGTTGCCTCGTTGATCACGATGCCGATTGCCAATGCCACCGTCATCGCCACTAGGACTGCGCCCCAGATCTTGTAAGATTCGCCACCCATTGCGTCGTCTTCCCTGCTCAAGCCGGATCATGATGCGGTCCGAAAGGCCCGCGCGCCGCGAATTTAGCCGGGGACCGACCGCCTGTCCACGGCCCCGTAACGTCGTGACGGTTCCGTTAGCGCGTAACGAGATATATCTTTCGACGCGCGCCCCGGCCAACATCGATCGGGGTATCGCGGCATTAGGTCGCAGCGTATGGAATGGAGGATGAAACCCTGGCGAATCCCGACGAAAACCGCACCCCGCCGGACAATCCCGTGGTTTTGATTCCGGCCCGTATGGCCTCGACCCGTCTGCCGGGCAAGCCGCTGGCGGATATCTGCGGGCTGCCCATGATTGTCCAGTGTCTGCGCCGGGCCGAGGAGGCCGAAGTGGGTCCCGTGGTGATTGCATGTGCCGAGGCGGAAATTGCCGACGTCGTCGGGTCCGCAGGCGGGCAGGCGGTGCTGACCGATCCGGATCTGCCCTCGGGCTCGGACCGGATTCAGGCGGCGTTGGCCGAGTTCGATCCAGCCGGCGCCCATGACGCGGTAGTCAATCTGCAGGGCGATCTGCCGACACTCGACCCGGCAATCGTCCGGGCGACGGTTGCGGTCCTCGCGGAGCCCGCTGTGGACATCGCTACGGCCGTGTGCGCGATCACGGAGGAGGCCGAGCGGGACAATCCGAACGTGGTCAAGGCTGTGCTTGCCGGTGACGCGGGCGCTGCATCGGGCCGCGCACTTTATTTCAGCCGGGCGACCGTGCCGGCCGGTCTGGGTCATCACTTTCACCATATCGGGCTCTACGCCTATCGTCGAGCCGCGCTCGAGCGGTTTGTCGCTCTGCCGGCAAGTCCGCTGGAAAAGCGCGAGAAACTGGAGCAGCTCCGCGCGCTCGAGGCGGGCATGCGGATTGATGCGGCGCGCGTTGACACCGTTCCGCTCGGTGTCGATACTCCCGCCGATCTTGAACGCGCGCGGGCATTGCTGGCATAGCGCGGGCGTTTCTGCGAAAGAAGCCACCGACGATGACAGATACGAACCAAGCGGCCGGCGACTCGGCCACCATCATCGCCTATCAGGGGGTTCCCGGCGCAAACTCGCATATAGCGTGCCAGCAGGCGTATCCGGACATGAAACCGCTCGCCTGCGCCGCCTTCGAAGACGCATTTGCGGCGGTCGAGAAGGACGGCAAGGCGGCGCTGGCGATGATCCCCATCGAGAACTCGCTCGGTGGTCGGGTGGCCGATATCCACCACCTGCTCCCGGAATCAAATCTATACATCATCCGCGAGCACTATCTCGATGTGCAGTATCAGTTGCTGGCGACCAAGGATGCGACCCTGGAGGGTCTGACTGAAGTGCGCAGCCATGCCCAAGCGCTTGCCCAGTGCCGCGAGCAGCTGGCACAGCTCGGCGTTCGCACCGCCGCGCGCGCTGACACCGCCGGATCCGCCAAGGAAGTGGCCGAACTCCGCGACCCGACCATCGGCGCATTGGCCCCGCCGCTGGCGGGTGAGATCTACGATCTTCAGGTTCTGCGCTCGCGCTTCGAGGACAGGATTGGCAACACGACGCGCTTCGTTGTGCTGTCGCGTGCGCGCCGGGATCCGGATCCCAATGACGGCTCGTGCATGACGTCCTTTATTTTTCAGGTCCGCTCGGTCCCCGCCGCGCTCTACAAGGCCATGGGCGGGTTTGCGACCAACGGCGTAAACATCACAAAGCTTGAGAGTTATATCTCCGGTGACCGCTTCTCGGTCGCCCGCTTCTATGCCGAAATCGAGGGCCATCCCGCCGATGCTGGCGTCGCGCAGGCATTCGAGGAGCTCGACTACTTCTCGAAGAACGTGCGCGTGCTGGGCGTATTCCCGGCGGCGGAGTACCGTTCCCAGTAACCTGTCTTGTCGCGTTTCGCGGACAGATTCTCGTGCCCGAACTTAATCCGGGGATCTCGCACCTCATTCTGCTTCGCGACAAGATACGCGGATAAACGCCGCGTATGACGTCGGTGAGTTGTTTGTACGAGCCGGCGAATGCCAGCGTTCAGCCTTCGGCGAGCCATTCTTCGATCAGGCGCCGGGCGATGGAGTCCGGGCGCGGCAGCTGTACCTCGGACTCGGGTGTGATCGCCTTGAGTTCGGCGCGCGACAGCCATTCCGCCGACAGGAGTTCCTTCTCGTCGATCGTGATCTCGGTATCGAGCGCGCGCGCCCGGAAGCCCACCATAAGCGAGGCCGGGAACGGCCAAGGCTGGGAATGCTGGTACTCGACGTCGGTGACCTGCACGCCGACCTCCTCGAATACCTCACGCGCTACGCAATCTTCTAGCGTTTCGCCCGGCTCAAGGAAACCCGCCAGCACCGACTGCATCCGTCCCTGGAAGCGGGGTGCCTTGCCCATGATGATCCGTTCCTCGTCGTAGACCAGCATAATGCAGGCGACGTCGGTGCGCGGAAAATGCGACGCGTTGCAGGCCTCGTCAGTGCAGCGGCGTTGATGCCCGGCGGCCTCGCTGCGGGTCGGCGCGCTGCACACGCCGCAGAAGCGGTGGCGCTGGTGCCAGTAGTTGATACCGCGCGCGTAGGCGAGGAGATTGCCTTCCTCGCGGCCAACATAAGGGCCGACCTTGCGTAGATCTTCGAATAGACCGGCCGCGGCCAGCACGTCATGCTCGTGCGGGTCGGGAATATGGCTGACGTCGAGGGTAAAATAGGCTCTGCCGTCGATCAGGCCGAGCAGGATGGGCTCGACACCCTCGGAGCGTAGATCGTCGATATGCCGTGTTTCGAGCGCCGCTGCTGAGACCGTCTCGCCGCTGACCACGAGATTGTGCTGCTGCCAGACGGGCAAGAGGCGGCTGGTAGCATCTGTCATCTTGCGCGACAGCCACTCCATGTCGTTGCGCAGATGCGATACGCGGTCGAGATAGTTGCTGGAGTAGAAGTTGCGGCTCACGGTCGTCGACCTTCAGAAAGCGGGCTTCGGGCGGCGGAAGGCCGGTAAACTGTCATAGGTTCCAGCCTGTGGAAAGAGGCCGAGAACACCTTGCCGGGTCTTGTTTATCCTGTTCCCCAATCTGATATAGTTCTCGCGGGAGGCCGGGCGGACGAGCGTCTCGCCAACCCGGTCAGGTCCGGAAGGAAGCAGCCGTAACGAGTTTCGCCCGGGTCGTATTCAACCGGTCTCCCACCTCGAACACCGAATCGGATATTGGTAG
>PBPM01000099.1 GCA_002724635.1 Rhodospirillaceae bacterium
CAGGACGAAGCGCACATCTTCTGTACGCCGGATCAGATGGAATCCGAATGCCAGACGGTCGTCGGTCTGATTCTCGACATCTATCGGGAGTTCGGCTGCGACGACGTGCGGATCAGATTCTCCGACCGGCCGGAGAAGCGGATTGGATCGGACGCGGTCTGGGATTCGCTAGAGGCCGCGTTGAAGGGTGCGCTTGAGAGCATGGAGCTCGACTACACCTATAACCCAGGCGAGGGCGCCTTCTACGGACCCAAGTTGGAGTTCGTGCTGCGTGACGCCATCGGCCGCGACTGGCAGTGCGGGACGTTGCAGGTCGATATGAACCTGACCGAACGCTTCGACATGAACTATGTAGGCGAGGACGGCGAGAAGCATCGCCCGGTCATGCTACACAGGGCGCTGTTCGGGTCGCTGGAGCGTTTCACGGGCATCCTGATCGAGCACTATGCCGGGCGCTTCCCGGTGTGGCTGTCACCCGTCCAGGTGGTGGTGGCGACGATCACGACCGACGCCAATGATTACGCCGAGGAGGTCGCGGCGGCATGCCGCGCCGCCGGTTTACGGGTCGAGGCCGATCTGCGCAATGAAAAGATCAACTACAAGGTGCGCGAGCACAGCCATGCCCATGTGCCGGCGATCTTCGTGGTCGGCCGGCGCGAGGCCGAGGAAGGTGCGGTCGCCGTCCGGCGCCTCGGCTCCACGGATCAGGAAGTGCTTGCGTTGGCCGACGCGGTCGGCAAACTAAGCTCCGAGGCCGAAAGCCCGGCGGCGAAACACGCCGTATAGTGTGGCCGGCGACACGAAAACAATATCGAATGGAGATTAGTAATCGCTAGACGACCAGTAGATCAGAGCCCCCCGAAAAAGGATGGACCGCGCACCAACGAGGACATCACCGTCGCAGAAGTGCGCCTCGTTGACGAGAATGGCGAGCAGGTCGGGGTGGTGGATACCGACAGCGCGCTGCAGCGCGCCATCGATGCGGGGCTTGACTTGGTGGAGGTGTCACCGAACGCCGAACCGCCGGTATGCAAGATCATCGATCACGGGAAGCTCAAGTATCAGGAGCAGAAGAAGCGCAACGAGGCGCGCAAGAAGCAGAAGACGATCGACGTCAAGGAGATCAAGCTTCGCCCTAACATCGACACCCATGATTACGACGTGAAGATGCGCAACGCCCGCCGGTTCATAGACGATGGCGACAAGGTGAAGGTGACCCTGCGCTTCCGCGGCCGCGAGATGGCGCATCAGGACTTGGGCGCTCAGGTTCTGGAACGTGTGCGCACTGAGCTCGACGAGATCGCAAAGGTCGAGCAGATGCCGAAGATGGAAGGCCGCCAGATGGTGATGGTGATCTCACCGCGATAGGCGGCAATCACGAGAACTCGAAGAAAAAGCCCCGTCGGTGTGGGGTTTTTTATGCCAACCGACTATATGTCGTAATATGTGGGCTTGATCCGCTTATCTTAGTCACTTTGCAACAAGATACTCGGGTCAAGCCCGGGCATGGCAAAAAAGTTTGTGGCGATTAGTCCGTCGGCAGGTGTTCGCGGCTACCCGTCGGCTGTTCGCCTTGGTCGAGCCGGTCGGCGAAGATGTGGCGCCGGTTGCGGTAGTCTGCCTCGTCTTCGCGGACGACAATCACCATATCGCGGAGCGTCGCATCAATCGGCAGATTCCATTAGTCGATCGCGATCCGCGGTGTCGGGGTATTTCCCTGCCGCCCGGCATCGATCTCTCCGATATAGTGGGTTTAGCTGATGACGCCTCTTCCTCGAAATAGCCGACCATGCTCGACACGGCGACCACGGTCTCAACAACGATGGCGCGATGGCCATAACGCCGGGCGAAAAACCAGTCCGCGAAGAAGCGCAGGAACCTCACCAAGGGGATAGTAAAATGATCCCTGTGGCCCCCGGGCGTCCGGTGGGGAATCTCGTACGCAGCGGCGGTAACCTAGCTGCCGGTAGTCACGTCACGTTGCTCCTGACCTGCAGGTGCATCTTTGCGTGACAAGGTCAGGCCAGAGCCGGAACGGGCAGGCGCGGCGTCGCGTTTCGACTAGACCCTTGCCGACAGTGAGTGTTGGCCGCCGTCGGCCATGATCACGGTGCCGGTGATCCATGATGCCCGGTCACTGGCGAGATAGGCGGCGAGCCAGCCCATCTCCTCGGGACGGCCCGCCCGGCCGCCCGGCAGTGACTTGTGGGTTTCATGCCATCGACTCTCGTCGCCGAACTCCATATCGGCATTGATCTTGGCCTGGCTGACAAACCGGTCGGTCTCGATCGGACCCGGATTGATGCCGACGACTCGGACACCGTGGTCGATGCTCTCCGCGCCGAGCGCCCGGGTCATCTGCATCAGCGCTGCGTTGCCCATGGAACCTGCAATGTAGCCTGCGCGCGGCCGCTCGCCGGCCATGCCGATCACGTTGACGATGACCCCGGAACCGCGCGCGCACATGCGCGGGTAGATCTCTCGGATCAGGCCGACGAAGCCGAAGACCTTGAGGTCCCAGGCGCTCTTTATCGCCTGATTGTCGAGGCGCGCGAGGTCGCCTGAAGGAATCGCGCCCGCGTTGTTGATCAGGATGTTGGCGTCGCCAACGTCCGCGGCCAGCGAGGCCATGGATGCCTCGTCCGAGAGGTCAAAGGCATGCACCGTGGCTTGTGCGCCGAAGCGTGCAGTTAGGTCGTCGCGCACGGCGTTGAGGTCGGCCTCGGTGCGGGCGACCAGATGCAGCGAGCAGCCCTCCTCGGCGAGGACTTCCGCGACGGCGCGGCCGATGCCCTTGCTCGCGCCCGTGACGATTGCACTCTTTCCGGTCAGTTCGAGGTCCATTGTTCATCCTGTGTGCGGTTTGGCCGTTGTCGTTTTGCGTACGGTTCAAGCAGGTGGCCGCGAATGCTGACCGCCATCTACCATGATCACCGTACCCGAGACCCATGATGCCTGCGGGCTGGCCATGAACACAGTGACGGATGCGAGTTCCTCCGGCAGGCCGCCGCGGCCGCCAGGCAGGTTATCCATGGTCTCTAGCCAGCGTTCGGGGTCGCCGTACTTCTTCTCTGCATTCGCGCGTGCCAGCAGCTGAAAGCGTTCGGTCTGGGTCGGGCCCGGGTTGACACCCAACACGCGCACACCGTGATCCAGACTCTCGGCGCCGATGGCGCGGGTCATCTGCATCAGGGCTGCGTTGCCCATGGAGCCGGCGATATATGCAGGGCGCCCGCGCTCGCCGGCCATGCCGATGACGTTGACGATCACGCCATCGCCGCGTTCGCACATCCGCGGATAGAAATAGCGGACCAGGCCGACGGTGCCGAACACCTTGAGCTGCCAGCCGTCCTTGATGGCGTCGTCGTCGAGCTTCGCGAGGTCGCCGCCCGGGATGGCACCAGCATTGTTGATCAGGATGTTGGCGTCATCGGCCGCGTCGGCGAGCGCCCGAACGGCTGCGGGCTGGGACAGGTCCAGTGCGTGCACGGTTACGTTCACGCCGAACCGGTCCGTCACGTCGTCCCGCACAGCGTTAAGATCTGCCTCGGTGCGCGAGACGAGATGAATGTTACAACCCTCCGACGCCAGCGTTTCGGCGATGGCCTTGCCGATGCCCTTGCTCGCGCCGGTCACGATTGCGGTCTTGCCCTTGAGTCCAAGGTCCATGTTTTCATACTCCGCAAAATGTTTGTTGGTTGGATTCGAAGCTAGTGTTGAAGACGAACAGAGGCAACGGGATTGAGTGTTCGTGACACGCCTTCCGGTGTGGCTGGGCCTCTTGCCAGTTACACCCTGCGCGGCTATAACCCGCGGATTCCGAATAGCGACGGTGCGGCAGGGCGGTCTTAACGCCCGGGGCAGCCCAGCCGTCGAGCGAAGTACGCTAAGCAAAGCGAGGACACAATGCCCAAGATGAAGACCAAGTCATCGGTCAAGAAGCGATTCCGCGTTTCGGCCTCCGGCAAAATCCGAATGAAGCCTTCGGGCATGCGGCACGGCATGCGAAAGCGCTCCCAGTCCATGAAGCGCAAGGCGCGCAAGATCGGCAACATCGCCAAGGCAGATGAGCAAATCCTTCGGCCGATGATGCCCTACGCGAAGAGGGGCTAACTCATGTCTCGCGCAAAGAGCACCGTGCAGCGCAACGCGCGCCGTAAGAAGATCCTGAAGGCAGCCAAGGGCTACCGGGGTCGCAATTCCAAGGTCTACCGCGTCGCCAAGGAGAGAGTCGAGAAGGGGCTGCAATATGCCTATCGCGATCGCCGGGTGAAAAAGCGAAACTTCCGCTCGCTTTGGATCCAGCGTATCAATGCCGGCGCCCGCGAGCAGGGGATGACCTACTCCCAGTTCATGGCCGGGATGAAGCAGGCGGGCATCGAGCTCGATCGCAAGGTGCTCGCCGACCTGGCGGTGTGCGAGCCCGACGCCTTCAAGGATCTGGTCAATCAGGCGCAGAACGCCCTCAACGCATCCACGTGAGCCGGCTCCCTCGGGACCGCTCAGCAGAGTTGAACCGGTAAGGCCATGACCGAAGTCACTGAGCTGCAAGCATCACTTCTTGAAGAGGTGGCGGCGGCGGATAGCCTCGACGCGCTTGAGGCCGTGCGCGTGTCGGTGCTCGGCAAGAAGGGCCTCATTACAGAGCAGATGAAGGGCCTCGGCCAGCTTGATGGTGATGCGCGCAAGGAGGCCGGCCAGGCGCTGAACCGGGTCAAGGACACGGTTCAGGATGCGATTGTCGCACGCCAGGGGGACTTGGCTGCCGTTGCGCTTGAGGCACGCCTCGCCCATGAGACGGTAGACGTGACCCTGCCGCCGCGCCCGCGGCAGCACGGACATCTACATCCGGTCAGTCAGGTGACGGAGGAATGCATCGCGATCTTTGGCGAGATGGGTTTCACTGTCGCCGAGGGCCCCGACATCGAGGACGACTTCCACAACTTCACGGCGCTGAATATTCCGCCCGAGCACCCGGCCCGCCAGATGCACGACACCTTCTACCTCGAAGGGGCGGAAGGTGCGCCGCCGCCGGTGCTGCGCACGCACACCTCTCCGGTGCAGATCCGGACTATGGAGACCGCGCAGCCGCCGATCCGGGTGATTGCGCCCGGGCGCACCTATCGCAGTGATTCCGACGCCACCCACACGCCGATGTTCCACCAGATTGAGGCGCTGGTGATCGACGAGACGACTCATATGGGCCATCTCAAGGGCTGCATCATCGATTTCTGCCGCGCCTTCTTCGATATCCCTGACCTGCCGGTGCGCTTCCGGCCGAGCCATTTTCCGTTTACCGAGCCTTCGATGGAGGTCGATATCGGCTGTTCGCGCGAGGGCGGTGAGCTGCGGATCGGTAACTTCGGCGAGGGGGCCGACAACTGGCTCGAGATCATGGGTTCGGGCATGGTCCACCCCAAGGTGCTGGAATATGGCGGTATCGAATCGGCGAAATATCAGGGCTTCG
>PBPM01000100.1 GCA_002724635.1 Rhodospirillaceae bacterium
CGCGGTTTCGCAAGCGGATCACGGAAATGCATCACGCGGTCATGGCGCAGACCGGAAACTCGCGCGAAAAGCTGCTCGACTGGCTGCTCGGCGCGCCGCCGGCGCGCTTTGCCGAGTTGGCGCCGCTAGTCATCGAGCATGCCGGGCAGGGCGATACCGCCGCGCTCGAGATCGTCAGCGAAGCAGGCCGGGAAATCGATGCCTTGGCGGATGTGCTGGATTCGAGCCGCAGTGTGCCCCTGGCGCTGGTCGGCGGGCTGGCGGCGCCCCTTGATGCTTTTCTCCCCGACCGCTTGCGCGGTTGGGTGCGGGTGCCCCGCGAGGAACCTATCAGCGGCGCCCTGATGCTGGCCCAAGGCCGCGCACCGGATGAAACAATCATGTGGCAGAACCGATGAGCGGATACGAACGCAGCGGACAAATCCTCACCCCCGATGGCTGGGTTGTGGGCAGGATCAGTTTTGATAGCCACGTCCTAGCCATTGTTGAAGACGACGTACCGCCGGACGCGCCTCGGATTGTCCCCGGCTTTGTCGACCTACACGTACCCGGCGGCGGGGGGGCAGACGTAATGCAGGGGACGGCTGCGGTGCGTGCGACGGCGCGGCTGCACGCCAAACATGGGACGACGTCGTTCCTGCCGGCAACGATCACGGCGCCCGAGGCGGAATTGATCGCTGCACTCGCGGGGATCGGCAGAGTTCAGGCGGACCGGAAGCCCGGCGAGGCGCGGGTGCTGGGGGCACATATGGAAGGGCCCTATATCAATGCCGCGCGGCTGGGGGCCCAGCCGCCTTTTGCAAGGGACCCGGATCCGGTGTTCCTCAAGACCATAGCCGATGAGGGCGTGGTCAAGCTGGTTACGCTAGCGCCGGAAATCGAGGGTGGCATCGACATGGTCCGGCAAATGGCCGGCGCCGGGATCGCTGTCCAAATGGGCCATTCCGACGCCGACTATGAGACGGCCCTCGTGGCGATCGAGGCCGGTGCGCGTGGTTTCACGCATCTGTTCAACGCGATGTCGCCGCTACACCACCGTGCACCTGGGCTTGCTGGCGCCGCACTTGCACATGGCGAATATGCGGCACTCATTCCCGACGGTGTCCATGTGGCACCGGGGGCCATGAAGGTAGCCCTGCGGACGATTCCGCGGCTGTTCGCGGTCACCGACGCAACCGCAGCTGCGGGCATGCCTGACGGCGCGTACCCGCTGGGTAATCACACGGTGACGAAGCAGGGCGACAACGTCTTTCTGGAAGACGGGACGCTGGCGGGCAGTGCGTTGACCATGGATCGTGCGCTAACGAACCTTCTGGGACTAGGCTTGTCACTCTCAGAGGCCAGCCGGCGATTATCGACTTATCCGGCGGATTTTATCGGCCGCGTGGATCGAGGCCGCCTGCAGCCGGGCGCTTGGGCCGATCTAGTAATGCTCGATCCGGCAAATCAGCTTGTCGAGGTGGTGGTCGAGGGGGAACCCGTCGAAGTGTAGTCGGCTGTCCGCCAGCCTCGCAGAATCTCTGCGGCGGACGCCCCCGCATCCAGTTGCACGCGCAGATCGTCGCGTCCGAACAGGTTGTCGATCGCGAAACCAGCGTCACCCGCGGGCAGCCACGCAAAGTCCGGATGATTTGCTATCAGCCAGGCGAGCAGGTGAACGCCTAATGCTAGGGCATCGTGATGTGGCCCCCGGCGCGGCCAGAGTGTAATCCCCCGGAGCGTTTGCCCAGCATCGGGCGATCGGACGAAGAAGATGTCCCTGGACGCGGCGGCGAACCCGGTCGGCCATTCATTTATTGCGCCTGCCAGCGCCTCGGCATCGAGGCCCGGTGCCGCGACGGCTCGAAATGAGACGGATGTACCTCGGCATTCGCGTATGTTGGTGGCTTCGAGAAGCACCAGGCCGGCGTAGGCCACGACAGCGTCGGGATGCGAAAGCGCCGGCGACGGCGGTATCCAGCCGAGCGGGGCGCGCAGTGCGATATCCGCCGGGTAGATGGCGAAGGGGGCCTGACTGCTAACCGGCGCGGTTGCCAGCGAAATCAATTCCCCGATCGTGCGCCCGTGTACGAAGGGAACATCGAAATAGGCGAGTATAGACCTTCGCTCCAGCACTGGCCGTGGGCCAGCGAGGGAGGGGCCGAGCGGGTTTGCGCGGTCACATACGATCACCTCGATATGCCGGGCCAGCGCGGCGGCGGCAAAATTCGCGGCGGTTGCGGCGTATGTGTAACAACGCACGCCGACATCGCGGAGGTCGATGATCACCGCGTCCAGACCTTCCAGCACCACGTCAACGCGATCCTCGAACCCCATATAGAGGCTGTGGACTGGCAAACCGGTCAGCGGGTCCCTGCCGTCCGCCACGGCATCGCCCGCGCCGTCTGCCAGGCGCATGCCGTGTTCGGGGGTGAAGAGCCGCGGTGGCGTCCCGTTGAGGGCGTCGAGGCGACGCGTGATGGCCAGGCTCGCGGGGATACGATCGACCGTCGTCGCAGCGTGATTGGTCAGCAGACCCACCTTCCCGGCGGCGAGCCGGTGGAACATCAGTTCGTCTGAGATCAGGCGATCGAGGCCCGCCAAAGCGCGTTTCACCGGTTCTGCGCTCTTGTCGAATCCGCTCATAAGACTAGCCTAGACCCGAGGTATGTGACGAACAATGACTGGTGCAGGTCCTCATACCATGCGGTTCAGCAGAGTGCCGGTCTCGCCGGCATCCTCGTCCTCTGCGGCGTCTTCGGTTCTGCGCCTGACGTCGTCCCGACGCGCACTAAATAGGTTGCTGCGAGGCTCGAAAATCCCCGAAACTTGGTTGCTGACCTCCATTATTCGGCCTGCCGAAATATCTCGAGTACGTCTCCAAGGTTACAGGCAGCTCTCGCACCACTGCTAAATCGCATATCTGCTGCGGCCCGAAAGGAATGCCGCTGCAATCGCGATCCAATCAATTTTTAGAATTCCGGACTTTTGAGGTTTACGGAAGGAATTCGACCAGAATCCGAACCACTTACGGCGAGGTGCTGTCCGTGGGGTCGCGGCTAGCCGATCGTCCGTAGCCGCGGGCGGCTCTTGATTGCCGCGAGGACCGTGTTCAAGCTCTCGCTTTGCTTCAGCCGCTGAGGACCCCTCGATACGGCATACAGTTCCGGACGACCACTTTTTCCCGGAAGTTTCTCGATCGCGTAGAGTGGATGTTCCGCAGTGTGCCGGAAAACCGAGAAGATCGCACGATCGCGTGTGAAGTCCATAGCATAGTCGCGCCATTCACCGGCCGCCACACGCCGGCTGTACTCATTGAGAAGTATGCGGAGTTCGTTTCGGTTGAACGTGACCTGAGTTGCCTTGCGCTTGGATTTTTGCAGGGTCTGATTGGAACTCATGACAGGTACGCCCACCCCAAAACGTGTATTCGATAGGACGAGTGTTCCCGATTTTCATACATGTGTCCAGCGCGGCTCAATCCGGTGTGCAGCGGGTATCGGTCTCGAACCGGTTGACCACTTCGAAGCAGGTCACGTGCGCGACCGAATGGCAGCAAACCAGTCCTCTCTCGTGCCAACTGCGCAGCCGCGCTTGGGCTGACACTAGGCCTCGCCGACTAGGGAATAGCGGAATCTGCACTCATCGTCGGTGGTTTTGGACATCGCATGGCCGGTGACCGTTTCACCCAAATTGATCGCCGTTCCGACGCTCGCGCCCCCAAATACAAGAGATGCTGGGTCCGCATATGCCGCCAGCGCAAGCGGTGCGGTAATAGTCAGAATGGTTTTGGGATTCTTTGCATCGTCGAATATCCTCGCGTTCGGGTACGATTGTGCGATCGCGGGGCTGAAAAATGTTATGACCCCATGCGGGTAGGGACCAAAACGCCTTTAAACGGTTGATTTTGCTGCGCCGGGCGGCGATATAGCGGCGTTTCACACTTACGTGAAGTTCTTGAAAAGGAATTTTCTTCGTGTCGGATCAGCTGTTCCGAGAAGTAGATGAGGAGGTCCGCCAGGACCGGCTCCAGAGCCTCTGGAAGCGCTATGGCATCTTTGCTGTCGCCGCCGTGGTCGCCATCGTGGGAGGTACGATCGCGTTCGTACTCTGGCAGAACGCTCAGCAGAGCGCCCGCGATGCCGATAGCACCCGATTCCTCGATGCCGTCATCCAGGAGAGCGCGGCGGCCGATGCCGCGCTGTTGGAGCTGCGCGAACTGGCCGAGCAGGGCACGCCCGCATACCGGTTCCTAGCGAGGCTGCGCGAGGGACGGCTGCTGGCGGCAAGAGGCGACAAGGCACAGGCGCTGGCCGTGTTTGATTCGATTGCTTCCGATGCTGATCTTGGTACGACCTATCGCGACTTAGCGCGGCTGCTGGCGGTGTCAAACGGACTCGATCAATTGTCTCAGAGCGAGGTTGAGACTCGGATTGGACCGCTGGACGTCGCCGACAATCCATTTCGCGTGACCGCGCGCGAGTTCCTCGCCGTAGCCGCGATTCAAGCCGGTGATAGGGTGCGCGCGAAAGAGTTTTTGCGTGCTAATCAGACGGATGCTCAGGCATCTGTCGCGTCGCGCGCGCGCGCGACCGAGATTCTCGCCGCGATCGGTCGCTGACTATGCTGACGCACCTGACAGCATCTATTCGCAGATACTGGCTTCTACCCTTCGCTCTAGTCTCGCTGGTCGCATGTAACTCGTTCGATTTTCTAGGGGCCGGCGGCGACCTCCCCCTACCGGGTGAACGCATTGCCGTACTCCAGGCTCAGAACACGATCGAACCGTCGGCGCGGGTTGAGGACCTATCAATCCGCCTTCCGCGGCCGCAGGTCAACGAGGACTGGCCGCAGCAGGGCGGGTTCGCGAACCATGCGATGCACCATCTCGCCCTAGGCGTTGCACCCCAGGAAGTCTGGTCACGTGATATCGGAGCCGGCGGCGACGACGATGCGCCGATCCTGTCTGGTCCCGTGGTCGCAAATGGCTTTGTCTACGCCATGGATTCCGACGCTGTCGTGACGGCGCGGAGAGCGTCAGACGGCGTCGTCGTGTGGAGCGTCCACATCGAGCCCGAGGACGAGGATGACGGGAACTGGGGTGGTGGGGTCTCCTATGATCTCGGACGTATCTACGCTGGAACGGGATTCGCGCAAGTCGTGGCGCTCAATGCCGGGACCGGCGCGGAACTCTGGCGCACCGCCGTTTCCGGGCCGATACGTTCAGCGCCAACGGCGTTTGGCGGTAAGGTCTACGCCGTCACCAAGGATAATCAGTTGTTTGCCCTCGATGCGGAACTAGGGGGCGTGGATTGGACACATACTGGAATCGAGGAGGGTGCGGGCCTGATCGGCTCGGCCAGCGCCGCCGTCGATGGCGATATGGTCATCGTTCCATATTCGTCGGGCGAAATTTTTGCGTTACGGGCCGAGAATGGCCGCCAGCTCTGGAGCGATAATCTCGCGGCTATCCGGCGCGTTGATGCGGTGTCTGCGCTTGCGGATATCCGCGGGCGCCCGGTGATCGATCGTGGCCGAGTCTATGCTATCAGCCATTCGGGCCGGATGGTTGCCATCGACCAGACGACCGGGCGCCGGGTCTGGGAGACGGACGTCGGCGGTGTAAACCAGCCCTGGGTCGCCGGCAATTTCATATTTGTGGTCAGCACTGAAGGTGACGTGGTTGCGCTGGTCGCGGAGAATGGCCTTGTGCGTTGGGTCACGCCACTGGGGCGGTATGAGGATCCGGACGACCGTGAAGGGCTGATCAACTGGTCCGGCCCCGTGCTTGCGAGCGACCGGTTAATCGTAACCGGCAGCCATGGTGTGGCCGTTGTGCTTTCACCCTACAGCGGCAAGATTATCGGCGAGGTTGAGATGCCCGATGACATCTCGTTGCCGCCTGTGCTTGCCGACGAGACCCTGTATTTTCAGACCGATGGCGCGCGCCTGATCGCGTATCGCTAGATCCCGGGGCACACCGCGTATGCAGCCGACCGTGGTCATTGTTGGACGTCCGAACGTTGGCAAATCTACTCTGTTCAACCGGCTCGTCGGCCGGCGCGAGGCGCTGGTTGATGACAGCCCGGGCGTAACGCGGGACCGGCGTGAGGGTGACGGTGCGTTGGGCGATCTTGCGTTTCGGATTGTTGATACCGCGGGCCTCGAGGAGGTCTTTGATGACAGCCTGCCGGCCCGCATGCGGCGTCAGACGGAGCAGGCGCTCGACGAGGCGGATGTGGTTTTTATGGTATTCGACGCACGCGCCGGGATCACACCGCTTGATGAACAGTTCGCCACTTGGCTGCGTAGCCGTGGGGCTAATGTTTACTTAGTTGCTAACAAGTGCGAAGGACGCGCAGGTGATAGTGGCGTTCTGGAATCCTATGCGCTCGGCCTTGGCGACCCGATCGCCATCTCGGCCGAGCATGGCGAGGGGATTCATCTGCTGTTCGATCCAATCGCGGCGGTTGCTCTGGCGCCCGATGAGAACTGGCCCGATGACGACACCGCGGAAAGCGCAGAGGAAGACGACAAGCTCCTGCGCCTAGCGATTGTCGGTCGTCCCAATGTCGGCAAGTCGACGCTGATCAACGCGCTCGTTGGTCAAGACCGGCTGCTTACCGGGCCCGAGGCGGGTATCACGCGCGATGCGATTGCGGTCGAATGGATGTTCGGCCGCCAGCGGATAGCGCTCGTTGATACGGCAGGGATGCGTCGCAAGGCCCGTATTGACGAGAAACTTGAGAAGATGTCGGTCGGCAACTCGCTCAACGCGATCCAGTATGCCCATGTGGTGGCGCTGGTGCTCGACAGCGGACAGATGCTGGAGCGCCAGGACCTGGCCATCGCCCGCCATGTTATCGACGAGGGGCGCGCCTTCGTTATCGTCGTCAATAAGTGGGACATGATCACTGATCACACGGCGGCGCTCGGCATGCTGCGAGATCGCATGCAGGTGTCGCTGCCGCAGGGCAACGGAACGCCGATCCTCACGCTTTCAGCGACGTCCGGCCGCGGGCTCGACAAGCTGATGCCGGCTGTCCTGTTGGCCCATCAAGACTGGAACCGCCGGGTCTCGACGTCGGACTTGAACGCCTGGCTGAATGATTCGATCGAGCGGCATCCGCCGCCGTTGGCGGCCAACAAGCGCCCGATCCGGCTGCGCTATGCGACCCAACCAAAGGCGCGGCCTCCGACGGTCGTGCTTTTCGGCAACCGACCCGAGGATTTACCGACCAGTTATCTGCGCTACTTGGAAAACAGCTTCCGGGACAGGTTCCAGCTGTCGGGTACACCGATCCGTGTGCTGACGCGCAAGGGTAACAATCCGTATCATAACAAGAAGTAAGTGGGAGCTGCGGCGAGCTCAGGCGAGGTCTATCAGCTCGCCGTGCCGGGTGCAGTCCGGCGAGGCCAGCTCGACAAAGCTCGCTGTGATGTCCTCTGGAGTTTTGAGGCTCATTGGATCCTCACCCGGGAAGGCCGCCGCACGCATGACGGTGCGCGTCGCTCCGGGATTAAGAAGATTGACCCTGACATGGGTCTTGGCGAGCTCGGATGCCCAGATGCGGACCATGGTCTCCAGCGCTGCCTTTGTCGTAGCATAGGCTCCCCAGAAGGCGCGTGGGTTCGCCGCGGCACCGCTTGTCACCATGATGGCGCGTCCAGCGTCAGAACGGCGCAACAAGGGGTCGAGGGTTCGGATCAGCCGCCAGTTGGCATGTATGTTGACGTCGAACACATTGTGCCATTCCTTGTCGTCATAGTGGGTGAGCGGCGTCATGTCGCCGAGTGCGCCGGCATTGCCGACCAGAATGTCGAGCTTGCCGAAACGCTCGAGCAGGGCCGGGCCGAGCGCATCGACACGCTCGAACTCGGTCAGGTCGCAAGGTACTAGGGTCGCCTGTCCACCCGCCGCCTTGATCGCATCGTCGACCTCCTCGAGGCCGCCGACCGTGCGTGCGACGAGGACTACATGGGCACCCTCGGCGGCGAATCGCTTAGCCACCGCCGCGCCCACGCCTCGCGAAGCGCCGGTGATGACCGCAATGCGGCCCGCGAGTGCTCCGTTTTCCAACATGGCGTCGCCTAGGCCAGTTCGGCAAGAAGCGACATCTGCGAATTGTTTTCGGTATCATTCATGTAGGTAAGGGTAATCGGATATTCGCCGCTGAAACAGGCGTCGCAATATTGCGGCATGTCTTGATCGCGACCCTGTTCCCCCATCGCGCGGTAGAGTCCGTCCATTGAGACATAGGCTAGGCTGTCGGCACCGATCAGCTTTCGAATTCCCTCCACGTCGTTGTTCGCCGCAAGCAACTGGGAGGCTTCCGGTGTGTCGATGCCATAGAAGCAGGGGCTCTTGGTCGGCGGGCTTGATATCCGAACATGGACTTCCGCCGCACCGGCGTTGCGGACCATCTCGACGATCTTTTGGGAGGTAGTGCCGCGCACGATGCTGTCGTCGACCAGGATCACTCGCTTGCCGTTTAGCTGTCCGCGGTTGGCGTTATGCTTAAGGCGGACGCCGAGATGGCGGATCTCGTCGGTCGGTTCGATGAAGGTGCGCCCTACATAATGGTTGCGGATCAGGCCCAGCTCGAAGGGGATCCCCGCTTTGGCGGCATAGCCGATCGCGGCGGGGACCCCGCTGTCCGGGACCGGAATTACAAGGTCGGCATCGACCGGATTCTCGCGTGCGATTTCGGCACCAATAGCCTTCCGCGCCTCGTACACATTGTGGCCCTCGACATGGGAGTCGGGCCGCGCGAAATAGATATACTCGAAGATGCAAAAACGCTTGCGCGAAGGCGGGTTCGGCTTGTGGGAGTGCAGGCCGTCGTCATCGACCACGATCACCTCGCCCGGTTCCACGTCGCGCACGAAATCGGCGCCGATGATGTCGAGCGCACAGGTCTCGGACGTCATGATCCAGGCATCGCCGATCTTGCCGAGGACGAGCGGGCGGACGCCCAGCGGGTCGCGGGCGCCGATCAGCTTGCGGCGTGACAGGGCCACCAGCGAATAGGCACCATCGATTACGCGCAGCGCCTCTATCACCCGGTCAAGAAGCCGCACCTCGCGGCTGGTGGCGATCAGATGCTGGATCACTTCGGTGTCCATGGTCGACTGGAACAAGGATCCGGCCTGCACGAGTTCGCGGCGCAGCTGACGTGCATTGGTTAGGTTACCGTTATGGGCCAGCGCCAGCCCGCCGAAGCTGTAGTCGGCATAGAGCGGCTGCACGTTGCGCAGAACCGTCTCGCCGGCTGTCGAATAGCGGTTGTGACCGATGGCGGAATCCCCCGGCATGCGCGCGATCACGTCGCTATCGCCGAAGATGTCGCCGACGAGCCCCATGGCGCGGTGCGGGTGAAACCGCTTGCCGTCATAGGAGACAATGCCCGCGGCTTCTTGGCCGCGATGCTGCAGGGCATGCAGGCCGAGCGCCGTGAAGGCCGCCGCGTCCTCGGTACCGAAGACGCCGAAGACACCACATTCCTCGCGGAATTTGTCGGGATCGGCCTGAAACGGGAGGGTTGTGAGTGTCTGAGTCACTGGTTCTGTCGTATCAGGTCTTCAAGGCTGTTGCGTTCGTGCTCGTTATACCCCTCTTGGGCGCGTGGCGCAGCGGTTTCAGGGGGAGCTGAAAGCCGGTCGAGGGCCTTGCGGGCGTCGTCTATGTCTTTGGCTCGGTCCCGAGCGCGTTTTAGCGCGTCGCCGGTCTTGCCGATGATCTTCGAGGGCAGGATGTCCTTGACGAGCAGGGCGCCCTGTTGGACGGCTGGACGGGTACGTGCAGTCTCGACCCAGGGGGGCGGGTCGTCGAGGAAAACGTCGCTCAGGAACAGGAAGGCAACGGAGATGACAATCCCCGCCGTGGCTAGGCCTGCGAGCAGGCCGAGGGACCGGTCAAGTGCATTGAGCCGGCCTGCACGTACCCAGCCACTGAGCATGTGACTAAACAAGTGAAGCACGATCAACGCGACGATGAAAAGTACGGCGCCGGCGACGAGTTCGGCTAGCCACATAGGCTGGATATACTGACCGGCGATCGGGGAGACATGTTCGAGCCCGTAGATCGTGGCCAAGCCGGCACCGATCCAGGAGGCAACGAACAGTCCGCCGCGCACGAAGCCGGTGACGAGGCCGAACAGCGCGCCGAGAAATATGATCGCCAGGACCGCGATGTCGAACACGCTGAAGCCGCCTAATTCCATCGCTCAGGCCGTCGCCAGGTTGCCGCGCTGCGGCGCGACGTTAAAACGGTTGAACAGGTCGCGCAGGCGTGCAATCTCGCTAACGTCGAGACGGGTGGGTGCCCTCGAACTCCCAGACTTACCGCCGGTACCGAGCGGCGGCGTCAGCGCCCGCTCGAAGCCAAGTTTCTCGGCCTCGCGAAGTCGCGCATCTGCCTGCCCCACGCTGCGGACTTCGCCGCCGAGCCCTATCTCGCCGAAGACGACTGTGCGCGGCGGCAGGGGTTGCTCGAGATGCGCCGAGACGAGGGCAGCCGCCACGGCGAGGTCGGCCGCGGGCTCGCCTACGCGCAGGCCTCCCGCGACGTTCAGATAGACGTCATGGGCGCCGAGATTCATTCCGCAGCGAGTCTGCAGCACGGCGATAATCATCGCCAGGCGGCTCGAATCCCAGCCGACAACGGCGCGCCGCGGCGTGCCCAGCGGGGTGGGTGCGACCAGTGCCTGAATCTCGACCAGCAGCGGCCGTGTACCCTCGATGCCGGCAAACACTGCCGAACCGCTAGTGGCGTCGCGGTGGCCGGCGATGAACAGTTCTGAGGGATTCTCGACCTCCGTCAGACCGGTATCGGTCATCTCGAAGACGCCGATCTCGTTCGTGGCGCCGAATCGGTTTTTGACCGCGCGCAGCAGGCGGAATTGGTTCTCCCGCTCGCCCTCGAAATACAGTACCGCATCTACCATGTGCTCGAGCACGCGCGGTCCTGCAATCGCACCCTCCTTGGTGACATGACCGACTAGGATCATAGTCACGCCGCGACGCTTGGCGACCCGGATCAGCTCCTGGGCACAGGTGCGGACCTGTGCCACTGTGCCAGGTGCTGAATCCAAATTTTCGGCGTACATGGTCTGGATGGAATCGATGATCGCGATCTCGGCGCTGTTCGGTGCGTCCAGCGCGGCGAGGATGTCGCGGATATTGGTGGCCGAGGCTAGGTCGACGGGGGTGTCGGCCAGACCGAGGCGCGCGGCGCGCAGACGAATTTGGTCGATAGCTTCTTCGCCCGAGATGTACGCGACCGTTACGCCCGCGCGGGCGAGCAGAGCTGCGGCCTGGAGTAGGAGTGTGGACTTCCCGATTCCAGGATCGCCGCCGACGAGCAGCGCTGATCCTGGCACAAGTCCCCCGCCGCAGACCTGGTCGAACTCGGCCAGGCCGGTCAGCCGTCGGGGACTTTCCTCAGGCGCGCCATCCAGCGAGGTAAATGCGACAGGCTTGCCACCGGCTTTGCTGACACCTCGGGGTACGTTCGTATCGTCGGATTCCTCGACGATAGTGTTCCACTCGCCGCAGGTGTCGCACTTTCCGCTCCACTTGCGGTGCACGGTCGCACAGGACTGGCAGACAAACTGGGTGGTGACGCGGGCCATTGCCTAGACTGCGACCTGCAACTGGATCGGCCCACTGGAACGCCCGTTGAGAAACTGGTCAACCATGTCGTTTCCGGAATGATCAATCTCGCTGACCGGACCGTGCCACACGATCCGACCTTGATAGATCATGGCTACATTGTCCGCGATTCGCCGGGCGCTGGCCATGTCATGTGTGATAGTTAGCGCGGTAGCTCCCAACTCACGCACGGACTTGACGATCAGGTTGTCGATGACGCTGCCCATGATCGGATCGAGGCCGGTCGTGGGCTCGTCGAAGAACAGGATGTCCGGTCGGGTCGCGATGGCACGGGCCAGACCCGCGCGCTTCTGCATGCCGCCTGAGAGCTCCGCCGGCGCGCGGTCGGCGATATCGTCGTCGAGGCCGACCATATGCATGGCCTCCAGCGCCGCCTGACGAGCCGCACGGCGGCCCATGCCCTGACTCTGGGTGAGGCCGAAGGCGACATTCTCCCAGACCGGTAGGCTGTCGAACAGCGCGGCGCCCTGGAACAGCATGCCGAACTTGCGGTTGATCTGCTCGCGCTCTCCCGGCGCTATGCCGACGGTTTCCTCGCCGTCGATCCGAATCGAGCCGGAATCCGGCTCCAGCAGCCCGATGATACTCTTGATCAGGACCGATTTGCCTGTCCCGGAGCCGCCGATGACTGCCAGTGACTGGCCGGCCGGCAGGTCCAGATCTAGTCCGCATAGCACCGCATTGTTGCCGAACGCCTTATGCAGGTCGCGGACTGTAATTTTTAGCGTGTTGCCCGAGCCCGTCATGCAGCGAAGAAAATAGCGGTGATTATGAAGTTGAACAGCAAGAGCAGGATGGAGGCTGAGACCACCGCGTTCGTGGTCGCCTGACCGACCCCCTCGGCACCGCCCCTGGAGTGGTACCCATGATAGGTACCCATCAGGGCAACGAGGAAGCCGAAGACGGCTGCCTTGACTAGGCCGGACAGAAAGCCGGTAGCGTCGATGCTGTCCCAGGTGCTTTTCAGATAGGTCGCGGGGTTGAAGCCAAAGTCGTAGATTGAGACTAGGAAACCGCCCAGAACGCCGATCGCGTCCGCCACGAGGACCAGTAGCGGCAACATGGCGATGGCGGCAATCAGGCGCGGCGCCACCAGATACTTGTAAGGGTTAGTCGACAATGTGGTCAGCGCATCGATCTGCTCGGTCACCCGCATCGTTCCGATCTCTGCGGCCATGGCTGCGCCGATACGCCCGGCGACCATGAGGCCCGCGAGCACAGGGCCCAGCTCGCGCGTGATTCCCCACACGACGACATTGGCGATCGTCGCTTCACCGGCGAAGCCAAAGCCGCTGAAGCTCTGCAGTGCCAGCACGGCGCCCGTGAAGATGGCAGTCAGTCCGACGACCGGCAGCGAGTAGTAGCCGATCTCGATCATCTGCTGGGTGATCAGGCGCGGGTAGAAGGGTGGGCGCACGCAGTGGGAGAGCCCGATGGCGGCAAAGGCCGTGATCTTGCCGATCGTTGCAAAGATGCTAATGGTGCCGCGTCCGATAGACGCCAGGACGTCCATGCTCAGCGCACCCCGCCGCGATAATCTACATGCAGGCGTGCGCCCAGGCGGCTGAGTACCTCGTAGGCGATCGTTCCCGACACGTCGGCTACTTCGTCGACTTGGACATGCGGTCCCATTAGCTCGACGATCTGACCGGGTTGGCATAGCTCTACCGGGATTTCGGTAACATCGATGGTAATCAGGTCCATGGAGACGCGGCCCACGAGCGGGGCTGCCTGTCCATCGATAAAGGCGCACATGCTGTTGCCCTCCATGCGAGCCGTTGCGGCGCGCGGATAGCCGTCGGCGTAACCGGCGGCCAGAGTCGCGATCCGACGCGGGCTGGTGACCTGATGAGCGGCACCGTATCCAACGGTCATCGGGGTGTCAACGTTACGCAATTGAAGTATTTTTGTATATATATCAATGACTTGATTCATTGGGTTTGGGCCGTCCATCAAAGGCCGAATCCCGTAGAGCGCAGCCCCCGGCCGGACCAATCCATAGTGAAAATCGGGCCCGAGAAACACGCCGGGCGAGTTGGCGAGGCTCGCTGCGACGGGGCCCGTAAGTGGTTCCAAGCGGTCGCGTACTGCGTCGAAAGCCGTCCTCTGGGCCGCATTCATCGGGTGACCTGGGTGGTCCGCGCAGGCGAGATGGCTCAGAATCCCCACGATCGCGAGGCTGGAGATCCGCTCGGGTGCCGCTAGGATTGCATCGACATCGTCGGCACCGAGGCCCAGCCGGTTCATACCGGTATCCACGTGCAACCAGGCGGGCGTGTGGCCGAGTGTCGCCTCGGCGGCCCAGGTTTGGATCTGCGCGAGGCTGTTGAGGGTCGCGGTCAGACGGGCGTCGCGAAAGATGCTGCCGGTGCCGGGCTCGGGCCCGTTGAGGACGATGATCTCGGCGTCGCAGCCGATTTTGCGCAGATATACACCCTCGGCCAGCGTTGCCACGAAGAAGCTCTCGCAACCGGCTGCCGCGAGCGTCCGGGTTACGGGCCCGACGCCAAGCCCGTAGGCGTTTGCCTTTACCGAAGCGCCGACGCGCGCGCTGGGACACCGATCGCGAATTAGGCGGAAATTATCGGCAATGGCGTCTAGGTCGACGATTAGGACTGCCCCGGTGTCGGCCGGAATAACGATATCGTCGTGCGCCAAGGTTCTAGTACCGGTCCTCGGGCAGGTAGTCGTCTTTTACCAAGTCCGCGAACTGGGTGTAGTCGCCGTTAAACTGCAGCACCACCGAACCGATCGGGCCATGTCGCTGTTTGGCAACTATCAACTCCGCCTTGTTGCGGCACTTCTCAAGCAGCTCCATGTAACGCTGCTCGCGCTCTAAGTAGGTCTCCTGTTTCTCATTGTCGCGCGGGGTAGGCTTCTCGCGCTCGCGGTAATATTCCTCGCGATAGATGAACGTGACTACGTCGGCATCCTGCTCGATCGAGCCTGATTCACGCAGATCCGACAGCTGCGGGCGCTTGTCCTCGCGCTGCTCAACTGCACGCGACAGCTGGCTGAGCGCAATCACCGGAACGTTGAGTTCCTTGGCCAGCGCTTTCAGGCCCCGAGTGATCTGGGAGACTTCTTGGACCCGATTGTCGCTGCGGCTGGTAGCCGGCGGATTGATGAGCTGCAGATAGTCGACGATGACGAGGCTGAGGCCGTGCTGGCGCTTGAGGCGCCGCGCGCGCGTTCGGATTTGCGCCATGGTCAGGGCCGGCGTGTCGTCGATGAATAGCTTAAGGCCGTGCAGTGCCTGAGAGACGGCGAAGACCCGGTTGTATTCCTCCTCGCGGACATCGCCACGGCGGATCGAGTCCGAGCGCACATGTGCCTGTTCGGAGATGATGCGGGTGGCAAGTTGCTCGGCCGACATCTCGAGCGAGAAGAAGGCAACGCTCTCGGGCTCCTCGATGTCGGTACCGTCCGGTCCCTCGCGGCGCTGGGTTGAGGAGGCGGCGTTGTAGGCGATGTTGGTCGCTAGCGCTGTCTTGCCCATCGACGGGCGCGCGGCGACTATGACCAGATCGGATTCGTGCAGCCCACCTAGAAGCTTGTCGAGGTCGATGAAGCCCGTCGGCACGCCGACCAGATGTCCGTCGCGTTTGTAAGCCGCTGCCGCCATGTTGATGGCGCCGGTCACTGCGCTCTTGAAGTCCCGGAAACCCGTCTCGGTCGAGCCTTCCTCGGCAAGTTGGAACAGCATCTCCTCGGCGCGCTCGATCTGCTGCGTGGCCGGGGTGTCGAGCTCGTATTCATAAGCGCCATTGACCACCTGGCCGCCAATGTCGATTAGTTCGCGGCGCAGGAAGCAGTCATAGACTTCGCGTCCCAGATCGAGGGCGTTCTGGACGGTGATGACCGCGTTCGCAAGCTCAGCAATATAAGCTTGGCCGCCGATTGCCTTCAGATCTTCGTCGTCCTTGAAGTAGTTCTTCAACGTAACGGGGTCCGCGATCTGTCCATGCTCGATCAGGTGAGCGCAGGCCGCATATACGCTGGAGTGGGCGGGGTCGGCAAAATGCTCGGGCAAGAGGAATTCCTGTACGCGCTCAAACGAGCGGTTGTTGACTAGGATCGCGCCCAGCAAGGCCATCTCCGCCTCGAAGTTGTGCGGCGGTGAGCGGAAGCTCACGCCGCCCTCTTCGCCGTGGAGAGGCGTGATGTTGGCGGCTTCATCGGCCATCGGGTCTGTCATGTCGCTCGTGGTCATGGCGCTGCACCCTAATGATGCTTGCGTCCTCGCACTGCACCCATCTGTAGTGAGTATAGTGGAACACGAGGATAAGCTGATTCGCGGTGCCTGTATTTTCGCTTGCGACGAACCGCAATCTGGTTATGGCGAGTTCGCGGAGGCTGGCCCGCGGCGCTTTCGAACCTATACTTCTGCTAAACAACTTATGATGGGGTGAATCAATGCGTGCAGCTTGGTATGCGGACTTCGGGGCCGCGAAAGACGTTTTAGAGATCGGCGAACAGGACGCGCCGAGCGCCGGCGGTGGACAGGTGCTTGTGCGGGTTCACGCCTCGGGCATCAATCCGCTGGATGTCAAACGGCGCGACGGAGAGCGCGGCCCGATGATCGGCGAACGGATGATCCCCCATTTCGACGGCGCCGGTGTCATTGAGGCCGTGGGCGACGGGGTCGATCCCAGCCGGGTCGGCGAGCGAGTCTGGCTCTATGAGGGGCACTGGAAGCGCGGAGACGGGACGGCGGCGGAATATATCGTCCTAGATTCGTCGCGTGCGAACCCCCTGCCGGAACGCCACAGTTTCGCCGAAGGCGCCTGCCTTGGAATCCCGGCTATGACCGCGCACCCACTCGTGTTTACTGACGGACCGGTGGACGGGCAGACCATCTTGGTGACGGGGGCAGCCGGTGCGGTGGGTAACTACGCGGTGCAGATGGCACGCAACGGCGGCGCTAAAGTGATTGGCACCGTCAGCTCCGACGAAAAGGCGGCGCGGGCCGCGGACGACGGGGCCACCCACACGATTAACTACAAGACAGAGGACGTCGCAGACCGGGTGATGGAGCTGACCGCCGGGAGGGGCGTGGACCGGGTGGTCGAGGTGGAGCTCGGCGGCAACATCGAGACCACGGTGAAGGTGTTGAAGACCGGCGGCGTCATCGCTGCTTATGCCTCGATGGCACAGCCGGTTGTGCCGTTCTCCTTCTACGGTTTCCTTATGAAGTCGCCGACTTTGCGAATCATCGGCTGTTTCACAATGCCGACAGACTTCAAGATGCAAAGCGTGGCGGATATCTCGCGTTGGATGAACGAGGGCCGGCTGACCAGCCGGGTCGCCGCAGAATTCCCGCTCGACGGAATCGCTGCCGCCCATGAGATGGTCGAAGCCGGCCGTCAGGTTGGTGGCGTCGTCGTGACGATCGACTAGGCGTTTTTAATCGCCTGGATCGCGGCCTCGAGCGCCTGAAGGAAATTAGACCGGTCCTGCTTCGCGAATGCGCGCGGGCCGCGGGTCGTCTTGCCAGCAGAGCGCAGATTGGTCAAAAGGTCCCGGGTCGCGAGCGCCATGCCGATGGAAGCCTTGTCCAAGCGCCTACCGTTGGGGCGCAGGACATGCGCGTCTCGCTTGATGCAGCGGTTGGCCAACGGGATGTCATGGGTGACCACGATGTCGCCTGGCCCGACGTGCTCGGTAATCCAGTCGTCGGCCACATCGGCTCCATCACGGACGACCGTCTGGACGACCAGCGGGTGGCCGTAGAAGCCGAGCATCCCACTGTTCGACACAAGCTGGACTCTTAGCTGGTGCCGTTCGGCGACGCGGACTATCTCGTTCTTCACCGGGCAGGCGTCAGCATCAACGAAGATTTCTAGCATGTTTCTGGGAATGCGGACGTGGCTATTCCGCCGCCTTCGTCTCGGCCTGTGCCAGCTGTCGCTCCCAGTCGGTGATGTAGTCCCGGGTGAGCGGCACTGAGTCCTGGCGCTTGGCAATCTGGATCTGGAAAACCATCTGGCCCATGTGGCGGAACGAGATCTCGCAGCCGATCAGGTAGAATTCCCACATCCGGCAGAAGCGCTCGTCGTATAGCGCCAGCGCCTTATCGCGCTGGGCCATGAAGCGGTCGTACCAGTGATGCAGCGTGTCGGCATAGTGCAGGCGCAGGATCTCGATATCGGTCACCCACAGGCCCGCCTTCTCGATCGCTGAGAGGGTCTCGGACAGCGCCGGCGTGTAGCCTCCCGGGAAGATATACTTGCGCAGCCAGGGGTTAGTGTTACCCGGCGTCTGCATGCGGCCAATGGAATGCAGCAGGAAGACGCCGTCGTCTGCGAGAAGCTGCTTTGTCTTGCGAAAATATTCGAGATAGTGCCCCGCGCCCACGTGCTCGAACATGCCAACCGACACGATACGGTCGAAGGTCTCGGGCTCGTCGCGATAGTCCTGCAGCTTGAACCGGACCCGGTCCGAGAGCCCGGCGTCCGCCGCGCGCTGCTCGCTGACCTTGTGCTGTTCCTTCGACAGGGTAACGCCGGTGACGTCCGCGCCCGTGGTCTTCGCGAGGTAGAGCGCCATTCCGCCCCAACCGGAGCCGATGTCGAGCACCTTCTTGCCGGGTTCGTCGAGCAGCAGTTTGGCTGCGATATGGCGTTTTTTATCTTTTTGGGCGCGATCGAGATCGTCATGGCTACCGTCAAAATAGGCGCATGAATATTGCCGGTCGCTATCGAGGAAGAGGTCGTAGAGGTCGTCCGACAGGTCATAATGGTGGGCAACGTTCTGCTGCGCCTTGCCGACCGGGTTGTATTGCTGGATGCGGCGGAAAAGGCGGCTCAGGCTGGCGGTTAGGTCCGAGAACCAGTGATGCTCGAAGGTATCGATATTGCGGCCGATAAGTTCAAACAGGTCGAAAAGGGTACCTTCCTCGATCGTGAGTGTGCCGTCCATATAGATTTCGCCCAAGGCAAGCCGCGGATTGACGAGCAGGCGTCGCTCGGCGGCCTTATCCTTCACGCGTATGGTCACGCGCGGAGGCTCACCGTTTCCGAAACGGTGGGTTTTGCCTGCCGCATCAATCAGGCCCAAGTCGCCATCACCAATAATGGCATCGAGAAAACGCGCCAGAAGCATCGTATCCCCCGTGTCTTACAAAAAAATTATGACACCGATTTCAGGTTAACAAAACCGATCTCGGCGGGCAAAACACGGAATCGCTTTCATGACGCGACCTTGTCGGCGTCATTGTCCGCTGCAGCGAGTGCTTCGGCCGCCTCGGTTGCGGCGTCTTCTGCTTCAGCGCCGTCGGTCGATCCCTCGGCCTCGTCCGCGACGCGCTCCGCCACCTCGTCTTCGACCATGCCTTCGATGGCCTCGGCCTCGGCCGCCTTGTCGTCGGCCACTGCCAGCGCCTCATCGGCGAGCGCCACCGCACTCTCTGCCGCCTCGGTTTCTTCGGCGATCTGGGTGATTGACTGACCATGCTTGCGCTGGGTCGCCGCCTCATCTTCGGTGCGCGCGACGTTGATCGTCAGCTCGAACGACACCTCGGGATGCAGGGAAATCCGGATCGGGTGAAGTCCGAGCTCCTTGATTGCCCGGTCCAGCAGCACCTGACCGCGGCCAATGGTGACGCCGTGGCCCGTGACCGAGTCCGAGATGTCGCGCGCGCTGACCGAACCGTATAGCTGGCCGCTGTCGCCCGCCTGCCGAATCAGCACCACATCGAGATCCTCGATCTTGGTGGCAACCGCCTCGGCCTCTTCGCGGCGCTTAAGGTTCTCCGCCTCAAGCTGCGCGCGCTGAGCTTCGAAATGCGCGCGGTTGTCATCGGTTGCGCGCAGAGCCTTTTTCTGCGGTAGCAGAAAATTGCGAGCATAGCCTGGCTTGACGGTGACCACGTCGCCCATCTGTCCGAGTTTTTCGATACGTTCGAGAAGAATTACGTCCATTTCATACCTCCTAGCCGGATCGCACCAGCCCCGTGCGCTGGCGAAAATCGAGGAACTAGTCTGCTAAACCGATCAGCGCACCCGCGCTGAGCGTGAAGGCAAAACGTTTGACCGAGTTCATCATCGCCACATTCCGAGCCGGCGCCAAACAACGCCGAGCCCACCTGTCGTCAGTCGACTACGTACGGCAGCAGCGCCATGAAACGCGCGCGCTTTATTGCACGCGATAGTTCGCGCTGTTTCTTGGCGGAAACCGCCGTGATACGGCTCGGCACGATCTTACCACGTTCGGAGATGTAGCGAGACAGCAGCTTCGTGTCCTTGTAGTCGATCTTCGGCGCGTTCGCGCCGGAGAACGGGCACGTCTTGCGACGACGGACGAACGGACGGCGTCCGCCGCCGCCTCCACCACGAGGTCCCATAGCCATTATTCGGTCTCCTCTGCGCTGGGGGCTGCCGGCGCATCTGCAGCCTCGGCAACCGGTACCTTGTCTTCAGAAGCCGATGCTGCGGGCTTCACGTCGCCACTGTCATCATCGTCCCGGCGCGAACTGCGTTCCTTTCGGCCCTGCATAATAATAGACGGGCCTTCCTCGTGCTCCGAGACTCGCACGGTTAAATAGCGAAGGATATCGTCATGAATGCGCTGCTGGCGCTCGAGCTCGAGCACTACGTCAGACGGGGCATCGAGATTCATCATCACATAGTGGCCCTTCCGGTTTTTCTTGATCCGGTAGGCGAGATTGCGAAGGCCCCAAGACTCGGTGCCCACGACCTTTCCACCCCCGCTCTCAACGACGCCGGTAAAGGCTTCAACCATCTGGTCGACCTGTGCGCCGGAAACATCCTGACGCGCAATAAACACGTGCTCATAGAGTGGCATATTCTGCGACTCCCCTTGGCTGTTAACTGGCGGTCGACGATCGCCCCGTTCGGGCCGCGTCCGCACCACCATAGCCGGCCCGTAAGTACGCACCGGCAAGGAGTTGACGCCGGATGTCTCCCGGTGTCGCTTAAGGCGCGGGAATACACCACAAGCATTCAATCGGCGCAAGGTTTACCTGACCATGCTCAACGGGTGCGCCGGGGTGGCTGCTTGCGGCTCGGCGGTGCCAGCGATATGAAGGTTCACGCGACCGGATGTCGTTCGCTCAAATTAAGGAACACCGCGATCATGTCACGAGCATTCGTTTTCCCCGGACAGGGAAGCCAAGAAGTTGGTATGGGACATAGCTTGGCCGTGGCATTTCCCGCCGCGCGGCTCGTCTTCGAGGAGGTTGACGACGCACTCGAGACCAGACTCAGCCGCATCATCTTTGAGGGCCCCCAGGAGGAGCTCACCCTGACGCAGAACGCCCAGCCGGCGCTCATGGCAGTGAGCATGGCCGTGGTTCGGGTTCTCGAGGAAGAGGGTGGGGTTAAGGTCTCGGACGCCGCGTCGTACGTGGCCGGCCACAGCCTTGGAGAGTATTCGGCACTGGCCGCGTCGGGGGCGCTGAACATCGCCGATACGGCCCGCCTGTTGCAGACGCGCGGCGAGGCGATGCAGGCCGCGGTGCCCGTGGGCGTCGGCGCCATGGCGGCGATCCTCGGGCCGAGCTTGGAAGAGGTCGAGGCGATCGCGGCGGATGCCGCCGAAGATCAGGTCTGCGAGGTCGCCAACGACAATTCCGATGGTCAGGTGGTGGTCAGCGGCAACGCCGAGGCTGTCGAGCGCGCGGTCGACATCGCCAAGGAACGAGGTGCGCGGCGCGCGGTGCTGCTGCCGGTCAGCGCGCCGTTCCATTGCGTGCTGCTGGAGCCGGCAGCGGATGTTATGACCTACGCTCTGGCGAGCGCGGAGATTTCCGCGCCCAACCCGCCGGTCGTCGCCAACGTGACCGCTGCGCCCGTCTCGGGGCCGGATGAGATTCGCAGTCTGCTCATCGAGCAGGTGACGAGCCGCGTGCGCTGGCGCGAGGGCGTGCTTGCGATGCGCGATCTCGGCGTGGAAGAACTTTGCGAGCTTGGTGCAGGCAAGGTTCTGGCCGGCCTGACCCGCCGCATCGATCGGGACATGACCAGCCGGGCGATCGGCACACCCGACGACATCGAAGATTTTCTCGGCGCGCTCTAGGGGGACGCATGTTTGACCTAAACGACAGAACGGCTCTGGTGACGGGTGCCACTGGCGGTATCGGCGAGGCGATCGCCCGTGCCATTCATGGACGCGGTGCGAAAGTGGTGATCAGCGGGACCCGCGCGGAGCGCCTAGAGGCGCTGGCGGGCGAGTTGGGTGTGAATTGCCATGTCGCGGCGGCGAACTTGTCGGAACCGGAGGCGCCCGACGCGCTTGTCGCCGCGGCGACGGAAGCCGCAGGTGGAGTCGATATCCTGATTAACAATGCGGGCCTCACGCGTGACAACCTAGCGATGCGCATGAAGGACGATGAATGGCGGCAGGTCATCGACGTGAATCTGTCGGCGTCCTTCCGCCTGAGCCGAGCGGTGCTGCGCGGCATGATGAAGGCGCGCTGGGGCCGCATCGTGACAATCACCTCGGTGGTGGGTGCCACCGGCAATCCGGGCCAGGTAAACTACGCTGCATCGAAGGCTGGCCTGACAGGAATGAGCAAGGCGCTGGCGCAGGAGGTCGCAAGCCGGGGCATCACCGTCAACTGTATCGCGCCGGGCTTCATTGAGACGCCGATGACGGATGTGCTCGGTGATGACCAGAAGGCGACGCTGCTGGAGCGCATTCCGTCGGGACGCCTTGGGGTGCCCGAAGATATCGCCGCGAGCGTGGTGTATCTCGCGAGTGACGATGCCGGCTACGTCACGGGGCAGACACTCCATGTCAATGGCGGCATGGCGATGCTGTGATTGGGCGGTACGGAGGTTGTGCGGGGCACGCGCTTGACGTTATGCACGAAGGCCGGTAAACGCCGCTCCTGTGTGGCGCGCGGCTTGTTGCTATGGCGGGACGCGTGGTGCTGTGATAGGGAATAACGGTTGATTTTCGAAGGCACTCGGATCCCGAATCGTCTTAAATCAATCTTGTAACAAGCGGGCCGGAAACGGCACTGAGAAACCAAAGTAACAAGGGCAGGCAGACATGAGCGATATCGCTGAGCGGGTGCAGAAGATTGTTGTCGAACATTTGGGCGTCGACGAAGGCAAGATCTCCGAAGGCGCGAGCTTCATTGATGACCTCGGGGCGGATAGCCTCGACACCGTCGAGCTGGTGATGGCTTTCGAAGAAGAATTCGGATGCGAGATTCCGGACGACGCGGCCGAGAAGATTCTCACGGTCGGTGACGCGGTCAAGTTTCTCGAAGAAGCTGCCGACTAACTTACCGGCTGATTGCGCTGCGCATCTGCGCGGCTGTTTATCATTAGGTTTCCACTGACCGTGCAACATCGCATCGGAATCCAATGAGACGTGTCGTCGTTACGGGTATGGGACTGGTCACGCCTCTGGGTGTCGGCCTCGACCATAATTGGCGCCGTCTGACTAACGGCGAATCGGGTGCGGCAAGCATCCAGAGGTTCGACGTGTCGGACCTGCCGGCGAAGATTGCCGCGCAGGTGCCGCTTGGTAGCGGCGAGGACGGCACCTTCAACCCCGACAATTATGTCTCGTCGAAGGAACAGCGCCGGATCGATGAATTCATCGTCTATGGCATTTCCGCGGCGGTTGAGGCGGTTGAGGATTCGGGCTGGAAGCCGGACGCCGAGGAAGACCGCGAACGCACCGGCGTGATGATTGGTTCCGGCATCGGCGGCCTGCAGACCATCTATGAGGGCTCGACACTCCTGAATGCAGAAAGTCCGCGCAAGGTTGGTCCTTTCTTCATTCCGTCGGCGCTGATCAATCTGGCGTCTGGTCAGGTCTCCATCCGCTACGGCTTTAAGGGACCGAACCATGCGGTCGTGACCGCCTGCTCGACAGGGGCGCATGCGATCGGCGACGCGGCGCGGCTGATCATGTGGGACGATGCGGATGTCATGGTCGCCGGCGGCGCGGAGGCGGCGATCTGCCGGATCGGCATCGCCGGGTTCGCGGCGTGCCGCGCGCTCTCCACCGGATACAACGACACCCCCGAGGCGGCATCACGTCCCTATGACAAGGGACGCGATGGGTTCGTCATGGGCGAGGGCGCAGGCGTCGTCGTGCTCGAGGAGTATGAGCACGCCAAGGCGCGTGGCGCGAATATCTACGCCGAGATCATCGGTTACGGCATGTCCGGAGACGCCCACCACATCACGGCACCGGCCGAGGACGGCAATGGAGGCTTCCGCTCCATGCAGGCGGCCATCAAGCGCGCCGGGGTCAACCCAGAAGACATCGACTATGTGAATGCGCACGGTACTTCGACGCCGCTGGGCGACGAGATCGAGCTCGGCGCGGTAAAGCGCCTGTTTGGCGATCACGCCTACAGCCTGTCCATGTCGTCCACCAAGTCGGCGATCGGTCATTTGCTAGGCGCTGCCGGTGCGGTCGAGGCGATCTATTCGGTGATGGCGATCAATAACAATGTCGTCCCGCCGACGATCAATCTTGACGATCCGTCGGATGCATGCGACATCGACCTTGTGCCCCATGAGGCTAAGGAGAGAAAGGTGAGCCACGCGCTCAGTAACTCCTTCGGATTCGGTGGCACAAATGCCAGCCTGATTTTCGCCGAAGTCTGAGCCGCATCCGCAGGACTGCATTCGGACGGCAGGACTGCATTCGGACGAAGGCCTGCGTCAGCACGACTCTTGTCCTCATGGCTATCATGCCTGCGCGATGCCTGAGCCAACACAATCCGATCCCCTTGTTGATCCGGTCCCGACTGGGCCGGAAGTTAGCGACGCGTCGCGGAAACTACCCGCGGCGCGGCGGTGCAACATTGGTCGCCTAGTCTCGATCCTTATCTTCTTCCTGATCGTTTGCGCCACGCTGGCGGGTGGTGGTGCTGTCATGCTGAACCGCGCCTACATCGAGGCGGGACCACTTGCAGCCGACGCGTCGGTGGTGGTGCCGCGCGGTGCGTCCGGTCACGCGATCGGTGCGTTACTCGAGGAAGCCGGTATCGTGGCGGACCGGCGCCTGCTGTTGCTGACGACCCGCATCTTCGCGCCCGACCGTCCACTTCGTGCGGGCGAGTACAGCTTCCCGGCGGCGGCGAGCCTGCGCGAGGTGGTTGCTAAGCTGCAGGCCGGCGATACGGTGGTTCGGCGGATGACCATTGCCGAGGGGCTCACGACGGCCGAGATACTCGACCTGATCGCCGTCACCGAGGGGCTGAGCGGCCCTGTGCCGGAACAGGCCGCCGTACCGGAGGGCGCACTTTTGCCCGAGACCTATCACTTCAGTTTGGGTGATTCCCGGGCGGCACTGGTCGCGCGCATGGCCGCGGCCCGGAATGCCGTGCTGAGGCAGTTATGGGCGGGCCGCAAGGCCGGGCTTCCGCTCAAGAGCCCAGAGGAGGCGCTTGTTCTGGCCTCGATCGTCGAGCGGGAAACCGCAGTCCCCGAAGAGCGGGCCCGGGTGGCGGGGGTCTTCATCAACCGCTTGAACCTCGAGATGCGCCTGCAATCGGACCCCACGGTGGCTTATGGCTTGCGCGAGAATGACGCACCGCTCGACCGGCCGTTGCGTCGCCGCGATCTTGAGGTCGACCACCCTTACAACACCTATGTTCATCGCGGTTTGCCGCCCGGGCCGATTGCCAATCCGGGGGTGGCCAGTATCGCCGCCGTACTCAATCCGGCCGAAACCGATGAACTCTATTTCGTTGCCGATGGGACGGGCGGGCATGCGTTTGCGCGCACGCTCGCGGAGCATAACCGCAATGTCGAGCGCTGGCGGCGTATCCAGCGCGAACAGCGCGCGCGCTAGATACGCTGATCCGGCTGCGCCATCACCTGCTTGAGTACACGCCAATAGCCGCCCACATCGGTGAAGCCGCCATCGACGGCGATATCGTGTCCGGTGATGTAGCTCGAATCGTCGCAGGTCAGGAACAGGACAACCTTGGCGATTTCCTCGGATGTTGCCCCGCGTTCCATCGGCGTCTGATCCGACAGCGCCTGGACAAAGTCGACCGATTCCTCGACCAGCGGCGTATGTACCAGTCCCGGATGGACTGCATTGACCCGGATCCCCCAGTCGACCAGCTCCATGGCAGCGCTCTTAGTGATTCCCCGGATTCCCCATTTGCTTGCACTGTAGGCGGTCGCGAAATGGCCCGTGAGACCCGCGATGGAGCCCGTGTTCACGATGGCGCCCCCGCCGCTGTCGCGGATCAGGGGAGCGGCTTCCCGGATCCCGAGAAAGGCCCCCGTGAGGTTGACCGACATCAGCCGGTTCCAGTCGGCGAGGGAGGTGTTGGTGATGTTGCCGCCGCGTAGGGGCACGCCCGCGTTGTTCACGAGGATATTCAGGCTACCGTTCTCCTTCGCGATCACGGCGATTAGTTCGCGCCAGTTGTCCTCGTCCGCAACATCGAGATGGCGGTATTCGGCATTTCCGCCCGTGTCCCGGATGGCAGCGGCCGTCGCTTCGCCGGCGTCGTCTGCGATATCGCTCAGGATGACCTGCGCACCGGCCGCGGCGAACAGGCTCGCCTCGGCGGCACCCTGTCCGCCGCTGGCACCCGTCACAAGCGCTGTTTTTCCGTTCAGTTTGTGATCCATCGTTCGGGTCTCCTTTCAGAAGAAGGCGAGTATGCGGACGCCCAAGTATAGCGGCCAGGGGAACGCGATGCGTGCCCGGTCGCGGGCCAACCCGTGTACGATACGACGCGCCGCCCGGTCCGTGTCCATGAGCATCGGCATATAGAAATTGTTGGCGTCGGTCATGGGCGAACGCACAAAGCCGGGGCAGATGACGCTGATTGACAATGAAGTGTCGCGATATGCGCGCCGCAGGCCCTCGCCGTAAATGCGCACGGCGGCTTTGCTGGCACAGTAGGCCGGCGCATCGGCGAAGCCGCGAAAACTTGCCAGACTGGACATTATCGCGACCTGCACGGCCTTGCGTTCCTGCATCAACGCGAGCGCCGGTTCCACCGTGTTGACCACCCCGCCAACATTGGTTGCGAGGATATCCGCATCTTTTGCCTGGCGTGGGTCGTCGTGCTTGTGTACACCCCCGGAGATTCCGGCATTCGCGATCACCAGAGCGAGGGGCCTTTCGGCGTCGGCGGCCCGGATCCAGTCCGCCATCGCGTACGCGTCCAAGACGTCCGCGGTGCGGGTCAGGCAGGTGGCGCCTAAAGCCCGGCAAGCGGCGGCGACGGCCTCAAGGCGGTCGGCGTCGCGCCCGCCTAGTGAGAGTGTTCGTCCCGGCGCGGCATAGGCACGTGCTAGTGCTGCGCCGAGCCCGCTGGATGCACCGGTGATCAAGACATGCGCGGGGTTCTCAAGAGCCGACATCAGGTTTCCCGGGGTTGCGCGCCGGGTTGTTGGGGGTCCGGCTCCAAGCTATAAGGCTGGCCATGATAGTAGCACTTCGGCGTTCCGTGTTTTACGGCCCGTATGGCGGGGGTCTCGCCGCATGACCTTGCAAAGCATGACCGGGTTTTCCCGTTCGACTGGCCAGGATGCCGGGTTCGCCTGGACATGGGAAGGCCGCAGCGTGAACGCCCGTAGCTTGGATATTCGCTGCCGCGTGCCGGGCGGATACGAGGCCGTCGAGCAGGCGATACGCGCCGCGGCCGTCAAGCAGTTTCAGCGTGGAAACATCACGCTCGGCCTGTCGCTGGAGCGAGTCGATCAGGCGCAATCCCGGTTCCGTATCAACCGGGAGCTTCTCGACCAGGTGCAGGCCCTGCATACGGAGCTCGGCGACGCCGTTGCCGACACACCGCCGCAGATCGACGGCCTGTTGGCGATACGGGGTATGCTCGAACCGGTTGTTGAGACCGAGGACCTCGATGACCGTGCGGCCCGCGAGGAGGCCATGATCGCGGACGGTCGACTGATGTTGACTGCTCTCTCGGACGCGCGTTGCGAGGAAGGTCGGCGCCTCGATGCAATCATGGCCGAACATCTCGATGTCCTGGCGGATCTGACCAATGCGGCGTCAGCCTGCGCCTCGGCCCAGCCCGAGGCGATCCGGGCGCGTCTGTCAGCGCTGGTGAGCGAGTTGCTCGGGACAGATGCCAGTCTGCCGGAGGAGCGGCTGGCGCAGGAGGCCGCGATCCTTGTCGGCAAGGCCGATATACGCGAGGAGCTGGACCGGCTCACCGTGCATGTTGCTGGTGCGCGGGACCTGTTGGCGGAGGAGCTTGCCGTCGGCCGGCGCCTCGATTTCCTCTGTCAGGAACTCAATCGCGAGGCCAACACCCTTTGTTCGAAGTCGGCGGATTTGGAGTTGACGCGGGTAGGGCTCGCTATGAAGGCGACGATCGAACAGTTTCGCGAGCAGGTTCAGAATGTGGAGTAGGACGCGCCATGGCAGATGACGGGACAAGCGGTCTGCAGATCAAACGGCGCGGGCTGATGCTGGTTTTGTCTTCCCCGTCGGGGGCCGGCAAAACGTCGATCTCGCGAGCCGTGCTCGATCGGGATCAGGATATTTCTCTTTCCATATCCGTGACCACGCGGCTGCGCCGGCCGGGTGAGGTCGATGGTGAGCACTATTTATTTGTCGATCGTACCGAGTTCGACCTGATGGTGAATCGGCAGGAACTACTCGAATACGCCAAGGTCTTCGATCACTACTACGGCACGCCGCGCGGGCCGGTTGAAAAAGCGCTGGGCGCGGGCCGGGACGTCTTGTTCGACATCGACTGGCAGGGGACCCAACAGGTCGCCGAACGGGCCCGGGACGATCTAGTAAGTGTTTTTATCCTACCACCCTCGACGGCGGAACTCGAGCGGCGTCTCCAGAGCCGGGCGCAGGACAGCCACGAGGTCATTGCCGATCGCATGGCGAAAGCGGCCGATGAGATAACCCACTGGTCGGAATATGACTATGTGGTGGTCAACAAGACGTTCGAAGACAGCGTCGCCAAGGTTATGGCGATCCTAGATGCCGAGCGCCTGCGCCGTACACGTCAGGAAGGCATGTCCGACCTGGTACGCCTGCTGCGCCAGGGACAGTAAATCCGATCGGCGCTGATCGGAATTTTGAACGCCTGCTTCCTCGTTCAGCAACGTCTCGGGTAGGCAGATAGAGTCCTGCCGTCAGAAGGGCAGGCCAGCCAAGCGTATTTCGGCGAGTGAATCCGATGGCAAAAGCGCGGCACGAGGCGTCCGGGCGGAAGGTTGTGGGCTTTGCCCCGGAATGAGCTTGTCGGAAGATATCTCTCTGCATTCCGAGAGGCTACCGGTCCGGCAACTATGTCACGAACCGTTCTTCGCCCAAGGTCCGCGCGAGCGCGCAGAATTGTTTAACATCGAGGTCTTCTGCCCGCGCATCCCCGGGGACATTTGCCGCCTCGAGGATGGCTGCCCCACCGATTGGCGCGAGGGCGCGGCGGAGCATCTTGCGCCGTTGGCCAAATGCGGCCCTGGTCACGACTTCCAAGTCTTCGCGCCGTGCCGGCGCTAGAGGTTCAGGGCGCATTGTCAGATTGACAACGGTGGAGATCACGTTGGGCGGAGGGACAAAGGCGGATGGCGGAATATCGAACATCGCTCGGGGATCCGTGAGCCAGCGCGCGAGGACCGAGAGCCGTCCATAGCTTTTGCTGCCCGGGGTCGCGACGATCCGTTCGGCGACTTCCTTCTGGAACATCAGGGTAAAGCCCAAGAAGCCGTCGGCCTGCATCAGCCAGTTGATCAGCAGCTGTGTACCGACATTGTAGGGAAGATTGGCGATCACCGTGCGGGGATACGGGGCCAATTTCGTAAGATCGGTCTCGAGTGCGTCTGCGGCGAAGACTGTAAGCCGACCCTTTGCTTGCTCGGCTAGTTCGCGCAATGCATCAACGGCGCGTGCGTCGCGTTCCAATGCATAGACGTGGTGCGCATCGGACTCAAGCAATGCGCGAGTCAGCCCGCCCGGTCCAGCGCCAATTTCGATCACGTTGACGCCCGCGAGGTCTCCGGCTACCGAGACGACGCGGCGCGTCAGGTTCAGATCGAACAGGAAATGCTGGCCGAGCGACTTCTGTGCGGCAATGTCAAACCGCCCAACGATCTCGCGCAGAGGCGGCAGGGCGTCGGCGTCAAACACGCAGGTCAACAAACGCCGCGCGGCGCAGGTCGCGGAGATAGCGTCGCGACAGCATATCTACGCGTTCGCGTTCTATGTTGCGGCGGATCTCTTCGCGGCTTGGGCCAACATTCTCCTGACGTTCACAAACCATGAGAACTTGAACCCCGGTTTGCAGGCGGATCGGCGTGCTGGCCTTCCCTATCGGCAGCTGCGCGGCTACTGATCGGAGCTTGGGATTCAAATCCTTGAGCTGAAAGCGTGCCGGTGATGCCGGCTGCGGTGTGCCCGCCTCGGCCGCAGCGGTGGCGAAATCCTCGCATCCATTTACACTCGAAGCGATTCTCTGAGCGGTCTGTATATGCGCATCGAGCGCGCCGGGCGGAGAATCGCTGTGGGACTGCAGAATCATCTGCCGCAATGAAACCGTGCGATCATTGGGATCCGGGGGCTCGTTCGTGCGTCGGTCGATCAGGATCAAAATCTGGATGCCCTCGGGTACGTCGATTGGCTCCGATATCTCTAAGCGTTCTAGGTCGCTGATGACTCGGTCCACGGCCGGATCGAGTTCACCGGGCTGAATCCAGCCGATATCTCCCCCCGTTGCGGCGGTCGCACTCTTGGAGAACTGCTGGGCAACGGCCCGGAAGTCGGCGCCGCTGCGCAATTGTTCGACGAGGCGTCCGGCGAGCGTTCGGATATCGGACGCGTCTGCAGGGTTATCGATCGGCAGAAGGATTTCGCCGACGCGGTATTCGGTCACCCCGGCGTTCGCCTGAATTCTCGCGACCACATCGTCGATTTCCTCATCACCGATCTCGATCGTCGGCACGACAGTGCGCACGAGCAGCTTCTGCCACAACAGGTTCGACCGGATCTGGTCGAGAGCTGCCTCAAACGATATTCCCTGCCGCTCGATGAAGGCCTTGAAGTGTCCAGCCGGAAGGTTGTTCGCCCTCTCAATCTGCTCCATAGCGGAATCGACTTCGCGCTGCGTGATCCTGATATTCAGTCGCTATGCTTCTTGGGTCTGGAGCGCCTCGTCGATCAGCCCACGCAGGACCTGAGGGGCAATCCGTTTTTGCGTTTCGGTATTGTTGGGCAGTCCGGCTGACGTGATGAGCAGGCGCATACGCTGTTGCACGTCGAAAATGGAGATGACCTTCTCGTTCACAACGGCGGCAATACGCTGAATATCCTGAGAGACAGATTGAGTCGCAAAGAATGAAACTGTGACGATGCAAAAGATGGCGGTGATCGGTCGCAGTACTTTCGGGCGTTTGTGGGCGTTTGGTTTCATCTAGAATACCGAGGATTCGATTTGGCCTAAGCTCTTGAACGTAACCCGGAGTGTTAGCGATTCATCGCTAGGAATGTCCCGATCAGTCGTGAAGGTAGATCGGTATATTATTTCGAAGTTCATGCAATCGCACTCGTAGACTAGAGAACCGCCATAGGACAGCGTGCCGCCCTCGGATGTCAGGTCACGCTGGGTCTGAATCTGTGCCGACCATTGGTCCGTCAACCTGGACTTGAGTGCCGCGGTGACCTCCTCCCGATCCGCGAAACCGCTGGTTCGGTCGAAGAAGACATAGTTCAGGTCGAGGTTGAGAGCTGGAGGGCCGATGGCTGCGGAGATTTCCGTGCGTCGCGCGCGCAGGGAGTCATGGTCAAATCTGGTTTTGTAGAGGAGGCTCGTGAACTTGTTCGGCTTGATTTGGAGGCTGGCGACGATGTCCGAAAGCTGATCCTCCAGTCCTGTTCCGAGTGGATAGGGGTTGGATTCGCGGAACCGAAAAGACTGGCCAACGGTGAGGGTTGAACTGCCGCCCAATTCACCGAAAACGCCAGTTCGGAAGCCGTAGACCATCCGCTGACCGCCTTCCACCCGGTCCGTGCCAGAGAACCGGTTCGGGGCGAACAGGTTGGTTTCGTCGAACGCGATGCTTTGACTGTCCTCGTCCGGGATCTTGTCCGGGTTGCCGCCATTGGGGGCGACGATTAGCGCGAGGAGGGGCTCGAAAAGCTGGCCGTTCGGTCCGGACCGCCGAATCCAAGGGTAGCGCCAACTCAAGGTCGCCTGCGGGAAGATCCGTCCGACTACGGCGTCTTCTCGGCCCCGCGAGGTGTCAACATCGCTCACGTTATAGAGGTCGCCCTGGACGGATGCACGAAAGCTTGTGATCGATCCGAAGCTGTCGGTATTAGATATCTGCCATCCAGGGGTCAGGCTGATGCGCTGGCTGGATGCGCCCTCCTCACGAGCAAGCGCACGTAAGTTGGCATCCAAGGTCGTCATACCGCCGTAGTGGCCTGGCGGGCTGATGTAGCTGTATTCCAGATTTGGGAGCACAACCGGCGTCTCGGCTTGATCGTTACTGTCACGCAATCCCTGGAAGTATAGCCCTTCCGCAACTGCATGAGATCGCGACCCGAAGCCCTCTAGATAGAGCCTGTTGGTGAGGGTGTCGCTATTTTTGAAGTACCGGCCGAGGTAGGTATCGTCGCTAACCAGCTTGATGTCCGCGCCCCAGCGCCAAAGTTCATCGAGGGAGAAGCGCGTCTCGGAGTCGATATGGCCTCGCCACCTGTCCTTTCCGACCTGCGCATCGTCTTGCGTGAACGACAATCGTGTGCGGTTTTCGCCATCGGCGAAACGTTGTCTGTACTCGCCCGTTACGACCGGAAACTGGTCGGGCGAGAGGATTGGGTCAAATGTCAGGTCCCGGTCGTCGGCAATGACCCAGAAATATGGTAGCTGGATAGATGACCCCAACAGGCTCGATGCGCCGAATGTGGGTGTTAGAATGCCGGATTTGCGCTCGACGGTCGGGTCGGGATGGAAGAGGAATGGCGTGTAGGCGACCGGCACGCCAAGAACCTCCAGCGTCGCATCCCGGTAGATGACCTCCTGCACGTCGGCGTCGTGCAAGACACGGCGGGCCTTGATCTGCCAGAGAGGTTCTTCTTCGAAGCTCAGGCAGTTGCGACATGGCGAATAGACCGCGCGGCTGAGTTCAGTCTCGACGCCGCCGCGGCGCTGGGCGCTCACTGCAGCCAAACGGGAATCATCATTGAGCAGCATGCGGAAGCCGCGCAGGAAGCCTTCACGCATGTCAGCAGTTAGTTCCGCAAACTCTGCGAAAAGGATTTCGCCTGTCGGCTCGAGCAGCACGACATTTCCGGATGCCGTCACGATATCATCGCGTTGGTTGTAGGTGACGGAGTCAGCGTTCAGGATGCGTCCTCCCTGCACTATCTCGACATTCCCGCGGGCCGTTGCTGTTCCTAGGTCCTCGTCAAACGAGAGATCATCGGCGGTCATCAGGATGGGTTCGTTCGACCCGACCTGCTGGGCGAGTGCCTCGGGTATGACCGAGGCACTCGTCAGGCAAAGAGCCAGCAATAGTGCGCGCGCCTGCATTACCCGTCCTCTAAGTGGAGAAGCGAGGTAATTCCCGCCAGCAGGCTGACGCCGGCCGGGGTCCAGGCAGCGAGGATAATTGGCACGCTGGCGCCGAGGGCGAGTGCCTCGATGACATTCGTCAGAAGAAATAGAAAAAAGCCGGCCAGAACGCCCGCGCCGACCAGTACGATCGTGCCGCCGCGGCGCGTCAGGCGCAGCGAGAAGGTCGCGGCAATAAGGACCATGGCCGCGAGGAGAACCGGCTGGGCGAGGAGTGCGTGCATTTGCAACTGGTGCGCCACCGGAGAGAAGCCGGTCTCTTCGAGCACCCGAATGAAACGCGGCAAGTTCCACAATGCCACCGTGTCCGGGCTGGCGGAGCTCTCCTGGATCTTGTCGGGTGTCAGGTCCGTGGCGAGGTCTTGTGATTTCACGAAAACCCCCGCGCGCCCGGGCCGCGTCAGCCATGCATCCGACAGCCGCCACCGGCCGTCTAGGAGCAGGGCGCTTTCGGCATCAATCCGTCCTATGAACTTGTCGTCATTGGCAAATTCGAAAACGATGACCTGTTCGAGGCGTAGCGCGTCGGGTTGCACCCGTGCTGCATGAATCACGGTCTGCCCGGCGCCCTCGGCGCTGTTCTGGCGCAGCCAGATGCCTTCGGCCGAGACCGCGAGCAGCGATGAACGGCCGGTGAAGTAGCGACCCTCCAACTCCTCGAATTGAGAAAGAAGCACGGCCGACAGCGGATTGATCACCGAGATATTGATGACGCCGAGGGCGAACGCAGCGATAATCGCCGGCGCGAGGAACTGCCAGACCGACACCCCTGCTGCTCTCAGAACGACTAGCTCGTGATTTCGAGTCAGCCGCTGGAACGTGAAAATGCTACCGAACATGACGGCAAACGGTACCGCTTCCTGAGCTAGGAAGGGGGTGCGGAGCAACGCCATGCTGGTGATCACGCTGAAGGTGGCATCGTTGCGACCGCTACCGCGCCGCAGGAGTTCGATCGCGTCGATCAGGACGATTACCGCAACGATGGTGGCGGACATGATCGCGAACCAGATTAGGAATTGCCGCAGAATATAAAAGGATATGGTGCGCGAGGCGATCACGACCGGGTGCGCCTAAGCATCTGCGGCGGCGATCTTCGCCGCGGGACGTTGGCGCGGATTGCGCATCAGCCAGTAGATTGACAGGAGTACGGCGCCGACCGGCAGGCCATAGGTGAAGGGTATGATGACCAGCGACCGGCGGGAGATATTTGTTAACCCAAGCGCCGCGACCTGAAACGCGAAGATCAATGCAATCGCGAGCAGGATGCGTCCTGTCTGGCCCCTACGGTTGAGGTCGCCCGAGAGCAGAACGGCTAGTGCGACCGCGGCAAAGGCAAGAATCTGCAACGGATTTGTCAGCCGCCTGTGTCCCTCGGCAATCAGCTGGGTCGCATAGGTCCGGTCGTGCAGCCCGTCTCCGGGCCAAAGTAGGGAATGCAGAAAACGCTCCTCCGGTTCGCGCCAGCGCGTGGAGATGTCAGGACCAACCAGGCTTAGATCGAGAGAGTACTGGTCGAAGTTGAAGAGCGTGAGGCGCCCGGAACCGCGATCCACTTCCTGCTGGCTGCCGTTAAATAGGACGACCCGTGTCCCTTGTGCGCCCTGATTGGCGGTTCCGCGCTCGGCCGTATAGGTGACCGGGCGCTCCGGGTTGCGCGAATCATGCGCGAAGATGCCGCGCAATTCGCCCTCGCCCGAGCGTTCACGAACGTAGATCGTTAGCCCGTCGGCCGGCGTGTTGAAGCGCTGTTCCTGAAGCAGCACGCTGCCGTAGCTGTTGCGATAGTTGAACTGCTGCAGTTTGAAGGCGTGGTTCGTCACCGGCACCAGATAGAGCTGCAGGGCATAGCCGATGAGGACACCGATGATGCCGAGGATGAGGCCGGGTCGCGCTAGTGACAACTGGCCGATGCCGGCCGCGCGCATCACCACCAGTTCGCTATCGTTCGCAAGCTTGTTATAGACGACGAGAATGGCAGCGAAGATGGCGATAGGTAGCACCACCGCGATGACCTTGGGCAGGTTGAGTGCGGTCATCTCGAATAGGACGGAGACCGGCAGCCCCCGGTTTACGATGAAATCGATCAGTCTGAGGCACCCGAACAGCGAGATCAGCAGGGTCAGCGCACCCGCCACGAAGAGGGTTGCTAGCGCGAGTTGCCGGAATATGTACCCGCCGATAGACGTCATGGACGCTCCAAGTGTGACGTTTTCGGTGAAACGCCATCCAAGTTCCTGATTCGTAAAACAAAGACCTGCTTCACAAATCGTTTGTAACAGATCGCCGGGCCGGGAAAAACTCCCGCCGTGCTATTGGAGGTTGCCTTGCACCCGTTGCGCGTGTGCTCTAAATCTCGACTACCTTCCGGCGGCGTGTCGGCGCCGTTTTTCTGCATCTCGAGGGATAGCCCGATCATGAGAATCTCGTTTGCTGAACTGAAACTGCCCACCAGCGGCGTCCTAGTTCTTCTTGTCGATGCGGAGGTGCGCCTAAGCGTCAGTGCCAAGGCGGTCGACAAGGCTACGAAGGGTGCGCTCGCGCGTGCGCTCGACGCGGCGAAATTTGCAGGCAAGAAGGGCGAAAGTTTGTCGGTTATCGCGCCGCAGGGACGCGAGAAGCTGACGGTCTTGCTGGTGGGGGCCGGAAAGGCCAAGGACTTGGATTGCCTGCGAGCTCAGGAAATCGGCGCGCAGGTCGGCAAGGCCCTGAACGCGGTGTCCGGTTCGTCGGCCACGTTGGTCTCGGAAATGTTCGGCGCTAGGGCCGGAGGCCCCGAGCTCGCGGCTAACTTGGCGCTCGGTGCACGGCTGCGGTCATACAGCTACGACAAGTATCTGACCAAGAGCGGCGGACGCGCCCGGTCCGACGGTATCGACCGGCTGCAGGTCATGGTGAAGGGAGCGCGCGATGCCCGGCGGCGGTATGGCGTTCTTGGGGCGGTGGCCGACGGCGTGGACGTGGCGCGCGACCTCGTTTCCGAACCGTCCAACGTCAAGTCACCCAAATGGATGGCGGCGCAGTGTCGCAAGCTCACCAAGTTGGGCGTCAAGGTCGAGGTGCTGGGCGAAGCCCAGATGCGTAAGCTGGGGATGAACGCGCTTCTGGCGGTGGGACAGGGCAGCGTGCGCGAATCCCAGCTGGTGATAATGCGCTGGAACGGCGGCGGCAAAGACGCGAAGACCGTGTCGTTCATCGGCAAGGGCGTCACATTCGATACCGGCGGTATCTCAATCAAGCCGGCCGGCGGCATGGAGGACATGATCTGGGACATGGGTGGCGCGGGCACGGTTATCGGCGCGATGCGGGCGATCGCGGGCCGCAAGGCCAAGGCCAATGTCATCGGCGTGGTCGGGCTGGTTGAGAATATGCCCGACGGTAACGCCCAGCGGCCGGGCGATATCGTCACGACCATGTCCGGCCAGACGGTCGAGGTCATCAACACCGACGCCGAGGGCCGCCTCGTTCTCGCCGATGCGCTCTGGTACACGCAAAAACGTTTCAAACCGGATGCGATGATCGACTTTGCGACCTTGACGGGTGCAATCATGGTGGCGCTGGGGCGCGAGTATGCGGGGCTCTATGCCAGCGACGAAGAGCTAGCCAAGAACTTCGTGGCGGCAAGCCAGGATGTGGGCGAGAAGGTTTGGCGCATGCCGCTCGATGAAGCTTATGACTTGCAGATCAATACGCCGCGCGCGGACATGAAGAATGTCGGACCGCGCTGGGGCGGCAGCATCACCGCTGCCCAGTTCTTGCAACGCTACACAAACGGCGTGCCGTGGGCGCATATAGATATCGCCGGCGTGGCCTGGTCGGACAAGGAGCAGCCCTTGATGGCACGCGGCGCAACGGGCTTCGCGGTGCGTACTCTCGACCAGTTCGTCCGCAACCATTACGAGACATAACCTGGGCGCATCGTGACGGAAATTCGCTTCTATCACCTGACGCGCCGTACCCTCGAAGAGGTGTTGCCGGTCATGCTCGAGCGCACGGTCGTGCGTGATGGGCGCCGCGCAGTAGTCATCGCCAGCTCGTCCGAGCGGGTTGAGAATCTTAGTGCGCATCTCTGGACCTATGATGACCGCGTATTCCTGCCACATGGCAGCAAGGTCGATGGGCATTCTGCGCTGCAGCCCGTCTGGCTTACCGATCAGGACGAGAACCCCAACGATGCCCGGGTGCTGTTCCTAGCCGATGGTGCGTTGACGGCTGATCCCGGTGCCTTCGATCTGGTGTGCGAACTGTTCGACGGGCGTGACGCGGTGGCTGTTACGGCAGCCCGGCAGCGCTGGCAGGCCTACAAGGATGCTGGCCACGACCTGACCTATTGGCAGCAAACCGATCGCGGTACCTGGGAACAGAAGGCAACCGGCTAGGCGCGTTGCGCGACGGCCCCGATAGTATCTCTCCGGGAGTGCCTTGTCCGGGCGGCTTGCGCTGGATATAAGGCGCCGGTACTTCCATTCCACATCGGAGAAGACTCATGGCCATTGAGCGGACTTTCTCGATTATCAAACCCGACGCGACGCGGCGGAATATCACCGGCAAGATTATTGCCAAGTTCGAGGATGCCGGACTTAGCGTGGTGGCCCAGCGCCGTATTCAGATGACCCGTGAGCAGGCCGAGTCCTTCTACGGTGTGCACCGTGAGCGTCCGTTCTTCAACGATTTGGTTGCGTTCATGACCTCCGGACCGGTCGTGGTTCAGGTGCTCGAGGGGGAGAACGCCATCGCCCGGAATCGCGAAATCATGGGTGCCACGAACCCGGCCGAGGCCGTCGAGGGCACGATCCGCAAGGAGTTCGCCGAATCCATCGAGGCAAACTCGGTGCATGGCTCGGACGCGCCGGAGACCGCGGCTGAGGAGATTGCGTTCTTTTTCGATGACAGCGAGATCGTAGGCTGATCGAAGCACGGTCAGCCGCCTGTCGCTTCGTTAAACGAGCCCCCACCACATGATGAGCAGGGCGATCACTATCGCGATCCCCGAATAGGACATCAGCTTGAGGAAGCCACCCCAGATTTTCCAGCGGCCTTCGATGTTCATGATTTCGTCGGACATTTCTACTCGCGTGTTTTGGGATGGATCGTGGAACGAGTTTTAGCGGCGTGCGATGGGGACGTCAAAGCCTTCGATGCACGCCGTTAGTTCATCCGTCTGTCGCCGGATGAATCAGTGCGCTGGGTGCCGTCGTATCCGTATTGAGCACCGCGCGCTCCCCAACGATCTCGATTCGGCCTTCAGCTAGGAGCCGCACCGCATGGGGGTAGCAACGATGCTCTGCCTCCAGTATGCGGGCGGCTAGAGACGTTTTGTTGTCATCGGGCATCACTGGAACGGCGGCCTGCACGAGGACCGGGCCCGTGTCCATTTCCGGCCTTACGATGTGGACCGTGCAGCCGCTGATCCTTACGCCGGCCGCGATTGCTTGGTCATGGGCGTCGATGCCCTTAAATGCCGGCAGTAACGAGGGGTGAATGTTTAGGACCCGGTCGCGCCAGGTCTCCACGAACCAGCCCGACAGCAGGCGCATGAAACCAGCCAAGCAGACGAGTTCGATCTCTGCTGCCTTCAGGGTAACATCGATCTCGCGGTCGAAGCTCTCGCGGTCGTGATAGCCATCATGCTCGATGACGGTCGTTTCGATGCCGGCCTCCGCGGCGTATTCAAGACCGCCCGCGTCTGGCTTGTTCGAGACCACCAAGGCGATCTCCGCGGGAAAGTCAGGGTTGGCGCACGCTGCGATCAGAGCCTGCAGATTCGACCCCCTACCGGAGATCAGGACGCCGATCTTCGTCCGGCTCATACGCCGCCGCCGAGGGCCACGTCGAGGTTGGCGACCTCGATGGCGCCGCCAGCCGCATCCGTAACGGTCCCGACGATCGCTGCTTTTTCGCCCGCGCCCGCGAGGATTTCGACGATCGCATCAGCGTCATCCGCCGCGGCAATCGCGACCATGCCGATCCCGCAGTTGAATGTGCTTGCCATCTCAATATCGTCGACGCCACCCGCTCGGCGCAGCCAGTCGAAGACCGGCGGGGCCGTCCAGCGGGTGCCGTCCAATGACGCGCTGAGGCCCGTCGGCAGCACCCGCGGTATGTTTTCAAGTAGCCCCCCGCCGGTTATGTGCGCGAAGCCCTTCATGCCGTTCTGTTTCGCGGCGGCGAGGCAGGCATTGACGTAAATACGGGTGGGGGTCAGCAGCGCCGTACCCAGCGCGGTGTTCGGATCGAATGGCGCAGGTGCCGACAAAGCGTCGCCGGCGCGTTCGACAATCTTGCGTACCAGAGAATAGCCGTTAGAGTGTAAGCCGCTGGATGCTAAACCGATAATCGCGTCGCCGCTGGATATCGGGTGGTCATCGCGCGGAAAGCCAGTGCCGCGCTCCATGGCACCGACGGAAAAACCGGCGACGTCGAATTCGCCGCTGGCATAGAGTCCCGGCATCTCCGCCGTTTCGCCGCCGATCAGTGCGCAGTCGGCCTGCCGGCAGCCGTGTGCGATGCCCGACACCACCGCCGCCGCAACCTCCTGGTCGAGCCCGCCCGTGGCGAAATAGTCGAGGAAGAACAGCGGTTCCGCACCCTGGACTACGAGATCGTTGACGCACATCGCCACCAGATCGATGCCTAGCGTGTCGAATTTTCCGGTTTCAAAGGCGAGCTTTAGCTTGGTGCCGACGCCGTCAGTCGCGGCGACTAGGATCGGGTCCTCGAAGCCTGCGGCCCTTGGATCGAAAAGGCCGCCAAAGCCTCCGAGCCCGTCCATGGACCCGGGGCGCTGGGTCGCCGCGGCTAGCGGCTTGATGGTCTCGACCAGGGCGTTACCGGCGGCAATATCGACCCCGGCATCTTTGTAGGAAAGGCCCAGTTTCTGTCTCCCTCGCGCGCGTGCCGGCTATTCGTGCTATGGCATTGCCACATTCGCGGCGCGGTGTTTTGGTATGACGCCAATCGCGCTGCTACAGTCTGCAGAATAGGTGTTTCAAGGTCATTTGCAATGTATCCCGCACGGCAAAAAACAGCTCTCGTTCTTCTCCTGTGGTTGCTGGGTGCCGTTGGGCTTTCAGTCATCAGTGTCTCGACGGTAGCAGCCCAGAAATCAGCGCTCGAGGATATTTTCGTCGTTCGCGATGTGATTCTGGATGAACGCGCCGAGACGGCGGCGGCCGCGCGTACGCAGGCGCTTGCCAAGGGACAGCGCGAGGCGTTCCGGCGCCTCGAGGCACGCCTGATCCGCAGCGTGCATCGCGGCCTCGCCGAAAGCGTTGACGCGGACACGCTGCGGTTTTTGGTCGACGCCATACAGATCGATGACGAGAAGACATCGAATGTGCGCTATCTCGCTAACCTGACGGTCGAATTCAAGCCCGACGCGGTGCGCAACCTGTTCCGCTTCTTGGGCGTGCCGTTCGCGGAATTGCGCAGCCGTCCGCTGACGGTTGCGCCGGTGCTCGCGCGGGTCGACCGTTACATCCTATGGGATGATCCGAATCCGTGGCGCGAGGCGTGGCGCAACGACCCCGAGGGGGCGGGCCTTGTTCCCATGCTTGCTCCGATCGGCGATCTGTCGGACCTCGCCGGGCTATCTGTGGATCAGGCCGTCGCGGGAGAGCCCGAGGCGCTGGCACAATTGGCCGCGCGATATGGTGCGCGTGGTGTATTGGTCGCAATCGCAAACGTCTTCGAGACGGAACCCGGGATTCTCCGCACTGACGTCGTCACTGTACCGGTGGGCCTGCCGGAGATGGCTCCCTTCAGCATCTCGGTAGTCGGCATTGACGGAGACGGAGAAGCAGGTCTGTTCGCCCGCGCCGTGGGAGAAATTCGCGAGGTCGTCGAGGATGAATGGAAGGCCGCGAACGCGATTACCTCGAGCGAGATTAGCCGCGTTCGCGCGGCCGTGCCCATTTCCGACCTCAAGAACTGGGTTGATGTTCGCGTGCGTATCGCCCTTGTGCCGGCGGTCACAAACGTTCAGGTCGTCGCGTTAACCGCGACGGCTGCAGAAGTCGAGATCGATCATCGAGGTGATCTGACCCGCCTGATTCGCTCGTTCGAGCGCTTCGATCTTATCCTCGAAGAGACCGGGCTCGGGCCCGGGACGACGCCGGGCACCGGACAGCCTAGTGCCGAGACGCCGCTGACCCATGTCATACGCCTCGCCGGGTCCTAGTCGGGGTATGCGATGAGCCGTCAGCTAGTCCTCGATCTGGGCCACCGGACGGCACGCGGCCGTTCGGATTTCTTGGTATCGCGCAGCAACGCCGAGGCGGTCGAGTGGATCGACCGGTGGCCCGATTGGCCGGCGCGCGCGCTGGTAATCTGGGGGCCGCCCGCATCCGGCAAGACCCATCTAGGACATGTTTGGTGCGATGTCAGCGGCGGAACCCTAATTGGGCCCGATGACTTGCGCGGGTCCGACGCAGCCCAATTGCGCGCTCGGAGCGCGTTTCTGTGTGTCGACGATGCAGACCGGCTCGCGGGGGAGCGGGATGGCGAGGAGGCCCTTCTGCATCTCTACAACTATGTGCTTGAGACGGATGGCGCGCTGCTGGTTATCGCCGGCGAGGCGCCGGCGCGCTGGAATGTCGGCCTTGCGGATCTGGCTTCGCGCATTAAGGCTCTGGCGGGCGCCGGAATTTCTGCGCCGGATGACGATGTCCTTGCGGCGCTGATGGTGAAGCAATTCCGTGACCGGCAGCTGCGCGTTGGTGAAGACGTCGTGCTTTATCTGTTGGCGCGCATGGAACGGTCGTTTGCCGCCGTACCCGGAATCGTTGCGGCGATCGATTCCGCCGCGCTGGAGCGCAGGCGGCCGGTGACCGTGCCGCTCGCACGCGAAATTCTCGATGGTTACCATTGACAACGAACTGTCATCGCCTTTTCACAAATTGTGGATATCGTGCCGTTTAGATACCCTTATGGGCACATAGGCGCGCGTGCGCCTGTAATTCTCTACAGAACGTGGTTCCCTTGGTTGCCGAAGATACTGCAGTTTCGCCCGACCCGGCCCCCGGGATTGGTATGAAGTCGCCCGAACGGTTCATCAACCGAGAACTCTCTTGGATCGCGTTCAACGAACGCGTTCTCGAGGAGGCGGGGAATCCCAATCATCCGCTGCTCGAACGCTTGCGTTTCCTATCGATCTCCGCGTCCAATCTCGATGAGTTCTACATGGTCCGGGTCGCCGGGCTGAAGGGACAGGTCGAGGCTGGTGTCAAGACAGTGAGTCAGGAGGGTCTGAGCCCGGGTGAGCAGCTGGCGGCAATCAACGAGCGCGCGAGCGCCCTGATGGCGGCGCAACAAAAGACCTGGCTGCGGCTCGTTGTGGAGCTGGGTGCCAGCGATATCACTGTCGTCGAGCCCAATGACCTCACGTCAGAGGAATCCGTCTGGCTCGAAAACCGGTTCATGACCGCGATTTTCCCCGTCCTGACGCCGCTCGCCGTCGACCCGGCCCACCCCTTTCCGTTTATCCCGAACTTCGGCCTTGCCGAGGCACTGGAACTTTACCGGCCGAGCGACAACCGGCGTATGATCGGGCTGCTGCCATTACCTGGGCAGATCGAGCGGTTTATCCGCCTGCCCGGTGAACATGCGCGTTTCATTCTCCTCGAGAAATGCGTGGCGATGTATCTGCATCGCATCTTCCCCGGTTTCGAACCACGGGGCATGGGGACGTTCCGAGTCATTCGTGACAGCGATATCGAGGTTCTGGATGAGGCGGAAGACTTGGTCCGCCAGTTCGAATCTGCCCTCAAGCGGCGGCGGCGTGGCGCCGTCATCCGGCTGACGGTCGGTGCTGAGATGCCGGAAGAATTGCGACGCTTTGTCACCGAGGAGATCGGCGTCGACGACGACGATGTGTTTGTACTCGACGGGATACTGGGTCTTGATCAGACGGAGGAGCTGATCGTCGACGAGCGGCGCGATCTCCTTTTCGAATCCTTCAACGCCCGGTTTCCGGAACGAATCAGGGACTTCGGGGGCGATTGCTTCGCGGCGATCCGCTCCAAGGACATCGTGGTCCACCATCCGTTCGAATCGTTCGACGTGGTGGTTCAGTTTCTGCGTGAGGCCGCTCGTGATCCGAAAGTCGTGTCCATCAAGCAGACGCTTTATCGCACATCGGAAAACTCGCCAATTGTCAGCGCGCTGACTGAAGCAGCGCATGCCGGGAAATCCGTCATTGCGTTGATCGAGCTCAAGGCGAGGTTCGATGAGGAAGCGAACATTCGCTGGGCCCGGGAGCTCGAACGTGCCGGCGTCCAGATCGTGTACGGTTTCATCGATCTGAAGACCCACGCGAAAATCAGCCTGATTCATCGCCGCGAGGGGAGCACCCTGCGCGCCTACGCCCATTTCGGTACCGGCAACTATCATCCGATTACGGCGCGAATTTACACCGATATCAGCTACCTGACGCAGGACCCCGAGCTTTGCGAGGACGCCTCGCGGGTGTTCAACTATATGACCGGATATGTGAAGCCCGAACGGCTGGCGAAGATCGCGGTCGCACCAGTGAATCTTCGTGAAACGTTGATGCAGTGCATCGAAGAAGAAATCACGCACGCGCAGGCAGGCCGTCCCGCCGAAATCTGGGCGAAGTTCAACAGCTTGGTCGATGGCGATATCATAGACGCGCTTTACCGAGCGTCTCAGGCCGGGGTGTCCGTTCGCCTCGTTGTGCGTGGAATTTGCTGTCTTCGCCCCGGCGTGCAGGGCCTGAGCGAGAATATTGAGGTCAAGAGCATCGTCGGACGTTTTCTCGAGCATTCCAGGATCATTGCCTTCGGGTCGGGCTTCGAAATGCCCTCGCCGCAGACCAAGCTGTTCATCTCCTCTGCCGACTGGATGCCGCGCAATCTCAACCGCCGGGTCGAGTTTCTGGTGCCCATCGAGAGTGGCACCGTACACCAGCAGATTCTCTACCAAATCATGGTTGCGAATCTTCTGGATCGCGCTCAAAGCTGGGTTATGGAGCCCGATGGCACCTACACCCGGATCGATACGAGTGGCGAGCAGGACCCATTCAACGCGCACAAGTTTTTCATGACCAATCCCAGCCTGTCGGGGCGGGGCGCCGCGCTGAAGAAGGCGGGCAACGTTCCACAACTGCTGATGCATCACGACCAGATTCTTTCGTAAGCGATGCTATCGATGTCTGAGTGGTCGTCGGCAATCTGTAGCCCCGCAGCGGTCGTCGACATCGGCTCGAATTCGATCCGTCTGGTCGTATTTCGCGACCGGTCGCGGGCGGCGCCGGTGGTGTTCAACGAGCGTGTGACCTGCGGTATCGGGCGCGACCTAGCCACCACCGGCAAGCTGCACACCGAAGGGGTGCAAAAGGCGCTGGCGAACCTGCCGCGCTTCGCGGCGATCGTCGCGGCGATGAACATCGATGAAACAACGCTGCTCGCCACCGCGGCAAGCCGTGAGGCATCGGACGGGGCCGATTTCCTGAAGCGCGTCGAGCGCATATTCGGCTGCCGGGTCACGCAGCTTGACGGCGATCAGGAGGCGCAGCTTGCCGCGAATGGTGTGATCAGTGGCCTGCCAGCGGCGCGTGGTTTGGCTGCTGACCTCGGTGGGGGCAGCCTCGAGCTGGCGGCCGTTTCCGACGGCCGCGTCGGCGATCATGGCAGCCTTCCTCTGGGGCCTCTGCGGTTGGTCGCGATGGGGCTCGTCAACAGCAAGCTGGCACGCCATATCGACGAACAGTTGGATCAGTTTTCCTGGATTGATGGCGCTGCCGCAAACAGGACGATCTATGTTGTTGGCGGCGCCTGGCGTGCGCTCGCACGCCTCCATATGGAGCAGACCGAATACCCGTTGCGAGTGATTCACAGCTACCAGATGAACGGACAGGACGCGTTGGATTTCTGCGGTGTCGTCGCCAAGTTGAGCGCTGCGAGCCTGTCGCGAATCAGCGTCGTGCCGCGCTCGCGCGTGCTGACACTGCCGACGGCGGCGCTGGTGCTCGCACGGCTGATCGACGTCGCGGGAGCGAGGTCCCTGGTATTCTCCGCAAACGGCATTCGCGAAGGCTCGCAATACGAGGCGCTGGATGCGGACACCCGCGCAGCCGACCCGTTGATTGTCGCCTGCGAGCATTTCGCGGCCCGCGAAAACCGCGCGCTGGGATCGGGCGCGGCCCTGTTCGCTTGGGTTTCCCCGCTGTTTGAGGGCGAAGACGCGGAGTCGTGCCGACTTCGCCGAGCTGCCTGTCTGCTCGCCGATATTGGTTGGCACGAGCATCCTGATTACCGCGCCGAGCAGGTCTATTTCCGGATCCTGCGCCTGCCGCTTATGGGCCTGACCCATGAGGAAAAGGCCAAGATCGCGCTCGCGGTGTACCGGCGTTACACCGGCGCGAAGGGCGGAAACACATTGCGCGTGGCCAATATGCTACTGGCCCCCGACGACATCGAATGGTCGAGCCGTCTGGGGGCATCCCTGCGTCTCGCAGAGACCCTTACGGGCGGCAATCCCGCCCTGCTGCAGGGGGCAAGTCTTAACCTCGACGAGCGGCGTCTGTCGATGACCCTTGAACCCGGGCGGGCGGACCTCTTCGGCGATCTCGTACGCATCCGGTTCGCGGCGCTTGCGAAGTTGTTCGGTGTTTCCGGTGTGATCACAGGCGACGGGTTGAGCGAGGAACTAGGGAGCGGCCCACTGACAGGGCCCGAAGCTACTCAGCCGCGTCCTCGGCCGCCGCGGGTGTAATCTCCACGATTCTAACCTTTCCGTGGCCGGCCGCGAGCGCGATTTCGCCAGCCTTCAGACGCAGCGCGTCAACGCCGAAAATATCTCGTCGCCAGCCCTTCAGCGCGGCTACATCGGCTTCATCGTCGGCGGCGATGGCCTCAAGGTCCGGCACGGTGGCCACCAGCTTCTGGGCGACGTTTCCGGTGTCGCATTTGAACTTGAGCAGTACCTTCAGGAGGTCCATCAGCGCGCTGGCGCCCGGTGGTAGCTCCACCGGCTCCGGGATCGTCGGTGCTTCGTTCGCGGTGACCGCGCGGCCCGCCTCGATAGCATCAAGCAGGCTTCGGCCGAGCCTGCCGCTAGCGAAATTCTTAGGAATGCCGCGCATCCGTTGCAGGGACTTCTCATCCTCGGGCGGGCGGGCGGCGATCTGAGCCAGCACGTCGTCTCGCATCAGCCGGTTGCGCGGCAGGTCGCGGGCCATCGCCTCGCGGTCGCGCCATGCCGCGACGGCCTGCAGCATCGCCAGGTATTTCGGCTGGTTGCGCTTCGGCTTGAGCCGTCGCCATCCCTCCTCGGGCACCACCTCGTAGAGCGCGGGGTCAGCAAGTTTGGCCATCTCTTCTTCGACCCATTCGAGACGGCCATTCTCCTCGATCCGCCGGCGCAGCTTCTCGTAGGCCGGGCGCAGATGGGTCACGTCGGCGAGTGCATAGTCGAGCTGGGAATCCGTCAGCGGTCGCTGGGACCAGTCTGTGAACCGGCTGCCCTTGTCGGGCCGCACCTTGGTCAGCTTTGAAATCAGCGTCTCGTAGCCGACTTGGTCGCCGAAGCCCGCGACCATGGCCGCGATCTGGGTGTCGAAGAGGGGCACCGGCGTAACCCCACCCTCGTGGTGGAAAATCTCGATGTCCTGCTTTGCCGCATGCATGACCTTGAGTACGTTGTCATTGGCGATCAGGTCGAAGAGCGGGGCAAGGTCGATCCCGTCGGCCAAGGGGTCGATGATTGCCTTGTCCTCCGGGCCCGCGACCTGCACGAGGCACAGAATCGGCCAGAAGGTGCTCTCGCGCATGAACTCGGTGTCGACGGTGACGTAGTCGGCTGTGGCGAGGCGGTCGCAAAGCGCGGCGAGGGTGTTGGTGTCGGTGATCACATTCATGGGCGGCGTTTCTACAAGGATTCGCGAGGGTCCGAAAGCGCCGTGGAGCCTTGACAGGCGCGGGCGATCCGTGGCCATTGGCGCGGGCGGTGGCCCCTGCGCCGAAAGGGACCGATTTCCAGCCTTTGACCAGCTTCTCCGGGACGAAAAATGCATCCCTACCGAACTCATACCTGCGGCGAACTGCGCGACGCGAATGCCGGTGATACCGTGCGCCTGTCGGGCTGGATTCACCGCAAGCGCGACCATGGCAACCTTTTGTTCGTCGACCTGCGTGACCAGTACGGCATCACCCAGTGTGTGATCGATACCTCCAGCCCGATCTTCGCGACCGTCGAGGGCACGCGGCTGGAATCTGTAATCACCGTGACCGGACCGGTCGTTGCCCGCTCGGATGAGACGGTGAACTCGGGCCTGCCCACTGGCACGGTCGAGGTCGGGATTGATGAGGTGCATGTCGAGAACCCTGCCGAAACGCTGCCGCTGCAGGTGAATTCCGACGAGGATACAGGCGAGGATATCCGCTTGCGCTACCGCTATCTGGATCTCCGCCGCGAGAAGGTCGCGCGTAACATCCTGCTGCGCAACGACGTGATCGCGTCGATCCGCCGGCGCATGATTGAGGGGGGATTCAAAGAGTTCCAGACACCTATCCTGACGGCGTCAAGCCCGGAGGGTGCGCGCGACTATCTGGTACCGTCGCGCCTGCATCCCGGCAAGTTCTACGCGCTCCCCCAGGCCCCGCAGCAGTTCAAGCAGCTGCTCATGGTCGCGGGCTTTGACAAGTATTTTCAGATTGCGCCCTGCTTCCGCGACGAGGATGCGCGCGCCGACCGTTCCCCGGGCGAGTTCTATCAGCTCGACTTCGAGATGGCGTATGCCACTCAGGACGACGTGTTCGACGCGATCGAGCCGGTGATCGCGGGTGTGTTTGAGGAGTTCGCCGGCTTTGGCCGGGACGAGGCCTGGGCCGTCACGCCAACCCCGTTCCCGCGCATCCCCTATGCCGAGGCGATGCTCAAATACGGCAGCGACAAGCCGGACCTGCGCAATCCCATCGAGATCGCCGACGTGCCTGAGGTCTTCGCGGGATCGGACTTAAAGATTTTCGCTGGGCTGATCGAGAAGGGCGCCACCGTGCGAGCTATTCCCGCGCCGGGCGGCGGCGCGCAGCCGCGCAGCTGGTTCGACAAGCTGAACGACTGGGCCCGCGAGGAGGGCGGGCAGGGGCTTGGCTACATCGTGCTGGAAGATGGCGAGGGCAGGGGCCCCATCGCCAAGTTCGTTGCTGGTGAGCGGCTCGAGAAGCTCAAGGAGCTGGCGGGCCTCAAGGACGGCGATGCGGTGTTCTTCTCCGCCGGCGACCCCGCGGATGCCGCCGATCTGGCCGGTAAGGCGCGAACCAAGATCGGCGAGGACCTCGGCCTGATCGCGACCGGCCGCTACGACTTCTGCTGGATCGTCGACTACCCGATGTACGAACGCGACAAGGACATGGGCGCGATCGAGTTCTCCCACAACCCGTTTTCCATGCCTCAGGGCGAGATGGCGGCGCTGGATGCGGAAGACCCGCTAGATGTGCTGGCCTATCAGTACGATATCGTGTGCAACGGTGTGGAATTGTCGTCGGGCGCGATCCGGAACCACCGGCCCGACATCATGCTTAAGGCGTTCGAGATCGCGGGCTATGACCGAGAGACCGTTGAGCGTGAGTTTGCAGGTATGTTCAACGCCTTCCGCTATGGCGCGCCGCCGCATGGCGGGTCTGCGCCCGGCATTGACCGCATCGTCATGTTGATCGCCGACGAGCCAAATATCCGCGAGGTCATCGCCTTCCCGATGAACCAGCGCGCTGAAGACCTGATGATGGGCGCCCCGGCCGAGGTGGACGACACAAGGCTGCGCGAGTTGCACCTGCGCAAGGTGCTGCCTAAGGCGGAGAAGTAGGCAGTAACTCATGAATATTACTCTCAACGGTGTCGATTTCCGCTACGAACTGGACGGGCCCGAAGGCGCGCCTTGGGTAGTGTTTTCGAACTCGCTGACCACCGACGTCACCATGTGGAACACGGAGGTGGCTGAGCTTTCCGGCCGCTATCGTACCCTGCGCTACGATACGCGCGGCCACGGAAAGACCTCGGCGCCCGAGGGGCCTTACAGCTTCGAGCTTCTGGTTTCCGACGTGATCGCGCTAATGGACGCCGTCGGCGTGGACCGCGCCCATTATGTAGGACTGTCGCTCGGCGGCATGACCGGACTGGGCGTCGCCATCGAGCATGGCGACCGGCTCCTCAGCCTTGCGGCGTGCGACGCGCGCCCCTTCGCCGACCCGGAATGGGCCGAGCCGTGGGTCGGGCGCATTGCGCTCGCGCGTGACAAGGGCATGGAGGCTCTAGTCGAGCCTACTGTGGCGCGCTGGTTCACCGAAGACTTCCGTGCCGATCCGGCCAACGCACCGGTGCTCGATCATGTGCGCCGGATGATCCGCGAGACCTCTGTCGAGGGCTATACTGGCTGCGCGGGTGCGCTACGGGGGCTCAACTATTTGCCCCGACTAGGCGAAATCTCGGTACCGAGCTTGTTCATGACCGGCAAGTCGGACGGTAGCACGCCGCCCGTGGCCTCTGAACAGATGCACGCCGCCGTGTCCGGCTCGCAATGCGTGATCGTGGATCCGGCGTCGCATATCTCGAACCTCGAGAACCCGGCCCAGTTCGATGCGGTGTTGTTCGCCCATCTAGACGCGGCGCAGAACGGCTGACCGGCTGAAGTGCGACCAAATTCGTCATGCCCGCACAGGCGGGCATCCATTGTCGCTGACGACGCCCCGAATGTGAGCGCGTGTTTATAGGATCCCCCCTTCGCGGGGAGCGACTTTGGTCTTGGTTGCGCGCTCATTCACAAATATCCGTGGCATGGCCGGTCGGAGACCTCCGAGCGGTAGTAAGATGGCGCTCGATCCATGCTTCCTTTGCGCCGGCAGTCGGCATCACGCGTGACGGATTGTCGCCGATGGGGTGGCATAGCGGGGTCGGTAGCCTTTATCATCGCGCCAATATTGATTTCTTTTCAGGGGAAACATTATGCGCGCAGCTTTCTATGATCGGCTGGGGCCGGCGAACGAAGTCCTGACCGTTGGCGAACAGCCGACTCCCGACCCGGGCTCGGGCGAAGTGCGCGTGAAGCTGGCCACCTCGGGCGTCAACCCGTCCGACTGGAAGGCGCGGCTGCGCGGCCGAGGCGGTGCCATCCCGTTTCCGCTGATTATCCCCCACAGCGACGGTGCCGGTACCATCGATGCCGTCGGCGACGGCGTCGATGCGGGCCGTGTGGGTCGCGACGTTTGGCTGATGAACGGCCAATGGCAGCGGCCCTTCGGGACCGCGGCGGAATATATCTGTATGCCCGAGAAGTATGTGATCGATCTGCCGGCCGGCACGGACATGGCCGAGGCGGCCTGCTTTGGCATCCCGTTCCTGACCGCGCACCGTGCTGTGATGTTCGACGGCGAGGTGTCGGGCCAGACAATCCTGGTTCAGGGTGGTGCCGGCGCGGTCGGCGATCACGCGGTTCAGGTGGCCAAGGCGAATGGCGCGCGTGTGATCACCACGGTCAGCTCCGAGGAGAAGGATGCCTATGTGCGCAAGGTCGGCGCGGACGAGGTGATCAACTATCGCACCGAGGATATGGCTGCGCGGATTCGTGATCTGACCGACGGCAAGGGGGTCGACCGGATTGTCGAGCTGAACCTGTCGGCCAATGCTCCGAGCTACGGGGAGATTCTCGCCCCGCGCGGAACCGTCATCATCTACGGGACAGTCGATGCGATGGCGAGTGTTCCGGCCCAAGACTTCATCGTCAATGGCGCTAATCTGAAATGGTTCATTGTCTACTCGATCACGGATGCCGAGCGCGACGAGGGTGTCGCAGCCTTGAACAAGATGCTCGCCGACGGCGGCCTGACGACGACCATCGCCGCGCGATTTCCGCTTGACGAGATCGTCGCGGCCCATGAGATGGTGGAAGCCGCCCGGCACATCGGGAATGTGGTTCTCGATCTCGGCTGAGGGGCCTGATCCGATGCAGGCCGCGTGCCGTTGAGGACGCGTTTCCGCGTGTGGCATGAATCAACCGGACTTTTCAGGTTAGAATGAGTTCTCGATGATATCCATATCCAAGGCTCGCTTTTGCGCGCTTTTCAGTGGTTTCCTGACGCTGCTCTTTTTGCCAGATCCCGCGCGTGCGGCCGCGGTCACGCATGCGTCTCATCGTGCCTTTTATGAAATCAGCATCGATAGGGTCGACGCCGGGTCCAACATTGTCGATGCGCGCGGGCGCATGGTGACCGAGTGGCGCCGCGCCTGCGATGGCTGGTTATCGAGCCAGCGTCTCTTGGTCAGCATGGCGCCGGGTGAGGGAGAGCCGATCAATTCCGAAGTGGCCATGACTAGTTTCGAGGCGCTAGATGGCACGCTCTTCAGCTTCGATTCTGAAACCCGCGTCGGCGGGGAGACCGTCGAGGCGGTCAAGGGTGCAGCCGAACGAGATGGTCCAGGCAAGGCCGGGCGCGCGGTCTATAACGAGCCGCGCGGCGTGGCGGTCGATCTGCCGGCCGACACGGTGTTTCCGTTCGAGCACACGATCGCTGTGATCGAGGCCGCAGAAAAGGGCCAGTTGCGAGTCTTCAGCCACTATTTTGATGGCTCGCAGCCGGAGAATGCTCCGATGACGGCCAATTCGCTGATCCTTGATAAGGCGCGTGATGCAGCCGAGGGAACCGGGAACGGTTTCGGCGAGATCAGCGCTCACAAATGGTGGCCGGTGCGGCTGGCGATGTTTGCCAGCAACGCACATAAGCGGCTGGACGAAGAGCCGGAATTCGAGATGACGCAGATCCTGCAGGACAACGGCGTCGTGCGCCGCTTCGAGTTTGATTATGGCGAGTTCTCGCTGGTCGCAGCCCTCATTGAGATCAAAGAAATCGATCCGCCGCGCTGCAACTAGCGCATTTCGTGATTGCGAATTCGCCGAAAAGGGCTGTCGTCAGCGGTCGTAGGGCGATTTTCTGGCGGGTTTTCCAGAGCGTGGAACGGCACGACCCTTGCCGATCGCATTATGGCCCAGTTTCCCGCGGACTTGGTCGATGACCGCCTCGACTTTTTTTCGATGATTGGCATCCGGGTCGGCCAGGTCTGGTGGGTCAGCCTCGAGCGGGTCTACGAAACTGGACAGGCCGACGCCGATCAGGCGGTACTTGCTGCCGGCCGGTGCTGCGTCGATGGCGCGATCCAGCAACGGGATGGCAGCCCGGTAGAGAGTTTCGGCCAGTTGGGTTGGCGCGGAGAGCGACTGGGAGCGCGTTATTGTCTTGAACTGGGCGGACTTGAGCTTGACCGTCACGGTGCGGCCGGCGAGCTTGCGCACCTTCATCTGGTCGGTCACCTTCTCGCAAAGGGTCCAGAGACGCTGGACGATCTTGTCCCGGTCGCCGATATCCTCGGAGAAAGTGGTCTCGCTCGACAGGCTCTTCGGCAGGGATTGCGGTATGACCGTGCGATGATCCTCGCCGCGACTGAAACGGGCCAAGCGGTGTCCGATGGCGCCGTAGCGCGCGACCAGCCGGTCCGGGTCGTGGGCTCGCAGTTGGCCGATCGTCTGGATGCCGTCGGCCACCAGTTTCTTGTGAAGGGATTTGCCGACGCCCCAGATGTGGGTTACCGGCAGCGTATTCAGGAATCCAACGGCCTCCGCTTGCCCAATTACGGCGAAGCCGCGTGGCTTGTCTATGTCGGATGCCAGCTTGGCCAGAAACTTGTTGTAGCTCAGTCCGATCGAGGCGGTAACGCCGATCTCGCGCTCGATTCGGTTCGCCAGCCGTATCATGGACTGTGCTGGGCTGGCACGGTGAAGCCGCTCGGTTCCGGTCAGGTCCATGAAGGCCTCGTCGATTGACAGCGGCTCGATTAGCGGCGTGATCTCGCGCATCAGTTCGCGAATTTGCCGCCCGACCGCGCTATACTTTTCCATGTTCGGCTTGATGACGGTCGCGTCGGGGCAAAGTTTGAGGGCCTTGAACATTGGCATTGCGGAATGCACGCCCCTGATCCGAGCCACGTAGCAGGCGGCCGAGACAACGCCGCGGCGTCCGCCGCCGACTATGACCGGCTCGTCGCGTAACGTGGGGTCGTCGCGTTTCTCGACGCTGGCGTAGAACGAGTCGCAGTCGATATGTGCGATCGACAAGCTGTTGATCTCATCATGGAAAAGGATACGTGGCGCGGCGCAGGCGGGGCAGTGGCGCGCAGCCCGCGGCACCGTTGCTGAGCAATCCCGGCACAGACCATCGGAGTCGCTGGGGTGCTTCGTGGTCATGCTCGGGCGGGTTCGTCGCCGTTTGCGGGCCACAGCCACGCCGCCCCGCGTACACCGCTGGAATCACCATGCCGGGCCTTTCGGATCGGCGTGTCTATCTCGTCCGAAAACACATAGCCGGCGAGCCGATCGGGTAGGTTGGCGTAGAGCCGGTCGATATTCGACAGCCCGCCGCCTAAAACAATTACGTCCGGATCGACGATGTTAACGATCATGGCCAAGCCGCGCGCTAGCCGATCCTCGAGATTGGCAAGGGTCTTCGACGCGTCGCGATCGCCAGTAGCGGCGGCGTTGGCGATTTCCGCGGCGGACAGGTTGTGCCCGGTGCGCGCCATGTGTTGGTGCGCGATGGCTGGGCCAGACACGAAGGTTTCGATGCAGCCCGTGCGCCCGCAGAAACACTGGGGACCGGGGAATTCTTCGGCTGTCATCCAAGGCAGGGGGGTGTGCCCCCATTCGCCGGCGACCGCGTTGCCACCTTCCAAAATATGTCCACCGCTGACCAGACCGCCACCGACGCCCGTGCCGACGATCACACCTAAGACCATCTCCCAGCCGGCGCCTGCGCCGTCCGTGGCTTCGGAAACCGCGAAGCAGTTTGCATCATTGGCGACCCGCACCGGTCGAGCAAGGACATCGGCGAGGTCCCGATCGAATGGGTGCCCAGTCAGCCAGTCCGAGTTGGAGTTCTTGACTAGGCCGGTCGCCAGGGAGATTGTCCCGGGAATGCCGATGCCGACCGGTGTCCGCAGGTGAGGGGCCGGGTCGATTTTGGCGATCAGTTCGGCGATGGCCCGAAGCGACGCCCCATAGTCGCCCCGCGGGGTAGGAACGCGCGCGCGCGCGACTTCTGCACCGGAATCGTCAAGGACGATTCCTTCTATCTTGGTGCCGCCAAGATCGATCCCAATACGCATGCTTTGGACATATGACCGGTAGCTGTGGACGTGTGAGTGTTTAACATTCATTCCTTTACAAGAGTTAGAGAACGGGTCGGTGGGCGGATGAATCTTTGGGGTCCTAGGGTTATGACCGACCTTAGTTCATGCGAACAACAATGGCTGCGCAGGTCCAAAGAGCGTTCTTAGGGTCGAAGACAATAAGCTGGACATTAAGCTCTTTCATGATCTTTTGGAGGGGCAGGGCTAAGCGGCGCTGCAGACTAATGATCAACACGAGGCGGTACAGCTCGCGCATCAGTATCATACCAATCTCGTTCTGATGAATATTCAGCTTCTTTAGGTATCGGGACTGGTGGTTACCAAGTGGATTAAGGAAGACGAGAAGCCGCGCAAGATTCCGATGATCGTGGTGACGGCATTCGCGATGAAGGGAAATGGGGAGAAGATCCGCCAAGGCGGGTGCGAGGCCTATATCGCGAAGCCGATTGCCGTGTCGGAGTTTCTCGAGACGGTTCAGAAGTTCATTGATGCCTAGACTATTACGCGATGGCCCATGGAAAAAGCCGCCCATCGGGCGGCTTCTGCATTTCAGGAGCCCTAAATTCCGGGCGGTCGACCCGCTACTTCATCTTCTCTTCCTTGAACGTCACATGCTTGCGCACGACCGGGTCGTACTTGCGCATCTCGAGCTTCTCCGGCTTTTGGCGAGGATTCTTCTTGGTAACATAGTAGTAGCCAGTATCGGCTGAACTAACCAGTTTCACAAGGATGGTCGCGGGTTTCGCCATGGTTTTTGTCCTGTGGGCTTGAATCTGGCCGGGAAGATAGCGTGCAGCCGCCTCAAGTCAAGCGGGGATGGCCCTAGCGATGCGCGACCGCGGTATCCGCTTGCTTCAGAAGTGAGCTGTAGAGCGCTCGGTCTCCAATGATTTCTGTCGCGAGGGCGATGTCGATGTCTGGCAGGCCGCCGTCAGAAGGGCAGATCGTACGCAGGCTCGCGCGGCTGGCCGAATCCTTGTTGCCGGTGGCCCGCCAGTTGCCGAGCTCACCGGCGATAACGTACTCGCCCCCGCGCACAGCCGGAGCGAGTGCGTCCGGGGTCTGTAAGTCGCCGCCGCCGTGGGTACATACGGTAGGGAGGACGCCCAGTTCGTGCAGCCGGTAGCCCGACGGCGTGAGAAAACGCGACCAGGTGAGGGTAATTTCGCCGTTGTTAGGAAGCCGAAGGACCGATTGAACTGAGCCCTTGCCGAATGAGTTGGTCCCGATGACAACGGCACGGCCATGATCCTGAAGTGCGGCGGTGACAATCTCGGCGGCCGACGCGGAGTTGCCGTTGATCAGGGTCACGATGGGGCGCTGTCCGGTTTCATCCCCCCTGGAGGCTGCATAGGCTTGGCGGCTGCTGGGGTGGCGACCGTGCGTTACGATGATTTCGCCAGAATCGAGGAAAAGGTCGGCAACATCAATGGAGATATCCAGCCGTCCGCCGGGGTTAGAACGGAGGTCGAGGACGAAGCCGGCGGGCGGCCCCTCGACGCTCTGCATCTGTCGCTTGACGGCGCGCCGCAAATCTTTCGCGGAATCCACATTGAAACCCGCAAGTCGGATGATCGCGATATCGGCCTTCCGCCGGACTTCCACCGTTTCGGGCACCACATGTTGACGCCTCAGCGTGATGCTGATCGGGGCTGGAGACTGACCGCGCGAAACAGTGAAATTCACAGCCGAATTGATAGGGCCGCGAAGGGCTTCGATGAGCTGGCGTTGGGTCCAGCGACCTATATATTCGCCTTCGATATGAGTAATCCGATCCTCGGCCTGAACGCCTCCATTCGCTGCCGGGCCGCCTTCGGTCACCGAAAGGATCAACGCGTCGTGGTCTTCCTTAGTGATCGTAACACCGATCCCGCCGAAGCCGTCGCGATAGGCACGTTTCTCGGCAGCTGTCTCGGCGTCGTCGTAGCGGGAAAATTTATCGAGTGGTGACAGAGCGCCGTCGAATACGGCCTTGAACACAGCTTCGGCTCGAGTGTCGGCCAAGACGGGAGAGGCGTCACGTGCGATCGCAATCGCGTCGACGGTTGCCTGACTCCAGGCCATCGGGTCCTCGTCACGAGGGGCCGTGAACTGGCCGACAGTCCTCTTCTGGTAGCGGACCTCGATGTCGCGGCCCTTTGGGCGAATGTCCAGCTTGGAATCGATCTGGTGAAGGCTCGCTAGCCCGCTAAAGCTCAATGTCCGCAGAGAGACAGGTACGATGTAACGCTCATTGATAAACTGATATCCGGTGTCGAACATTGCACGGCTGTATTCGTTCGAATACTCGGTCTCCGCGGCGGGACCGATCTGCATGCATGCCGCGAGTAGCAGGAATGCAGAAACCGCTGCTGCGTGGGAGAATCGCGCCGTACTGATATTCAAGCCATTCATATTCTTCACATATCGCGCGTACGCCGGGAGCGTAAAGGATGGTTATCGAGTATTCTCAGGGTAATACAAAGCCTTAGGATTCCTTTAACGCGGCCGTCGTCGCTTGGTGCTGCGCTTGTCGGGTCGCTTTCGTCCGGATTTTGGCTTTCTCTCCTTGCCGTGCGATCGTCGGGTATCGGCGTTGCCGCCATCCATAAGGTCGAAGATTGACGAACCGCGTAGCCCGTCCGCCTCGGATACCCGTACCTCGACAGAATCTCCCAGGCGGTAGATTGCCCCACCGGGCAATTGCATTGTCTGCGTGCGAGTATCGAAGCGGGGGCGGCCGCCGGGCAGGCGCGACGTAGGTACGAATCCCTCCGCGCCCTTCTCGTCGATGGCGACGAAGAGGCCGGCGCGTGTAATACCCCGGATGGAACCTGCGAAACTCTGACCTATATGGCCGGCGAGGAACGCGGCGGTGTAGCGATCGTTGGCGTCGCGTTCTGCCACGACCGCGCGGCGCTCTGTCCGCGAGATGTGTTCACCAATCTCCTCGAACCGTTGGGCCTGTTCCTCTTCTAGGCCGCCGTCACCGAGTCCGAGTCCGCGGATCAGCGCACGATGGATCAGAAGGTCAGCATAGCGCCGGATCGGCGAGGTGAAGTGAGCATAGTCGCGCAGTCCGAGGCCAAAATGTCCAAGATTTTCGGGGCTGTAGCCGGCCTGCATCTGGGACCGGAGAATCAGTTCGTTCACCATCGTCTCATGCGCTTCACCGCGCACTGCGGCGAGGATGCGGTTGAAATCCCCCGGGCGCGAAACAGCACCCTTCGCAATTCGAATGCCGAATCCCGAAAGTGCCTCGCGTAAGTCCTCCAGCTTCTCGAGCGAGGGTTCGTCATGGACGCGATACATCACCGGCTGGTTGCGTTTCCGGAGTTCGCGCGCAGCGGCCACATTGGCGGCGATCATGAACTCCTCGATCAGGCGGTGACTGTCGAGACGATGCACCGGAACGATGTCCGAAACGATGCCATCCTCGTTAAGGACGACACGTTGCTCGGGGAGTTCGAGGTCGAGGACACCACGTGACCGCCGCGCCGCGGCGAGTGCATCGTAGGCGCCGTAGAGATTGTCGAGGTGACCGGGTGCGACTGGATTCCCACCCGCGTCTCGTGCCCTTTGCACTTCTTCATAGGTCAGGCGGGCGACCGATCGCATGAGAGCACGCTGGAATCGAAACGAGCGCAGATCGCCGTCTGAGCCGATCCATAGTTCCGCGGCCATGCAGGCACGGTCCTCGTCCGGGCGCAGTGAGCACAGGCCATTCGAGAGTGCCTCGGGAAGCATTGGAACGACACGGTCGGGGAAATAGACCGAATTTGCGCGCTTGTAGGCCTCGCGGTCGAGCGCGCTGCCCGGCGTAACATAGGCCGCGACGTCGGCGATGGCGATCACCAGGTGCCAGCCGCCGTCGGTGCTGCGCGTAGTATCCGGTTCGGCAAAGACCGCGTCATCGAAATCACGTGCGTCCGCCCCGTCGATCGTGACGAGGGGAAGATCGCGCAGGTCTAAGCGCTCACCGAGTGTCGGCGGGAGAGCCGCCTCGGCCGCTGCGGTGACCGCGTCGGGAAAGCGTTCCGGAATGCCGGCGCGATGGATCGCGATGCGGCTGATGACACCCGGTGCGTCGCCGGCGCCGATATTCTCGACGATGCGCGCCTGAGACAGGCCCTGTCGGCTTGCGGGCAGTATCTCCACGATGACCAGGTCACCATCTGCGGCATCGACGTCATTCGTCGCGGCGACGGCCATCTCGTCGCGACGGCCGCGTTCAAGCGCAACGATCCGGCCGCCGTCGCGGCCATCGCGATACTGCCCGATGGTGGTTTCGGCTTCGCTTTCGGCAGGCCGCAGGGGCCTGGCTGTATAACGATTGTCTCCGCGCGGTGACAGCCGAGCGAGAAAACGGTCGCCGGGCCCTGGCGCCGTCATGTTGCGCGGTGCGGGTAGGACCTCGATCTCCGGGTCCTTGGCTCCCGAAGCCCGGTCGACTGGCCGCACCTTAAGGTCGCCGTCGGCATCGATGGCCAGGACTTCCAGGATCGCAACCGGCGTGAGCGCGTCGACGATCCGCCAGCGGCGACCTTGGATGCGCTCGATGCGCCCGTTCGCCTCGAGTGTGCGCAGCAGGTCGCGCAACTCGGTGCGTCGGCTTCCCTTGACGGCAAAGGTGCGGGCGATCTCGCGGGTCGGCAGTGCCTCCGGCCCGGTGCGCAGTAACTCCAGAATCGCGTCACCGTCGGGCAGTTGGCCCGCTTCCGTCTTGGTGGTTTTCCGCTGGGCCAAGCCGGCCGGCTATTCGGCGCCGGGCGCGGCGTCGGCCTTGTTGGGGGCGGCCTTTTTCTTCGCCGCCGTTTTCTTCTTGGCGGTTTTTTTCGCCGCCTTCGCCTTGTCCGCGCGGACGGCGATTAGCTCGATCGCGACCTCGAGGGTCATCTTGTCTGGGTCGGTGTCCTTGGGGATCGTCGCGTTGATTTTGCCGTGCTTGACATAGGGGCCGTACCGGCCGTCATGCACGGTGACGGGCTTGTCGTCGTCGGGATGCTTACCCAGCTCCTTGAGGGGGGCTGCGCGGCCGCGACGGCCCTTGCCCTTCTCGGCGAGCACGGTGACGGCGCGGTTGAGGCCGACCGTGAGCACATCGCGCGGGTCGGGCAGGGACGCATAGATCGTGCCGTGTTTCACATAGGGGCCGTAGCGCCCAAGGCCGGCCTGGATGACCACGCCGTCTTCTGGGTGCGCGCCGACATCGCGCGGCAGCGCCAACAGGCCGAGTGCGAGCTCGAGATCAATTTCGTCGAGCATGTAGACATCGGGGATAGAAGACCGCTTGGGCTTAGTCGCCTCCTTGCCTTCGCCTTCGGGCTCGCCCAGCTGCACGTAGAGGCCATAGGGACCCTTGCGTATGGTCACGTCCTTGCCGCTGTCGGGGTCCTTACCCAGTTCGCGCGGCCCGTTGGCGAGATCAGCGGTCTCGTCATCACCGCCGTCGACCGCGAGCTTGCGGGTGTACTTGCACTCCGGATAACCCGAACAGCCGACGAAGGGGCCATGCTTGCCAATACGAAGGCCGAGCCGGCCTTCGTTGCAGGCCGGACAGAGTCGCGCGTCGGTATCGTCTTTGCGAGTCGGAAAGAAATGCGGCCCGAGTTCCTCATCGAGGGCGTCGAGGACCGAGCGGACCCGCAGCTCGGCTGTGCCTTCGATGGCGGCCGAGAAATCCTGCCAGAATTCGCGTAGGACGGCCTTCCAGTCGATCCGGCCGCCGGAGATGTCGTCGAGACGCTCTTCCATGCGTGCCGTGAAGTCGTACTGCACGTAACGTTCGAAGAAGCTGCTCAGGAAGCTGGTCACCAGCCGGCCCTGGTCCTCCAGCACGAAGCGCTTGCGGTCGAGCTGGACGTATTTCCGGTCCTGCAGAACCTGGATGATCGACGCATAGGTCGACGGCCGCCCAATTCCGAGCTCCTCCATCGTCTTGACCAGGCTCGCCTCGGAGTAGCGCGGCGGCGGCTGCGTGAAATGCTGTTCGGGGCTGACCTCGCGCACTGCGGATGCCTCGCCCTCCTCAAGCGGCGGCAGGCGGCGTTCATAGTCGTGGTCGGCCGCATCCGTGTCGGCGGGCTCGTCCTTGTCCTCGCGATAAAGCTTCAGGAAGCCGTCGAAGGCGATCGTCTGTCCGTTCGCCCGCAGCGCGAGCTGTCCGTCGCCCGAGCGCAGATCGACGGCGACCCGGTCGATCTGCGCCTCCGCCATCTCCGACGCCATCGTACGGCGCCAGATCAGCTCGTAGAGGCGGAAGAGATCGCCGTCGAGCGTGTTCTTGAGACTTGCCGGCCGGCGGAACAGGTCCGTCGGGCGCACGGCCTCGTGGGCCTCCTGGGCATTCTTGGCGCGGGTGCGGTAGACCCGCGGTTTCTCCGGCAGATACTCGCCGCCGAAATCCTTATCAATAGCGTCGCGGCAGGATGCAATGGCGTCCTGACTCAGGGTCACGCTGTCGGTGCGCATATAGGTAATGAGGCCGACGGTTTCGCCGTCGATCTCGACGCCTTCGTACAGGCGCTGGGCGACCCGCATGGTCTGCGATGCGCCGAAGCCGAGCTTGCGCGAGGCCTCCTGTTGCAGGGTCGAGGTGGTGAACGGCGGCTGCGGATTGCGGCGGGTCCGTTTCTTCTCGATCGAGGCTATCTTGAAACTTGCAGCCTCGACTTCGCTCTTCGCGGAATTGGCCGCGCTCTCGTCGCCGAGATCGAAGCGTTCGAGCTTCGTTCCGTTTCGTTCCACGAGCCGCGCCTTGTAGGAGGCACCCTTGGCGCTGTCTAGCCCGACCTCGATGGTCCAGTATTCACGCGCCTTGAAGTCCTCGATCTCGGCCTCGCGCTCGCAGATCAGGCGCAGGGCGACAGACTGAACGCGGCCGGCGGAGCGTGAACCGGGAAGCTTGCGCCACAGCACGGGCGAAAGGTTGAACCCGACCAGATAGTCGAGCGCGCGCCGCGCCAGATAGGCCTCGACGAGCTCGTCATTGAGTCCGCGCGGATGGTTGAATGCGTCCTGAACCGCGCCTTTGGTGATCTCGTTGAAGACAACTCGCTTGACGTCAATGTCGTCGAGCAGGCCGCGGTCGCGCAGCAACTGCTCGATATGCCACGAGATGGCCTCGCCCTCGCGGTCCGGGTCAGTCGCGAGATAGAGGGTTTCGGCGCCGTCCAGCGCATCGATGATCGCGTTGATCTGTTTCTCGGACCGGGCATCGACCGACCAGTCCATCTCGAAATCCTCGTCGGGCCGGACTGACCCGTCCTTGGGCGGCAGGTCGCGCACATGGCCATAGGATGCCAGCACGGTGTAGGCATCACCAAGATACTTATTGATGGTCTTGGCCTTGGAGGGCGATTCGACGATGACGACGTTCATGCAGGCAATATTCCGCTGTACTTCTGTTCAAGCGATAGGCGATGGCGATGCGGTCGAGAGGTCTCAGCAGGCCGCAACACGATTGCCCGGGTGCCGTTACAAACGCCCTGCCAACTCAAGTTAGAATAGGATCGTCCGAACGATTGGGGCGGTTAATTGGCACCGCCGCACGAGTTCGTCAACCGCGACGGGCTCGGGCGACAGAAAAGAAACCACGCTTTCGCGAATCTCATTCCCGAAGATTTTCGCATCAAGAACCCGCGTTTTGCGGGGCGTCGGTCGCGTTTCGTGGCGCGGTTGCGACGGCTGGACCATGGGGCAGACCGCCTCGGACACATTTTTTGGGATTGCGCACGAGAACCGCGCCTTCGCCGATCAGGTGGTTCGCACCATAGGCGCGTCGGCCACCGCGGCCGGCGAACTCCGGCGGCGCTTCGGTGGCGTCGGTTGCAGAGCCGAAATGCTCCATCAGCTCACGTCATGTGACGGGGCCGATCTTATCGGTCCGGATCAGGCGTAACCGATCACGGTGCTCGGTGTGAGAGATGTTCGTGTCGCCCACGCATGTGAGCATGACCCCGCCGAACGCGGGTGATCAACTCGCCGTGCAGGAGCTCTTGAGCTTGATTCGGGATTCCTCGCCGCGCACGAGTCGTCTTATATTGCCGGCGTGGCGAATCCAGACCAGAAGGGCGAGGAAGATAGCGATGCCGCCAGCCTGCGGCTCGCCGAGCCACCATGCATAGGCCGGCGCGAGGGCCAACGCCAATAGGGCCGATAGAGAGGAATAGCGGAAGATAAGGGCCACGGTGAGCCAGGTTGCCAGGGCCGCTACGCCGAGCAGCCAGATAAGGCCAAGCAGGACTCCGAGGGTCGTCGCCACCCCTTTGCCGCCGCGAAATCCCAGCCAGACCGGGAACAGATGGCCGAGCACGACGGCGATCGCCGTAAAGAAGGTCACATCGGGCCCGAAGAACAGGTAGGGAATCAGCACGGCGACGTAGCCCTTGGCGGCGTCGAGCAGCAGCGTGGCGGCGGCAAGTTTCTTGCTGCCGGTGCGCAGGACGTTTGTCGCGCCGATGTTGCCCGAGCCGATCCGGCGCAGGTCGCCCATTCCGCCCAGCTTCGCCAGAATCAGGCCGAAGGGAATGCTGCCGATCAAATACGCGCCGATGATCGGCGGCAGGAAGAGCTGCCAGCCGTAGATCAAGTTCTTCCAGTCGGGAATCGAGAAGGTCGCCTGGAACATGCTCCAGTAGAAGATGATCGGACTGGCACCGTCTTCGACCATACGTGTTTCCCCCTCCGGCTGGGACTAGGGTGTGTCGGTATAGATGGTTCGGCCGTCGACGATGGTCCGCATGACGCGGCCCTGAACGAGCCGTCCGTCGAACGGCGAGTTCTTCGATTTCGACGTGAAGCTGTCAGGCTCGATGCGGTTGGGACGATCGGGGTCGAAGATCACGATGTCGGCGGCACCACCCACATGCAGGCGGCCCACCGGCAGGCCGAGGAGTTCGGCCGGACGCACCGTGACCTTGGCCAGCGCGGCCGAGAGGTCAAGATGTTCGTTGTGGACCAGTTCGAGGGTCAGCGCGAGGAGACTCTCGAGGCCGGCGGCGCCGAATTCCGCCTGTTCGAAGGGCAGGCGCTTGGCCTCCTGATCCTGTGGCAAGTGATCGGAGGCGATGCAGTCGATCGTCCCGTCGGCGAGGCCCGCGACGATCGCCTGTCGATCCTCCTCGGTGCGCAGCGGCGGCGACAGCTTGGCGAAGGTTCGGTATTCGCCGACCGCCAACTCGTTCAGGGCGAAATAGGGGGGCGCGGTGTCGCAGGTGACCTTGAGACCGGCAGCCTTGGCCGCGCGGATGCGCGCCACACCCCCGGCGGTCGAGATATGCGCCGCGTGGTAGCGCCCGCCGGTCATTTTGACCAGGGACAGGTCCCGGTCGATCATGATCGTCTCGGCCTCGCGCGGAATGCCGGGTAGGCCGAGGCGCGTGGCAAGCTCGCCGGATTGCATCACGCCCCCATTGGACAGGGTCGGCTCTTCCGCGTGCTGGACGATCAGCGCGTCGAAGGCGAGAGCGTATTTGAGTGCGCGTGACATTGTTTTGGCGCTGGCGACGGCGCTGCGGCCGTTGGTGAAGGCCACCGCGCCGGCCTGCTTGAGCAGGCCCATCTCGACAATTTCATCGCTGTTGGCATTGCGGGTGACGGTGGCGAAGGCGAAAACCTTGACCAGCTTTACGTCCCGGGCGCGCCGGGCGACGAATTCGAGCACCGAGGCATCGTCAATCGCGGGGTTCGTATCGGGCAGCGTGACGACCGCCGTCACACCGCCGACCGCAGCCGCGCGGCTGCCGCTCTCGATGTCTTCCTTGTGCTCGTTGCCGGGCTCGCAGAAATCGACCCGCATGTCGACGAGGCCAGGGGTCAGCACAGCGCCTGCGCAGTCCACGATCTCCGCGCCGGTCGGCGTGCCGGTGGCGAAGATATCCGACCCGATTGCCATTATCCGCGTGCCGTCGGTTAGGACGCCGCCCTGAGGTGTGGCGGCCGCGTCGAGTCCCGACGCCGGGTCGACCACCCGGGCGTTGATATAGGCGACCTTGCCAATCATGGCGCAGCCTTGAGGCTTTCGCGGGTCAGCACGTCGAGGCAGGCCATGCGTACGGCCACACCCATCTCGACCTGTTCGCGGATGGCGGACCGGTCGAGGTCGTCGGCTACGTCGGAGTCGATCTCGACGCCACGGTTCATCGGACCCGGATGCATGATCAGCGCGTCCGGTTTCGCGTGCTGCAGCTTGTCGTAGTCAAGCCCGTAGAAGTGGAAATACTCGTTGACCGACGGGACGAAGGAACCCTCCATTCGCTCGCGCTGCAGGCGCAGCATCATTACGATGTCGCAGCTGTCGAGTCCGGCACGCATGTCGTGGAAGACCTCGACGCCCAACCGCTCCATGGCCGACGGGACCAAAGTCGGCGGCGCGATTACACGGACCCGCGCACCCATGGTCTGCAGCAGGTAGATATTGGAGCGCGCGACCCGGCTGTGGGCAACGTCGCCGCACAGGGCAACCAGTAGGCCCTGCAGCGTGCCCTTGCGCCGCCGAATGGTCAGCGCGTCGAGCAGCGCTTGGGTCGGGTGCTCATGGCTACCGTCGCCGCCATTGATAACGGCGCAGTTGACCTTCTCCGACAGGAGCTTAACCGCGCCGGCGTTTGAGTGGCGCACCACCAGCGCGTCGGCATGCATCGCGTTCAGGGTCATCGCTGTGTCGACGATCGTCTCGCCCTTCTTAATGGACGAGTTGGCGACCGCGATGTTGATGACGTCGGCACCCAGCCGCATCCCCGCCAGCTCAAAGCTGGTCCGCGTGCGCGTGGAGTCCTCGAAGAACAGGTTAATCAGCGTCTTGTCGCGCATCAGGTCAAACTTACGCCCGCGCGCGCGGTTGTGCTCAGCATACTTGTTCGACAGATTGAGCAGATAGGTTATCTCGTCCGGGGAGAGATCTTGGATGCCCAAAAGATGACGATGTGGAAACGGGAATTCCGCTGGCTGATCGGTAGCGGAGAGGCCTGTAGTGGCTGCAGTCATTAAAGTGGGAATATAGGGACGGGACTCATCCGAATGCAAGCCGTTGTTATGCATCGGCCAAATTTCCCATCAGAGCCGGGTTTCCGGGATTTCTGGCGACGCAATCGCCGCTCTGGTAGTAAGGTGGTGGGATATCCGGGCGGCAGACGGGAGACCGGTGGATGAAAGTGGTGATACTTGCCGGTGGGCGCGGCACGCGTCTGGCCGAGGAAACGGAGCTGCGGCCGAAACCGATGGTCGAGATCGGCGGTCGCCCGATCCTCTGGCACATCATGAAGATCTACGGTCGGCACGGCATCACCGATTTTGTGATCTGCCTCGGCTACAAGGGCTATCTGATCAAGGAATACTTCGCCAACTATGTGCTGCATTCGGCCGACGTGACGGTTGACATGGCGTCGAACGAGATTCGCTATCACAACATGGCGGCCGAGCCCTGGCGGGTCACGCTCGTCGACACTGGCGACGACACCCAGACGGGCGGTCGGATCGCGAGGGTGGCGGAGCACCTAGACGGGGAAACTTTCTGTTTGACCTACGGCGACGGGGTGGCGGACGTGGACCTGGCCGCCAGTATCGCGTTCCATCGCGATCAGGGTGCGCGCTGTACGATGACCGCCGTGCGTCCGCCGGGGCGTTTCGGCACGGCCGAGATCGCGGGCGAGCGGGTGAAGCGCTTCGTCGAGAAGCCGCGCGGCGACGGCGGCACCATCAATGGCGGCTTCTTTGTCTGCGAACCAAGCGTGCTCGACCTGATCGATGCTGACGACACGGTCTGGGAGCAGGCGCCGCTCAACGCCATGGCCGAGGCGGGCGAGCTAGCGGCCTGGCGCCATGAGGGGTTCTGGCAGCCGATGGACACGCTGCGGGAGAAGACCCAGCTCGAGGCGTTATGGGATGCCGGCGACGCACCCTGGAAGGTCTGGGATTGATCGCCTCTTGACCGGACCTAGGTTCCTCGAGGGTGCGCCGGGAGGCCGACCTATGGAAGTGAATGCTGACTTTTTCGAGTGAGTTTTGCGCAACACCGATGCACTTGACTGGACACCTTCACCGCTTACCGGCGTAGAGCGGCGTCGCCAGGAGCATGCTCCCCGCGTGACCGTTCATGCCGGTGGCCCGAATTCTGCGTGGTAGCGCCTGATCTCCTGCTGCACCTCGTCGAGGCGACGGCCGAGAAATGTCGCCGGGATGTTGACCGGCGATTGGGAGACGGATGCGAGGCTGCGTACCAGCCAGCGTCGGTGCCGCGGCACCCGAGCGAACACCGCGTCCAAATCGCAGGGCACCACGCCGATCAGCCGCGCAAGGTAGGTGCGTCGGGGTGCGATCCTTGCGATCTCCGCCCAGTCCATCCAGCCCACCGCGAAGGGCGAAGCGTTGTCTAACAGACCATCCCGGTTGAACACCACAACCGGTGCGTTCGAAATCAGGCGAACCGCCGCATACAGCCCACTCGCGCCGAAGGCAACGAGTGCGCCGGCTCCGACCAACCGGGCATAGATGTCGGGGGTCAGCAGGAAGAACACCGCCGCCACGGCGAACATGAGCGAGCCGAACAGGGTCGCGAGGGTCTTCGACCGGGCCGGGTAGACGACGACCTCCGGGAAGCTGTCGCGCTTGGTGCTCACGGCCGCGGGTTCCCGAACCGGCGGTGATAATGCGCGAGGATGCCCAGCAGGCGGTCGCGTCCAATATCGAGGCGCCAGGCGTTGAGCTTGATGATATTCCTCGCAAAGGCGGAATCGAACCAGATGATCGCGCGGCGCAGTGGGTGCATCCGAGCCAGTACCGCCTTCTTGTCGTCTACTAGGACCCAGACGACCTGCTTATGAGGCATCCCACGCACGTCGCGGATTTCGTCCCACGAGATCGCGCCGAGGTTGAATCTGTCCGATGGGTCGGAGATGCCGGACGCGTCGATCCTGAAGCGCGGCTGACCATAGATGCGGGCGTGTAGGCTGAGCAGCAACCAGACGGAAGCGACGAGGCCGCCGCCGCCGCAGATGGCCAGTGGCAGAAGCTCCAATTCGCCCTCTTGGCCGCGTTCCACGATGCGGAGCACGACCCAGAAGGCGCCGCCGATCATGAGGCACATGATCGCGATAGTGATGGCGAACTTAGCCCCCGAAGGGCCAATTTCGATCTCCGGGAAGTCCTTATCCTCGTCGCCTGCCATCAACCCCTGTTCCGCAGGAAGTCGAGGAAGTTCTGGAGGATAATCGAAGCGGCCATCTTGTCGATGACTTCGCCGCGGCGCTTGCGATTCATGTCCGCCTCGTCGATCAGTACCCGTTCGGCCTCGGCCGTGGTCAGCCGTTCATCCCAGAAGGTGACCGGCAGGTCAGTCTTGCCGGCCATGTTGTTGGCGAAGGCTCGGGTCGACTGGGCACGCGGGCCCTCCGACCCGTCCATGTTGCGCGGCAGGCCAAGCACCAGCCCGCCCACCTCCTTCTCTGCGATTAGTGCAAGGAGTGTTTCCGCGTCGGTGGTGAACTTCGACCGGCGCAGGGTTTCCAGTGGCGAGGAGACCATAAGCATGGAATCCGAGACTGCGAGCCCGATGGTCTTGGTGCCGAGGTCGAATCCAAGCAGCCGGGCGCGGGGCGCCAGGGCGAGTTTCATTTCAGAGGGTTCGACGATAGGCATGGAAACTGTTTAGGCGTCGGTGAAGACCCTGTCCATCCAGTGAGTGTGGGCTTGTTGCGACGTGGAAATTCCTTATCTGACAGGATTGCCGCATTTTCGCCGCGGTGATAGCTTCCGCGCCGATTTCCGAACGCAACCAACTGGTTACTCATGGCGCTCGACACCTATACCGTTCGTCGCATTGCGCGGCTCGCCAGAATCCACGTCGACGATGCGGATCTCGCGCCGCTGGCCGACGAACTCAACAATATTCTCGGCTGGATCGAGCAACTCGACGAGGTCGACACCGACGGCGTCGAGCCGATGACCAGCGCCGTCGAGATGGTTCAGCGCTTGCGCGCCGACGAGATGAATGATGGTGACTTGCAGGATGACGTGCTGGCCAACGCTCCAAACGCCGCCGACGGCTTCTTCGCCGTGCCCAAGGTGGTCGAGTGATGGCCATGCTGAACGAACTGACGATCGCCGAAGCAGGCGCGGGCTTGGCGGCGGGCGATTTCACCGCCCGCGAGCTGACGGACGTCTATTTGGCCGCGATGGACGCCGCCACGGGCCTCAACGCCTACACAGCGCCTACGCCGGAGCGGGCGCAGAATATGGCTGACGCGTCGGACGCGCGCCGAGTATTGGGCGACACTTTAGGGCCACTCGACGGCATCCCGCTAGCGGTCAAGGATTTATTCTGCACCGAGGGGGTTCTGTCCACCGCGGGCAGTCACATCCTCCAAGGCTTCGTGCCACCCTATGAGTCGACCGTGACGCGCAATCTCTGGGACGCGGGCGCGGTGATGCTTGGCAAGGTCAATATGGACGAGTTCGCCATGGGGTCGGCGAACATCACCAGCCACTACGGCCCGACCATCAACCCTTGGAAGGCCGGGAGCGCCGCGGCGGCAGGTAAAGATCTGGTGCCGGGCGGTTCGTCCGGCGGCTCGGCGGCCGCCGTCGCGGCGCGGATCGCGGCGGGCGCCACCGGCACCGACACGGGCGGCTCGATCCGCCAGCCCGGTGCCTTTTGCGGTATCGTTGGCATGAAGCCTACCTACGGGCGCTGCTCGCGCTGGGGCATCATCGCGTTCGCAAGCTCGCTGGATCAGGCCGGTCCGCTCGCTCGCACGGTTGAAGATTCGGCGCTCATGCTCCAGGCGATGGCGGGCTATGACCCGAAGGATTCGACCAGCGTGGAGCAGCCGGTGCCCGATTATGCCGCGGCGATGACCGGCGATATCCGGGGACTGCGGGTCGGCGTTCCGGCTGAGTACCGGATGGACGGCACCCCGCCCGAGATCGAGGCGCTTTGGCAGCAGGGGATCGACTGGCTGCGCGACGCGGGCGCCGAGATCGTCGATATCTCGCTGCCTCACACGAAATATGCTCTACCGGCCTATTACATTGTCGCACCGGCGGAGGCCTCGTCGAACCTGGCGCGCTACGATGGCGTGCGCTACGGCCTCCGGGTTGAGGGGGAAGACCTGATCGATACATACGAGCGGACCCGCGCCGAGGGCTTCGGCGCCGAGGTGCAGCGCCGGATCATGATCGGCACCTATGTCCTCTCGGCCGGTTATTACGACGCCTATTATCTAAAGGCCCAGCGGGTGCGTACGCGCATCGCCGACGATTTCCGCGACGCCTGGGGGATCTGCGACGTGATCCTAACGCCGACGACGCCCAGCGCCGCCTTCGCGATCGGCGAAAAGATGGGCGATCCGATCGCCATGTACCTGAACGACATCTTCACCGTCCCAGCCTCTATGGCAGGACTGCCTGCAATCTCCGTTCCGGCCGGCCTGTCGGGCGACGGCCTGCCGCTCGGCCTGCACATGATCGCGCCGGCCTTCGGCGAGGAGAGCCTGTTCCGTGCCGCCGGTGTTCTCGAGACCGCCGCCGGCTTCGACGCGCGGCCATAGGCTAGACTGGACTCCGACATGAGCGATGCGACCGACGCAAGAGAAGACGACGTTCCGGACCACCTGGCGGGACACTTCACCTCGCGTGTAGGGCATAACTCCGACGACCTGCTTCAGGGGGAGACCGGCCTTTGGGAGCTTGTAATCGGCATGGAGGTCCATGCCCAAGTGATCTCGGAGTCTAAGCTCTTCTCCGGAGCCTCGACCGCGTTCGGCGGTGAATCCAACAGCCACGTGAGTCTCGTCGATGCGGCCATGCCCGGCATGCTACCGGTCCTCAACAGCGCGGCCGTCCGCCAGACCGTGCGCACGGGTCTTGGCCTCAAGGCAGAGATTAACCTGCGCTCGGTATTCGACCGGAAGAACTACTTCTATCCTGACCTGCCTCAGGGTTATCAGATCAGTCAGTTCTCTGACCCGATCGTCGGCGAGGGCCGCGTCACGGTGGACAGGGAGGACGGCGACAGCTTCGAAGTGGGGATAGTGCGCATCCACCTGGAGCAGGATGCGGGCAAGTCGATCCATGATCGGCACCCGACCCAGACCTATATCGACCTGAACCGCTCCGGCGTGGCGCTGATGGAGATCGTCTCCAAGCCCGATATCCGCTCGGGCGAGGAGGCGGCAGCTTATCTTGCGAAGCTGCGCTCGATCATGCGCTACCTCGGCACCTGCGACGGTAACATGCAGGAAGGCTCGCTGCGCGCCGACGTGAACGTCTCGGTGCGCCGTCTGGGCGAGGATCTCGGAACCCGCTGCGAGATCAAGAACGTCAATTCCCTTCGCTTTGTTCGCCAGGCCGTCGACTATGAGGCGCGGCGCCAGATCGAGATCCTAGAGGAGGGTGGCGAGATTCAGCAGGAGACTCGCCTTTTCGATGCGGACCGTGGCGAGACCCGGTCTATGCGCTCCAAGGAAGAGGCCCACGACTATCGCTACTTCCCCGACCCGGACCTGCTTCCCGTTGAACTCGACCGTACCTTCGTGGAAGAGATCAGGGAGTGCTTGCCCGAGCTGCCCGATGCCAAAGCCGCTCGGTTCGTCGAAGAGTTTGGCCTGAGCGCCTATGACGCGGGTGTTCTGGTCGCAGAGCGGGAGACGGCGGAATTCTACGAGGTAGTGATCGACCCCGACGGGGTGAAGCGCGACCCTAAGATCGTGGCCAACTGGATCACTGGTGATTTCTTCCGGCGGCTCAACGCCGAGGATCTGGAGATTGCGGATAGCCCGGTGTCGGCATCACAGCTCGGCGGGCTGCTCGACCTGATTGCCGACGGCACGATTTCCGGCAAGATCGCCAAGGAAGTGTTCGATGAGATGTTTGATAGCGGCAAGGATGCGTCGGACATCGTCGATGAAAAGGGCCTGAAGCAAATCTCGGATTCCGGCGAGATTTCCGCTATCGTCGGCCAGATCATCGCCGATAACCCCGAGCAGGCCGCCGAGTATCGCGGCGGTAACACCAAGGTAGTGGGTTGGTTCACTGGCCAAGTAATGAAGGCGACCCAGGGCAAGGCCAACCCGCAGATGGTCAACGAGCTCCTTCGCGAGAAGCTGGGCGGGTAGCGGATAAGCCACTCTCCCATGGCGAGCGGGTTTTGAGGTGGGGGTTAGGATGTTCGTGTGTTCACACCGATAAACCGCAAGCCTGCACTCAGGTTGCTGAGGTTCGCGACCCTCTCCCTTAGGGAGAGGGTTTGTACATGACCACCGTCCTCTCCATCGTCGTGCCCATCTTCGGGGTGATCGCGCTGGGTGTAGTCGGCGGCAGGACACGCTTGTTTCCGCAGAGCGCGGCGCAAGCGCTTTCCAACTTCGTGCTATACGTCGCTGTACCTGCGCTGCTATTCCGTACTATTCAGCGGGTTGGCAGCTTCGATGATCTTAACCCTGATGTGGGGTTTGCCTACTATGGGGCGGCCTTCGCGGTGGCGCTGGGGGCGCTAGCCTTCGGGCGGTTTGCGTTCGGGCTCACGGGTGGCGAGCGGTCCTCCTTCGCGATGGGTGGCATGTTTTCGAACACCGGCCTCGTGGGAATCCCGCTGGTATTCGCCACTTGGGGTGATGCGGGGATGGTGCCGCTTATGGTCATCATCAGTTTCCATTCGCTGGTGTTCGTGACTTTCTACCTGGTCCTGCACGACTTGGCGCAGTCGGGCGCGGTTGGTTGGGCTAACACGGGTCGGGCGGCTTCCCACGCCATCATCACCAATCCTGTTGTTATTTCGGTCATATTTGGTTTCGCGTGGAAGGCCACAGGCTGGGAGTTGCACGAGTATGCCGCGACCGTGATCTCTATGCTGGGCGATTCGGCCATTCCCACCGCGCTGTTTGCGCTTGGGGTTGCGCTGGCCCAGTTCCGCGTCGCGGGCAACTTCGCTCATGCGACTGTCATGTCGTTTGTGAAGTTGGTCGTCCACCCGCTGGCTGCGTTCGCGGCGGCACACTGGCTGTTCGACCTAACGTCGCTAGAGGTGGCGGTGATCACAATCTCTGCGTCCCTGCCAGGCGGGCTGATGGTCTATCTCGTCGCCCAGTCCTACGGCGTTTACGTCGCCCGCGCCGCCTCGTCACTTGTAATCGGCACCGCCGGCGCGCTCGTAACAGTTTCCATCCTGCTCGCTTGGTTGGCTTGACCCCGTGAAAATGTGACGTATCTCACCTAAACCATACGGCTAAGTATGGCGAAGGCTAGACTGTAATCTTAGGTTCAACAGACAGGGTAGAGGAACATGATAGGTTTGATCGGAGCTACGGGCTCCACCGGCCGCGCGCTAGTAGTGGCCCTCAAGCAAAAGGGTACGGACTTCCGCTGCCTAGTGCGTGACAAAGTCGCGGCGGTCGAGAAGCTCGGCGGCGACGTCGAAATGGTAGAGTCCGACCTAGCCGACGCGGCCAGTGTCGAGTCGGGGCTACAGGGCTGCCGCAAGGTCTTTTTGTTGTCTGGTCACAGCCCGGTGATGGTAGAGCAGCAGATGAACGCGGCCAAGGCCGTCGGCGCCAAGCACATGGTCAAGCTATCGGGCGGCAGTTTCATTTGCCAGCAGAACTCGCCGGCTATGATCGGCCGCTGGGCATGGCCGCCGAGGGCAACATGGCGAGCTATGGCAACGACCTGATCGAGGCACTAGCCGGCCACGCGCCGCGTACCCCGGCGGATTTCGCCCGCGATCATGCGGGGGCATTTCAAGGATAGGGCCGACATTAATATACCGTCATACTTGCGCAGGCGGGCATGACGGTATGAGAAGCGGCTAGTCTAACAGTCCCCGTCTACGCGATAACGACCAGACGTTTTCACAAGTGCGGTTCTTGGGATGCGATTTTCTCGTTTTCGGTTAAAAGATTAAATGACTCATTACTTGAGCCATGCGGGGAGGTGGTGCATTGACCGGATGCCCACGATGTGAAATCGGATTTAACGGGTTTCGGCGCCTTCATCACGCTAGGCCACTAGGAGGTAGTCATGAAGACACGCATCACCAAAATGTTCGGTGTTGAACACCCGATCATTCAGGGTGGCATGCATTACGTGGGCTTTGCCGAACTGGCGGCCGCAGTCTCTAACGCGGGCGGGCTCGGAATCATCACTGGCCTGACCCAGCAGACGCCGGAGAGGCTGGCCAACGAGATCGCCCGCTGCCGTGACATGACCGACAAACCCATCGGGGTGAACCTGACATTCCTGCCGATTGTAAACGAACCCGACTATCCAGGCCTTATCCGGGCTGTGATCGACGGCGGTGTGAAGATTGTCGAGACTGCAGGCAACAACCCGGCCAAGTGGCTGCCGGTGCTCAAGGACAACGGGATCACCGTGATCCACAAATGCACCACCGTGCGCCACTCCCTGAAAGCTCAGGAAATCGGCTGCGATGCGGTCTCGGTCGACGGCTTCGAGTGTGGCGGGCATCCCGGCGAGGACGATATCCCCAATATGATTCTGCTCCCCCGGGCGGCGGACGAGCTCGAGATTCCCTTTATCGCGTCGGGCGGCATGGCCGATGCGCGCTCGCTGGTCGCCTCGCTCGCCATGGGTGCGGAGGGGATGAACATGGGCACCCGCTTCATCGCAACGAAGGAAGCGCCGGTGCATGACAATGTAAAGGCCGCGATCGTAGCCGCCAGCGAGCTCGACACGCGGCTGGTCATGCGCCCGCTGCGCAACACCGAGCGGGTGCTGACGAATGCCGCCGTCGATCGCCTGCTTCAGAAGGAGCATGACCTCGGCGCCAATATTCGGTTCGAGGATATCGCGCCGGAGGTCACGGACGTCTATCCGAAGGTCATGTTGGATGGGGACATGGATGTCGGCGCGTGGTCGTGCGGCATGGTCGCGGGCCTGATCGACGATATCCCGACCTGCCGGGAGCTGATCGACCGGATCATGGCCGAGGCCGAAACTCTGGTCCGTCATCGCCTGGAGGGCCTCCTCGCTGCATGAGCGGGTTGTCCTTCTGGTCAATCAGTTTGTCCGCAGAAGCCAAGGCTGATACGAAGTTTCAAAACCCGCTGGGCGCTGTGTGTGCCCGCATCCAAATCGAAATCTTGGGAACCAGACCATGACCGACGCATACCCGAATATAGAACTCCACATCGCCGGCAAGTGGACGCCGGCCCTCGGCGGCGAGACCATCGACGTTCTGAACCCGGCGACCGAGGAGCCGATCGGCAACGTCGCGCACGCCCGGGTCGCCGACCTCGATGTGGCGCTCGAGGCTGCCGAGACCGGGTTCCGCGCTTGGAAAGAGGTCGCTGCGTTTGACCGCTACAAGCTGATGCGCAAGGCGTCCGCTCTGGTGCGCGAGCGAGCGGACTCCATTGCCGCGGTGATGACCATGGAGCAGGGCAAGCCCATCGGCGAGGCAAAGATTGAGACACTTTTCGGCGCCGACATCATCGACTGGTTCGCCGAGGAGGCGCGCCGTACATACGGCAGCGTCATCCCCGCGCGGATGGGTGGCGTCACCCAGCTGATCGTCAAGGAGCCGGTCGGCCCTGTTGCGGCCTTTACGCCGTGGAACTTCCCGATTAATCAGGCGGTCCGCAAACTCTCCGGCGCTGTTGCGGCGGGTTGTTCGATTATCCTCAAGGGCCCGGAGGAAACACCGGCGAGCTGTGCCGAGCTGGTGCGCTGCTTCGTGGAAGCAGGCCTGCCGGACGGTGTCGTCAACCTCGTCTATGGCATTCCGGCCGAGATCTCCGAGTATCTCATTCCCCACCGCACGATCCGCAAGGTCACCTTCACCGGCTCGACTGCGGTCGGCAAGCAGCTAGCGGCCATGGCGGGCGCACATATGAAGCGGGTCACGATGGAACTGGGCGGCCATTCACCGGCTATCGTGTTCGAAGATGCCGACGTAGAAGTGGCGCTCAAGATTCTGACTGCCAACAAGTTTCGGAATGCCGGCCAAGTCTGCGTGTCGCCGACTAGATTCTTGGTCCATGAGAAACACTATGACCGCTTTGTAGAGGGCTTTACCGAGTTCGCCTCCTCCCTACCGGTGGGCGACGGGCTTGACCCGGACAACAAGATGGGCCCGCTGGCTCACGACCGCCGCATCGATGCCATTGAGGGTTTCGTGTCCGAAGCGGTGGGTAAGGGTGCAACGGTTCACGCTGGTGGCAAGCGCAAGGGTAACAAAGGCTACTTCTTCGAGCCGACCGTCTTGACGGATGTGCCGATGGATGCACGGATCATGAAAGAGGAACCGTTCGGCCCCGTTGCCCCGATTGTGCCGTTCAGCGATTTCGATGCCGTGGTGTCCGAGGCCAACAGGCTCGACTACGGACTTGCGGCGTACGCCTATACGAAGTCGGCAAAGACGGCTGAGGCGATTGGCTCTGCCTTCGAGAGCGGCATGGTGTCGATCAACCATCACGGCATCGGCCTGATCGAGACCCATTTCGGCGGGGTCAAGGATTCGGGCTACGGGTCGGAGGGCGGTGCCGATGCTATCGATGCCTATCTGAACACCAAGTTCATCACCCAGACGGGCCTCTAGGCCGCCTCGGTAGCCGGCGCGAAGAAGAGCGGGATAGGTTTATGTTGAACGCAGCGGTAGTCGGACTGGGCTGGTGGGGCAAGCAGATCGTCACGAGCCTCGCCGACAGCACGGAGATAAGCGTCCGGAACGGTGTCGATGTCGATCTTGATAGCGTGCGCGGCTTTGCGGACTTGCATGGGATTGAACTGGGCGACAGCTATGATGAATTGCTGGCGGACGACGCGATCGATGCCGTCATTCTGGTAACGCCGCATGCGGTGCACGAAGAGCAAGTGCTGGCCGCGGCCGCGGCGGGCAAGCAGATCTTCTGCGAAAAGCCATTCGCGCTCTCGATCGAGTCCGCCTTGCGGATGCTCGAGGCGTGCGACAAGGCGGGCCTCGGCATAGTGGGGATCGGACATGAGCGCCGCTTCGAGCCAGCCCTCGAGGCGATGAAGACGCATCTGGACGCGGGGGATTTCGGGACCCTGATCCATATCGAGTGCAACTGGTCGCATAACAACTTCACCAAGGCCTCGACCTCTGCCTCGACTTGGCGAAAGGACTCGAAACAGGCTCCGCTAGGCACGCTGACAGCGCTGGGAGTGCATATCACCGACTATTTCCAGTCTATGGCGGGTCCGGTCGCGAGCTTGCGCGCTACCACGACCCAACGCTCGGACCTGTTCCCGGGTAACGACGTGGTCGTGGTGCAGTTCGGTTTCGAGAGTGGCGTCACGGGCTTCATGTGCAATATCGCTACCACCCCTTTCCACAGTACTATCAAGGTTTTCGGCGACAACGGCTGGGGCGAGGCACGGGAGAACTCTAACGTCGATATTTCCGAGCCCGCTACCCTGACGACGCGCTGGCTCGATGAGGAGCTCACCATCCAGACCTACCAGCCGCAGAACGTGGTGCGTGCCAATCTTGACCAGTGGGCGGCGGCGGCGCAGGGGCGCGGAGACTATCGTTTCACGCGTGACCAGTTGCTACACAATGTCGAAATCCTGCAGGCGATCGTCGCCTCGGCCGAGAGCGGCGATGAGGTTTCGGTCCGCTAGGTGTCGACCGGTTAGCGCGCCCGGCTTTTAGTGCTTGCCTTCTTTATTATTCCGATACGGCTGCCGGCACTGATGGTGATTGGCACCTTCTTTGCTCAGGACTTGCTCTGGGGCCTGACCGACGCACCTGCAGCGCTGGGCACCGCCGTTTGGGCCCATATCGGCGGGTTTGTCGCCGGCGCGATGCTCATTATCTTCATGTGAAACTCTGGCGTGGCGTTGTGGCACAAGCCCCCCAGCCCCTGGTGAACGTAGCGGGGCCACGGGCTAAAGCCCCTCGGTGATGACGATATTCGAGTCCGAGGCTGCGATGCGGATCGGCTTGATGTCGGAGTAGTCCGTGCCGTCATAGAATGCGCGGCATGCGGCCATATCCTCGAAGGCAACGATCACCATGCGGTCGAGTTCCATCCCGCCTTCCACGGATCGCGTAGCACCGCCGCGGGCTAGATATGTTCCGCCGGTAGCCGCCAGAATGTCTGGTGCCCGATCTGCATAGGGCTTATAGCCGTCCGGGTCGGTCATACGAATGCTGCCGATGATAAAAGCCTTTTGGCCGCGGGCGTTGGCGCCGTCCGGTGGACCCTCGACAATCCAGATATGTGACTGCGCGGTGGCGTGCCGGATCGCTGCCACCGGCTCGTAGGAGGGGTCATCGGCAAAGGCGTTGGCGTGTGCGAGATCCGGGAACTCCACGACCACGATCCGGCCCGCTGGCCATGTCCCCTCGACCGTGTCGCGCGAGCCACCGCGCACAACATAGCGCCCGCCGTGGTGCTTGATCAGCGCTGAGGCGGCCAATTTGTAGGCTTCATAACCGTCGGTGTCGTGTACATCTATGGTGGCGATCAGGTATGCGGTCATTGTTTGTCCTCGCTGTTCGGCCCGGGCGGCAGTTAATCTATGATACTGGCCTGCGTCGATTGAGACAGGCCCACAAATAGGATGCCTACATGCGATTGCGTCCATGGAGAGGAGATCGAGAATGAACAATATTTCGCCGGAGTTTCCCGTTGACGAGAACGCAGTGCGCATTCCCTACGATCGGTTGCGGACATTCATGACATCGGTGTTCCTTGAAGTCGGACTGCCCGCCTCTGACGCAGACGGCGTCGCGACGGCGATGGCGGACGGCGATCTTTTAGGCAAGGACAGCCATGGTTGTATCCGGGTTCCGATGTATGTAAACCGGATCAATGGCGGCGCCATTAATAAGACCCCGAACGTCCGGACCGTGAAGCGGACCCCGGCGATGGCACTCGTGGACGGCGATAATGCCATGGGACACCTCGTGGCACGCTATTCCATGGACCTCGCAATGGACATGGCGGCCGAGAGCGGGCTTGCCTGGATCGGACTGCAGCATTCCAATCATGCCGGCGCGGCGGCAGTCTATGCGTCGATGGCGCTCGCGCGCGACCAGATCGGCATCATAGCTTGTGTCGGTAGCGCCAACCACGCCGCGCCCTATGGCGGCACCGATATTCTCGTCGGTACAAACCCGATCGCAGTGGCGATTCCCGCGCAGGACGAGCCGCCGGTGGTAATCGATATGGCAACCACCAACTCCTCGCTGGGCAAGATCATGGTCAAAGCGATGCATGGTGAACCCATGCCCGAGGGCTGGGTAATCGATGCGCTGGGTCAGGCGATGACGGACTCGGCGCAGGCCGATGATGGAATCCTGACCCATATCGGCGGTGCGAAGGGATTCGGGCTTTCGATGGTGATCGGCTTTCTGGCCGGGACCCTCAATGGTGCGGCCTTCGGTTCCGACGTGGTTCATATTGGCGAAGATCCGCACAGCGTGACCAATACCGGCCAGTTCATAATGGCGATCGATGTGTCGCATTTCCTAGACCCCGACGTGTTCAAGGCCAATGTCGACCGCATCTCGCGCGAGATGACCGGCTCGGCGACCCTGCCGGGAGTCGACGAGATCCGCATGCCTGGCACCAACAGCTGGCGCATCTTCCAGGATCGCAAGGCGAACGGCATCCCGATTACCGCGCCGCTGCTCGAGAAGCTCAACGCGGTTGCGGATGAACTTGGCGTCGCGGGACTTTGAGGACTTGCTCCACTTGTGTGCGGCGATGATTGTTTCAAATCACAGACGATTGGCGTAAAACCCGGCCGCCATGACAAACCACGTCGATAAATCGCGGAAGCCGTCCACGCTAGCGGCGCAGGCGCTCGGCTGGCTCGATCCGTCCACTAACGCGGTCGTGCCGCCGATCCATACCTCCACCAACTATGCCCGCGATGAGAATTACGAGAAGGTCGGCGACCGCGGGTATACCCGCGACGAGAATCCGACCTACGAGCAGGTCGAGGCGCTGCTGGCTGCGCTCGAGGACGGCTCGGACGCAATGGTTTTCAGCTCGGGCATGGCGGCGGCGACGACGGTCATGCTTTCGCTGGCGCCTGGTGACCATGTGATCGCGCCGTCGATCATGTATTTCGGTCTTCGCAACTGGCTGGTACATGTAGGTCGGCACTGGGGCCTCGAGGTCGATTTTGTGCCACCCGGCGAAACGGCGGCGATCGCGGCGGCAGTGCGGCCTGGAAAAACGAAGCTGGTCTGGGTCGAGAGCCCTTGCAACCCGACCTGGGATATCACGGATATCGAGGCGGCGGCCCGGGTCGCGCATGATGCGGGCGCCATGCTCGGTGTGGACTCGACCGCGGCGACGCCGGTCCTGTCGCGCCCGCTCACGCTGGGTGCGGACATCGTGATGCATTCGGGAACCAAGTATCTCAACGGCCATGGCGACGTCCTAGCAGGCGTGCTCGTTACGGCACGCGACGACGAGAGCTGGGCACGCATGAAGTATCTGCGCTTCGAGAATGGGGGGATGCTCGGCGCTTTCGAGGCGTGGCTGCTGCTGCGCGGCCTGCGGACGCTTTACCTGCGGGTGGAGAAATCATGCGCGTCGACCATGCGGATAGCCAGGCACTTCACGGGACATGACGGTGTGGCGGAAGTACTCTATCCTGGCCTCCCGTCCCATACAGGGCATGCGGTCGCGGCGCGTCAGATGCACGACGGGTTCGGGGGGATGATGTCGATCCGTGTGAAGGGAGGGGCCGGCGCAGCGCTGAACGTCGCCAAGGAGCTAAAGCTGTTTGCCCGGGCGACATCGCTGGGAGGCGTCGAGAGCCTGGTTGAGCATCGTGCGACCGTCGAGGGTGAGGACAGCCCGTTTCCCGATGATTTGTTACGCCTATCGATCGGCATCGAGGATGCCGATGACCTGATTGCCGACTTGGAGCAGGCGCTGGCGGCGACCGCCTAATCGGCATACTTCGGACGTGATTTAGCCGGCTGCGCGCTGCGCCGCTAGCGAGATTGAGATTGCCTAGCACATGCACGAGGTGCTTGCGCGGCAAGACAGGAACCGGGCGGGGCTGAGGGGCAGCACCATGGCGGCTCCACTGCGATCTGCCAAGCCCATCTCTGGGTCGAGTTTGTCGAGGTGCGGAATGATTATCCGGTCGTCTGCCACGAGCCCAGCAAGGAATCCGCAGCCGTTGAGACCACGCTGGCGGCGATGAAGGAGCTGGAGCGTAGCCTGGTCCGTTTCGCGGCCTGGCTGCTCGATTTCACGGCATGTCTCAGCCGGATTGACAGGTGCGAAACGGCTTGGCACAACCGCATCTGCATACGTCGTGACGACCCACTCTCGTGCGGAGGGGTGGCCGAGTGGCTGAAGGCGACGGTTTGCTAAATCGTTATACGGGTAACCCCGTA
>PBPM01000101.1 GCA_002724635.1 Rhodospirillaceae bacterium
CCGATCGCGTGCCGACCCGCCATGATATTCGCGGCACCCTGCGGATTGCACCGGACATGGAGCGGGCTCTGTCCCGGCTGGCGCTCGGGCGCGGCGGTCCGCGCGACATGGCCGCTATCCGCGCCGGGCTCGAGGCGGCCCGGACGTTGCGGAAATTCCTACGGGCGATGGCCGACATTCCTGCGACGCTGGACGACGTCGCGGCGGCGTTTGGCGAGCATGACCAGCTGGTCGCCCGGCTTGCCGCCGCGCTCGCGCCGGACCCGCCGCTGGCGGCCCGCGACGGCGGGTTCATCGCCGGCGGCTTCTCGGAGGAGCTCGACGCCCAGTTGGTTCTGCGCGACGAGAGCCGCCAGCTGATCGCAGGCCTGCAGGCTACCTATTCAGAGCAGACCGGTGTCGCCAACCTCAAGATCAAGCACAACAATGTGCTCGGCTATTTCGTGGAGCTCGGCGCCGCCCATGCCGAGCGAATCATGGCGGACGGCAAGGAGGCGACGGCCGAGGCATATGGCCTGATCCATCGTCAGACCATGGCGAACGCCGTGCGGTTTACCACGGTCGAGCTGTCCGAACTCGACGACAGGATTTCCCGCGCGGGCGAGCGCGCGCTCGCGATCGAACTCGAACTTTTCGGCATGCTCGCCGCTGAGATACGCGCGGCGGCGGAGGATGTTGCCGTCGCCGCCCGGGCGCTGGCGGAGCTTGACGTCGCGGCCGGGTTGGCCGAACTGGCGGCCGACGCGCGCTATACGCGACCGACCCTGTCCGACGACACCGGGTTCAGGATCACGGGCGGGCGACATCCGGTGGTCGAGGCCGTGCTCGAGGATGGACCCAGCGGATTCGTCGCCAATGATTGCGACCTGTCGGGTGCAGATGCCGCGACCGGGCGCCTGTGGCTGGTCACCGGCCCCAACATGGCCGGCAAGTCCACCTTCCTGCGTCAGAATGCCCTGATCGCGATCCTCGCCCAGATCGGTTCCTTCGTACCGGCCGCGGCGGCGGAAATCGGTGTCGTGGATCGGCTTTTTAGCCGGGTGGGGGCCGCCGATGATCTCGCGCGCGGGCGCTCGACCTTTATGGTGGAGATGGTCGAGACGGCGGCGATCCTGAATCAGGCCGGGCCGCATTCTCTGGTCATCCTCGACGAGATTGGGCGCGGCACCGCCACATTCGACGGGCTGTCGATCGCTTGGGCCACGGTCGAACATCTGCATGAACAGAATCGCTGCCGCACCCTGTTTGCGACCCATTTCCACGAACTCACGCGGCTGGCCGCGCGGCTCGACGACATGTCCTGCTACACCATGCGGGTCAAGGAATGGGACGACGAAATCGTCTTCCTACACGAGGTGGGGAAAGGCGCGGCGGATCGTTCCTACGGCATTCATGTGGGCAAGCTCGCCGGATTGCCGCCTGCCGTTGTCGGTCGGGCCGAGGAGGTGCTGCGGCTGCTCGAGGCCGGCGACCAGGCCGGCGCGTTGAACCGCTTGGCGGACGACCTGCCGCTGTTCCGGGCGGCCGTAGCAGAGGTCGCCGTCGCGCCGATAGCCGATCCGGTCCGCGACCTGTTGGCCTCGGTCAGCCCCGACGAGATCACGCCGCGCACGGCGCTGGAGCTGCTCTACCGGCTGAAGGCCGCGATGGATGATTGACCTTCTCGTCCGCGGACTGGCACTGGCCGGGTTCGGCGCCGTCGGCGATGTGATGCGTCACCGCAGTTTCCGGATTTACCTGATCGGCCATATCCCCAACGTGGTGGGCACCTGGGTCGTGCGCATCTCGATCAGCTGGCTGGCGTGGGAGCTGACCCATTCGGGATTCTGGGTCGGGGCCGTGGCCGCCGCCGATGCGCTGCCGGTACTTCTCTTCGGCCCAATCGGGGGGGTCATGGCCGACCGCATGGATCGCCGGAAGATCGCAGTTGCGACCCAGGCCATGCTGGTCGTGATCTCGGTTCTGCTGACGGTCACGACCTTCGCCGGCCTGATGACGATCTGGCTATTGCTGGTGATGGCGCTTGCACGCGGGATCACCTTCTCCTTCTGGCAGCCGGTACGACTGGCATTGATGCCGAACCTCGTGCCGCGCGCTGAGATAGCCACCGCGATCGCACTAAACTCGTCGACCTTTAATGCCGCCCAGTTCGTGGGGCCGGCGCTCGCGGCGGTTCTCCTGCCGCTGGGCGGGCCCGAGCTCGCCTTCGCATTCAATATTTTCGCGGGCGCCGCAATGGTCTGGGCGCTGGCGATAATCGATGTCCCGTTTCAGGCGGGTGCCAAGTTGGCTCGTGGGACTTTCCTGGGCGATGCGCTCGCCGGTGTCCGATACGGTGCGTCTCATCCTGGGATCGGCCCGATGCTATTATTGCTGCTGGTGCTCGGGACCATGATCCGGCCGCTGACAGAGCTTCTGTCCGCGCTGGCGGGCTCCGTATTCCTACTCGACGTGACCGGCTTCTCGATCATGGCCTCGTCGCTCGGAATAGGCGCCATGAGCGGTGCGGTATGGATGCTGCGCCGGGGGAACAAGAACGGCATCACAAAGCTCGCACTGATTTCCGGCCTGGTCGGCGGGAGCGCCACCTTCCTGATCGTCAATGTGACGTGGCTTCCGTTTGCGATGGTCTGTCTTGCTGCGCTCGGCTTCTCGATGACCAGCGGCGGCATCGCCACCCAGCAGGTGGTGCAGTTTGCCGTGCCCGACGAGATGCGGGGTCGGGTCCTTGGCCTGTTCGGCATGATCTTCCGCTCCGGGCCGGCGCTGGGCGCGCTCGCCATGGGGCGGATCGGCGACGCATTCGGTCTGGGCTGGCCCGTGACGGTGGGTTCCCTCGTCGGCCTCGCGATCTACATATATGCGTTTTCCCGGCGCGCGCGCCTGGATGCGGCGCTCGAGGGGGACCCGCGCGCGGACCCGTAACCGCGGACCGGCATATTCAACCTGCCGCCGAAGGTGTAGAACAGACTCGCCATGGCAACGCGAAAGAAACGCAAACGCGACGTTATCGACCGAGCCGCGCTGGAGGCCCGGATCGAGGCGACATGCGCCGATATCTCCGCCGCTGGTGATCGCCGCCGGGTTGTCCAGGAGCAGCTGAAATCGGCGATCGAGGATGGGCGCACAATCGTGCAGGCCCGGTTCGAGGCGGTCGAGATCGACGGCAATGCGGCTAAGGGCGAGCTTGCCTTTTTGTTTGACCAGGTCATCCGGGTCGTGCACGACGCCGCGTTGCGCGAGTATCCGGCGGCCAACCCGACCGCGAGCGACCGGATGGCTGTGGTGGCCGTGGGCGGTTATGGTCGCGGCGAGCTGGCACCCTATTCCGACATCGATCTCCTGTTCCTGTTTCCCTGGAAGCAGACGGCCCATGGCGAACAGATCGTCGAATATATTCTCTACATGCTCTGGGATCTCGGGCTGAAGGTCGGACATGCGACACGCTCGATCGATGATTGTGTGCGCTTGGCGAAGTCCGATCTGACTATCCGCACCGCGCTGCTGGAGGCGCGCTACCTTTGGGGTGACCAGGAACTCTATCTGGAATTGCGCGCGACCTTCCGCGACCAGATCATGTCCGGCGCGACGATGGAGTTCGTGAAGGGCAAGCTCGACGAGCGCGATCAGCGTCATTCGAAGATGGGCGACAGCCGGTATTATGTGGAGCCCAACATCAAGGATGGGAAGGGTGGTCTGCGCGACCTGCAGACCCTCTACTGGATCGCCAAGTTCGCCTATGAGGTGGACAGTGTCTCGGACCTGGTCACCCACGGCGTCCTGACGAAGGCCGAGGCGCGCAACTTTGCGAAGGATCAGAACTTCCTGTGGAGCGTCCGCTTCCATCTTCATTATCTATCGGGGCGGCCCGAAGAACGGCTGACGTTCGACGTGCAGACGCCGATCTCGCAGCGCATGGGCTATGCGGACCGGGCGGGTGCTTCGGACGTCGAGCGCTTCATGAAGCATTATTATATTGTTGCGAAGGATGTCGGCGACCTGACCCGCATCTTCTGCGCCGCGATTGAGGCGGAGAATATGAGTAAGCCGATCATCCGGCTGCCGCGCCTGCGCCGCCCGCGCGACCTCATGGGGTTTGAGATCGACCGGGATCGGCTGACGGTGGCGGATGACGAGCAGTTCGAGTGCGACCCGGTGTCGATGATCCGGCTGTTCTACGTGGCCCATAACGAGGGGCTCGATATTCATCCCCATGCCCTGCGGCTGGTGACCCAGAACCTCAAGCGGATCGACAAGACGGTGCGTGAGGACGCCGAGGCGAACCGGATGTTCGTCGAGATGGCCTCGTCAATCGACGCGCCGGAACTGGCGCTGACCCGTATGAACGAAGCCGGGGTGTTCGGACGCTTCCTGCGCGACTTCGGTCGCGTGGTCGGGCAGACGCAGCACGATATGTATCACGTGTATACGGTGGACGAGCACACAATCCAGGCGATCGGCCTGCTGGCCAGGATCGAGCGCGGCGAGCTGGTTGCCGAACACCCCGTGGCCAGCGAGGTGATCCACAAGATCGGCTCGCGCCGCGCGCTCTATATGGGCGTCCTGTTCCATGATATCGCCAAGGGCCGTGGGGGGGATCACTCCGTACTCGGCGCGCGGGTCGCGAAGCGCGTCTGCCCCCGCCTCGGCCTTGACGCCGAGGAGAGCGAGACCGTCGAGTGGCTGGGGCGTGAACATCTGGTGATGAGCGACGTCGCCCAGAAGCGCGACCTGAACGACAGCAAGACGATCATGGACTTCGTCGACCAGATTCAGTCGCCCGAGCGGCTACGCCTGCTGCTTTGCCTCACCGTCGTCGATATGCGCGCGACCGGGCCGAATGTATGGAACAACTGGAAGGCGGAGCTACTGCGCGAGCTCTATCACGCGGCTGAGGACGTGATGTCCGGCGGCCAGCGCACCAATGCGCGCGGCGCGCGGATCGAGACGGCCAAGGCGGCGTTGCGCGAGGCGTTGGCCGACTGGCCGGATGCGGATGTCGAGGCCCAGCTCGAGCGCGGCTATCCGGGCTACTGGCTGGCCTTCGATACGCACACTCTGGCGCACCAAGCCCGTCTTATGCGCGCCGCTGAACAGGAGCAACAGCCGCTTTCGATCCGCACCCGGGTACGGGCAGACATCGATGTGACCGAACTGACGGTCTACACCCAGGATCACCCAGGCCTGTTTTCGCGAATCACTGGGGCGATCGCAGCTATCGACGCGAACATCGTCGACGCCAAAGTGTTTACAACCCCGCAGGGCATGGCGCTGGATACCTTCTGGTTGCAGAATCGCGACGACAATGCGCTGTCGGCATCGGGGGCACTGGCGAAGCTAACGGTTCAGATCGAACGCGCCTTCGCCGGCGAGATGGGGCGCGCTGAGCCTGAGGTCCAACGTGTCTTCTTGCCGGCACGCACAAAGGTGTTCACCGTGGCACCAAGGGTGATCGTCGACAATCAGGCCAGCGCCACCCATACCGTGATCGAGATTAACGGCCGGGACCGGCCCGGGTTTCTCTATCTGGTAACCCGTGCGCTCTATGATCTTTCGTTGCAGATATCTTCAGCTAAGATCTCGACCTTCGGCGAACGCGCCGTCGATGTGTTCTATGTCAAAGACGGATTCGGTATGAAAGTGAGCCACGAATCCCGGATCTCGAAAATCCGTGCTTGCTTGCTCGAGGCCATTCGCGAGGACGACGTTCTGGCTACCAAGAAGGGTGCGCCTCAGGCGGCCGAGTAAGGCGTGTCGCGGCGGTTCGGTCTGGGTTCGATGATAACCGTCTTGTTCGCCGTTGCGGTGCGGCCGTCGGCCCATCGCGAGGGGCGTTTTTGATACGCTATCTGGCTGTCGCGGGTGTGTTTGTCTTCATGGGTGTCTTGGGCGCGCTGCTCCTCAAATTTGTCATGCTGCGCATGCATGGCAATCCGCTGGTGCCTAGAGCTGGGCAATCCCGCTTCGCGCCCGTCATCCCGACCTAGGCCTCGACCAAGCTCGATCGCCGGGTGGAGCCCTATTCGAAGAAAAGCTGAAAAGCTGGCCGTGCGCCTTTTCTTCGCCCCGTTTTGCCGTTAAGAGCGACGAATGCCACTTGTTCGCGCCATAGCTACGGTCGGCTGCTGGACCATGGGCAGCCGCGTGCTCGGTTTTGTTCGCGACATGTTCATCGCGGCCTTCCTCGGCGCGGGCCAGGTCAGCGACGCTTTCTTCGTTGCTCTGCAGTTTCCCAATATTTTTCGCCGCCTATTTGCCGAGGGCGCCTTCAACGCGGCCTTTGTGCCGCTTTTCGCGGGCGAGCTGATGGAGAACGGACGAGCCGCCGCGCGCGCCTTCGCCGAGCACGTGTTCGGGGTGATGTTGCTGATACTGCTTGTCCTTAGCGCCTTGGTCGAAATCTTCATGCCTGAGGTGATGGCGGTTGTCGCCGGCGGGTTCCAGGACGAGCCCGAGAAGTTTAGGCTGGCCGTCGACTTTGCTCGCCTGACCTTTCCCTATCTCCTCTTCGTCTCCCTGTCGGCGATGCTGGGGGGGATCCTGAACACGCTCGAGAAATTTGCCGCCGCTGCCGCCGCGCCCATCCTGCTCAACATCATTCTGGTTGGAGCACTTTCGGGCGTCGCACTTGGCTGGCTGCCCGATCCTGGGCTGGCACTGAGCTGGGGCGTTCTAATCGCCGGTGTAGGCCAGTTTGTCTGGCTGGCTGCCGTTTGCGCACGCACTGGTCTGGCGCCAATGGTCCCGCGCCTCAAATTCGGGCCTCGGGTCCGGCGTCTGTTTATGCTGATGGGGCCGGGGATCCTTGGCGCGGGTGTCTATCAGATAAACGTGCTGATTGGTATCCGGCTTGCCTCGGAGCTGCCCGAGGGCTCAGTGTCGTTCCTCTACTTCGCCGATCGAGTGAACCAGCTGCCCCTTGGGGTGGTTGGTGCGGCGGTGGGGATTGCGTTGCTGCCGCTCCTGTCGCGTCAGCTTAAGGCTGGTGACATGGATGCCGCACGCGAAAGCCAGAACCGGGCGATCGAGTTCGCCATGCTGCTTACGCTGCCTGCCGCAGCGGCGCTTGTTGTGGTTGCCGACCCGATCGTGACGGTTCTGTTCCAACGCGGGGCGTTCGACGCGGCCAACGCAGCCGAGACCGGCGCGGCGCTGGCGGCCTTCGCACTGGGGCTGCCGGCCTATGTGCTTATCAAGGCGTTGGCGCCGGGCTTCTTTGCGCGCGAGGACACGGCGACGCCGGTAAAGGTCGCGGTACTGGCCCTGGTCGTGAACGTGGCCTTGGCGCTGGCGCTGATGCCGCCCTTCGCGCACGTGGGAATCGCGATGGCCACGGCAGCTTCGTCTTGGGTTAATGCCGGCCTGCTTGCTTGGCTTCTGCACCGCCGCCGCCTGCTAGACCCCGACCGCCGCCTTGTCGTGCGGCTCGGCCTCATAACTGTGGCTACGGCCCTGATGGTGGTCGGCCTTTGGTTCGTCGCCGGCGCCCTCGCATCACCCCTATCCACTAGCGATGCAGCCGGGATTGCAGCCCTCGTATCCCTTATTCTCGCTGGTCTAGTTATCTTCGGCGTCTGCGCCAAGTTGCTCCGCGTGACGTCGCTGGCCGAGATGCGCACCATGCTGCGCCGTGGTTAACACATACTGTGTGTTCGGCCAGCTTGACGTAGCACGTGCCCCCGGCCATAACCCGCGCCGACACCATCGAGCGTCCAAGCCCCTAGGAGTAATATTGCGATGAGCCGTGTTTTCTCGGGCGTTCAGCCCACCGGCGATCTCCACCTCGGAAACTATCTGGGCGCCATTCGGAACTTTGTTGGGCTGCAGGCCGATTTCGAATGCATCTACTGCGTGGTTGATATGCACGCGATCACCGTCTGGCAGGACCCTAGGCAGCTGGCGCCGAACACGCGCGAGGTCGCCGCAGCGTTTCTGGCGTCGGGTATCGATCCGTCGACTTCGATCATCTTCAACCAGAGTCGCGTGACAGCCCACGCCGAGCTTGCCTGGATTTTCAACTGCGTGGCCCGGATGGGCTGGCTCAACCGGATGACCCAGTTTAAGGAGAAGGCGGGCAAGCAGCGCGAGAATGCCAGCGTCGGCCTGTATGTCTACCCCAACCTGATGGCAGCGGACATCCTCGCCTATAAGGCGACCCACGTCCCTGTGGGTGAAGATCAGAAGCAACATCTCGAGCTGACTCGCGACATTGCGATCAAGTTCAACAACGATTTTGAGACCGATTGTTTGCCTGTGGTCGAGCCGCTGATCTTCGGCGAGGCTACGCGGGTGATGAGCCTGCGCGACGGCACTAAAAAGATGTCGAAGTCGGACCCGTCGGAGTATTCAAGGATCAACCTGACCGACGGTGCTGACGATATCGCCGCTAAGATTCGGAAGGCCAGGACCGATCCCGGCGAGTTGCCGGGGCCGGAGGCGCTCACGGCGGACGGTGTGCGTATTGACGCCGACGCCGGAAAGGCACGGCCGGAGGCGTTCAACCTACTTTCGATCTACGCGGCGCTGTCCGGCCAGTCTATGGCCGTGACCCTGAATCAGTTTGCGGGAGCGCAGTTCAGCGGCTTCAAGGCTGAGCTCGTCGATCTGTCGGTGGCCAAACTGGGCCCGATCGGCGCGGAGATGCGGCGGATGATGGCAGCCCCGGACCATGTCGACGCTATCCTTTACGACGGCGCTGAGCGCGCCGCGGCCATCGCAGCGTCGGTCATCAAGGAAGTGCACGAGATAGTCGGTTTCCTTGGAGCGTAACGCCGCCGCCTTGATGTGCGTCAGGCGTATTCCGGCAGCGTGAAGATTTCTTGGGGCCTGCACACGCCGGGCAGAGCCCGGATGCCCAGCAACACCAGTTCTGATTCGGCCGTGCCTGCGATGCGCTCGGAGACCAGCATCGGCCGTTTGAGCGTGTGGCAATGTGCGTCAAGAACCTGAAATGTTCTTCCGTTGTTATGCACTATTCGGGTCTGCGCGGTATCCCTGAGGGGTCGATCTGTTAACCAGGCGGGGCGAAAAACAATGCTTGATTATTTCGGAAATCTAACCAAGTTTTCCCTCCAACGGGGCGCGATCACTTCGATTCGTTCACGGATCGCCCGCCCAAAGGTTAACAAGATACCGCCGCCACGCGTGAGTGTGGCTGCGGCCGCCCGAAAGACAGACGACGGGATGTTTATCCAGACTGAAGAGACGCCCAACCCCATGACCCTGAAGTTCCTTCCGGGCAGCGCGGTCCTTTCTGCGGGCACGGCGGATTTTCCCAGCCGGGAAAGCGCTGACGCCTCGCCGCTGGCGCAGCGCCTGTTCGCCGTGCCGGAGGTAACGGCTGTCTTCCTTGGCAGCGACTTCGTCACCGTGACCAAGGCGCCCGCGGCCGACTGGCAGGTGCTCAAGCCCGCCCTACTGGGGGCGATTATGGAGCACTACACATCCGGCGAACCGGTGATGCGCGATGCTGCGGGCCCAGTGCATGCGGCGGCGGATGGTGAGAACGCAGAGGTCGTCGCGCAGATCGTCGAGCTTTTGGACACGCGCGTGCGTCCCGCGGTGGCGATGGATGGTGGCGATATCGTTTTTCACGGGTTCGAGGACGGCGTTGTCTTCCTAACGATGCAGGGCGCATGCGCTGGCTGCCCGAGCTCAACAGCGACCCTTAAGATGGGTATCGAAAATCTCCTGCGGCATTACGTGCCGGAGGTGAACGAGGTGCAGGCCGTCGCCTAACGCGAGCGCCCAGCGATCGAGGTTGCACACGGCAGGCCGGGGGCAAGTACCGGCTTGTCGAACAGATTTAATAAACATAAAAGTCGATACGCCCTTAGCCTGCGGTGACGTTGGGGGGCGTTTAGGAATGAGGGGCATCATTCGTATTCTTTGTAAAAACAAGCTTACAGGTTTTACGGTTTCCGCTGTTGGAGCCGTTGTGATCTGTGGCGCCTTGGCTGGCTGGTCCGTCGATCGGCCTGCGCGCGCGGCGCCCGACTGGATTGCGCCGCCACAGGACGAACTCGCCATGTTGCGCAACCAAGTTGCCAACATCGACGACGAAATGCACGACGTTGTGTCGGAGGACGGCCTGCATGAACTGCTACATGGGACGAGTTACGCACTGAGTAAGATTCGCCGGGGCGATGCTCGGGTGCCGCGCATTTTCGTCGAATCCCTGCCGACCGACTTCGGCGCACAAATGGTTGTCGAGGAACGCAAGCGGACCTTCATCCGCACCATTCTGCCGCTGATCCTGAAGGTCAACGAGGAGGTTCAGGCCGAGCGCCGTCGCCTGATCGCACTCGAGGAACATGTTTCGTCGGGCCATGACCTCTTGAAAGATGAACAGGTCTGGCTCGATGGGTTGGCCCACAAGTATAGGGTTGCGCCGAGCGATTTCGCCGCGCTCTTGCGGCGTGTCGACGGCGTTTCACCGACCCTCGCCCTGGCGCAGTCGATTGAGGAGAGCGGCTGGGGCCGGTCGCGGTTTGCGCGCGAGGGCAATGCCCTGTTCGGCCAGCGCGCGTGGAGCGCGGGAGCGGGTTTAGTGCCCGAGGAGCGCGCCGAAGGCGAGCGCTTCGAGGTGCGCGCCTTTGATAGTCTGCTCGATAGCGTGCGCAGCTATGTGGGCAATCTGAACCGCCACTATGCCTACGAGGACTACCGATTCGCCCGGGCGCAAATGCGCGCGTACGACGCCCGGCTTGACACGAGGACCTTGGCCCGGACGCTGGTGAATTACTCCGAGCGGCGTGAGGATTATGTCAATGCGCTGATTGGCCTGATCGAGACAAACCGGCTCGATGATTTCGAGTTGGCCCGCCTTTCGACCGAGCCCTTTGATCTCAACGCGGTTCAACTCGCCGCGCGCTAGCCCCCGGTTTCTCGCCGCGGGTTAGGGCCGGGGCACGTAATACAGCATTCCCAGCCAGTGCCAGCGTCCGTCACGGCCGAGACCCGTGCAGTTAATACGTGCCCTACCCGCTTGGAACGGCCCGTTCATGCGCACCTCGATGCGCGGGCCGATTTCCTCGACGCGGACCTGGCCCTGATCGGCCGCATAGCAGGCGAGGCCATTGATCTCGGCTGCCGTCTCGGCACGCGTGAATCCGAAGATTGGTGGATTCTGACGGAGAGTCGGGTTCGACGGGGTCATATCGCTGTGTGCGATGGGCAGGGCATTCGCTACGAGGCGGAACCGTTTCATGTCGCCGAACGCCTCGTTGAGCGCAAAACGCGGCATGTAGAACGGGTCGGACGAGGCGTCGAGCACGCCCGAATGCTGACCGAAGGCGCTGGTGTAACCGGAATCTTGGATGAGGCGCTGAACACGGACGCTGGCCTCGCCGAAGGGGTAGGCGAACAGCGTGGGGCGGGCGCCGAGCTCGGCGATATAGCGCGCATTCGAGGTCTCGATATCCGCAAGATTGCGTTCGGCCGAGTTTGCGGCCATGTGCAGATGCGCCGTCGTGTGTCCACCGATGGTGACGCCGGCGTCCCGAAGCTCGCGCACCTTGTCCCAGGTCATGAAGTCGCGAAACTCCCGGTCGACCGGGTTGGTCGAGAGGAAGACTGTGAAGGGAAAGCCCGCGCGCCGGAATCGGGGAAACGCCTCGGTATAGACCGAGCGGAAGCCGTCGTCGATGGTGATGCCCACTGTCCTATCGGGCAGCGCGCGGCCCTCGCGGATCGCGGCAAGGATGTCCGGCACAGACATGACGGTGTAGGGCCCGGAGGAAAGCTCCGCGATATGCGCGTCGAGCTGCTCCAGACGGATGTTCGTCGACGGGAAGGCGTCCTCGCCGAACCGGTGGTACATCAGGATCACGGCGGAGTCCGCCGCCCCCGCCGAGGTGGCCAGGCAAAGCCATACGGCCGTGGCCGCAAGAACTCCGGATAACGTGACCCGCACGCGTAGCGGGAACAATCGCATTGCTCGTCCGGTCAACGGTGTCTCCACTTAATGTGGTTTCATGGGGCCGATTGATTTCCTACGGAACGTTACCGTTTGGCAGTTTTGCGCCGCAAGGTCTAACGGTCGGTCGATGCCATCATGGGCTTGTCGAGATTCCGGTCCTGGGCCAGCGGATAGCGCCGGGGCTCAAAAAGCTGATAGTGCCACCATTCCTTGGAATAGAAATCCCAGCCCGCGGTGGACATGATTCCTAGCAGCAGGTGGCGGTTGTGTTGGGCCTCGGCCGAAACTTCGGCACCGTGGTGGGACAGGGGGGTGAAGGCGTCGAAGTCGGTTCCCATGTTGAACGGCCTGCCCGCTCCGTCTAGCAGCGTGAGGTCCAAGGCGACTCCCCGGCTGTGAGGCGAGCCGCGGCGCGGGTCGGCGAGGAAATTGGGATCGGGCGTGTGATTCCATAGAGCCCACTGGGCCTCGCTCGGCCGCAGGGCATCAAAAATTAGCAGCCGATAGCCGAGGCGACCGGCAAGTTCGATCGCCCGCGCCAGATGTGCGGCGGCGTCCGTGTGCAGGAAACAATGTGCGTTCGCATAGACCCGGCCCCCGGTGAAGTTATCTCCTGTTGCATAGACCAAGTCTATGTCCACGTCGTATGACGGCGGGGCAATCTCGACATAGGTGGCGGGTTTTGTTGCAACATCGTTCATCGGGGATCCTCATGCGGGTCGCGTTTGCCCCTGCGCGATGCTAGACCCACGCATGGATTCGCTCGAATGGAACATATGAACCCGAGCCGCCGACCGATCATTCTTTCCCTAGATGCCGCCGGCAATGCCTGCTCTGCGGCATTGTGGGCGCAAGCCGGGATTGTTGCGCATCGCTTCGAGGCAATGGAACGCGGGCATGCCGAGGTACTCGTGCCAATGGCTGAGGCTGTGGTAGCGGAAACGGGATTTTCGCAGATCGATCTCGTTGCTGTCAGCACGGGACCTGGCGCCTATACGGGGTTGCGCATTGCCATCGCGGTGGCGCGGGGCCTCGGCCTTGCTCTAGGTGTGCCGGTGATGGGCATCGGTAGCTTGGATGTCCATCTGCATGCTGCCCGCAGAGCCGGTGCGGTAGGCCCCGTAGCGGTGCTTCTCGAAACCAAGCGTTCGGATTTCTACTTTCAGGCCTTCGGAGTCGACAATACGCCGCTGTTTGAGCCGGCGGTGGTTTCGGCCGGCGACGTGAAAGGGCTACTTGCGGAAAAACATATCGCGGCGCTGGCGGGTGATGCGGTCGACCGGTTCGCGGGCGCGAATGTCGTCGCCGACGCCATGGGTCGGTATTCCCAAGATGCCGATGCCGCGATCGTCGCTGCACTTGCCGCGGCGCTGGCCGCCCAAGACGACATCGGAAAAATTCCGCCACCGCGCCCGATGTATCTGCGCCCGCCGGACACCACACCGCCGGCGGCCGACAGGCAAAGGCTTCGCGGGTAGCCGCGGCGTGGCGGATAAGGGCCTGCGCATCGAACCGCCGCCAGACTTTGTCGCGGGGCACTTGGCGCGACTGCATGAGGTGTGCTTTGCACCTCTGCCCGAGACGCCTTGGTCAGCGCATGCGTTTCGCACTCTCCTGCGTTTGCCGACGACGCGAGCACTGATCGCGTGCGCGAATGATCAAGAAATTTCGGGACTCTTGGTCGCGCGGGTTGCCGGTTACGAAGCCGAGATCTTGACGCTTTGCGTGGCCCCGGCCATGCGCAGGGAGGGCGTCGCCGGCGCCCTGTTGGGGCAGTTCTTCGAGATGCTGGAGCCAGACACCCGAACCCTCCTTGAGGTGGCGGTCGACAATGTTGTCGCGATCTCGCTCTACGAGTCTTTCGGATTCACCCCGGTTGGGAGGCGCCCAGGCTACTATGGAGGGCCGACGGGCGGTACCGATGCGGTGGTCTATGCACTTGGTCGGCGCGCATCAGATAATGCGCCCTGTGGGTAGAAAAAACTTGGACAATTAAAGAACGGCGACTAAATACGCAAAGAATTCGATCAAGTTTTTTTGTTAACAGGCAAAGTCCGATGAATGAACAGGTAAGTTCGGCAGAACTGATGAAGTTAACGGCTGATATTGTTGCGGCCCATGTGTCGAACAACAAGCTGCCCGCGAGCGACCTCCCCTTGTTGATTTCGCAGGTGCATGCGAGCCTGGCCGAAACGGGCGGCGCGGTCGGCGAAAAGAGCCGACCGTCTCCTGCGGTGCCGGTTAAGAAGTCAGTATCCGCAGACTACATCGTCTGTCTCGAGGACGGCAAGAAGCTGAAGATGCTGAGGCGGCATCTCAAGACGTCCTACGACATGACACCCGAACAATATCGTGAGCGCTGGGGTCTGGCTGCGGACTATCCGATGGTTGCGCCGAACTATGCAAAGAAACGCAGCCAGCTGGCGAAGCAGATCGGCCTGGGCAAGCGGGGCAAGCAATAGCCCCGGTGTTAGGGGATATCCGCTCGTCGCATTCTCGCCCTGACTCGATATTTGCACTATATTGCGGTGGTGGAAAATGCTGAGACAGATTTTGGCCCGGCCCGGCAGGTGAGCGTATGAATGCCGACGCACCGTCGCGCATAGAGCAGCTTTGCTTCGAGCGCGGTCTGAAGCTGACCGAACAGCGCCGCACGATCGCGCGCGTCTTGTCGGAGGCGGATGACCACCCGGATGTTGATCAAGTATATCGCCGCGCAACCCAGCTCGACCCCCGCATCTCGATCGCGACGGTTTATCGCACGGTGCGGCTGTTCGAGGAGGCGGATATCCTAGAGAAGCATGACTTTGGGGACGGTCGTGCGCGCTATGAGGAAGTTCAGGATGATCACCATGACCATCTGATCGACGTGAAGACGGGCAATGTCATCGAGTTCTTCAACGAGGAGATTGAGGCGCTTAAAAAGAAGATCGCACGCGATCTCGGATATGAGTTGATCGATCACAGACTCGAATTGTTTGCTGTGCAGATCAAGTCTGCGGATGACGACGGTGCCGGTTGAGCGGCGGCCGGATACCCATGCAAGCGTGAAGAAAATGAACGATCTCCCCGGCGGTGCCGAGCCGGCCGCGCCAGAGAGTCTCGATGCTGCGCTGGCCACATTGGGCGCGGGCAGCCTAATCGCCCGTCTGGCGGGCGGCGCGGAAGACGTCCGCGCCGCGCAGGCTCTGCGGTATCGAGTGTTCTACGACGAGATGAAGGCCAAGCCCGATGCTGAGATGGTGCGGGTGCAGCGCGATATCGATCCCTTCGACGACGTTTGTGAACATCTGTTGGTCTGCGACACCGAGCGCGGGCGGGGGGCCAATGCCATCATCGCCACCTATCGGTTGCTGCGTGGCGCTAAGGCGCGCGCTTTTGGGCAGTTCTACTCGGCGAACGAATACGATATCCGCCCGCTCATGGGATATGATGGGGAGATCCTTGAACTGGGCCGGTCTTGCGTCGATCGTGACTATCGGGGGCGCCCGACGATGCAGCTTCTCTGGGCCGCGATCGCGCAGTTTGTGTTCCATCACGATATTTCCCTGATGTTCGGTTGCGCCAGTCTGCATGGCGTGGAGCCGGAGGGTCTGGCGTTACCGTTGAGCTATCTGCATCATTTCCATCTCGCGCCCGAGGAGATGCGCCCCACTGCACTGCCACATCTGAATGTGGGTATGGACTTAATGGCGCCGGACGACATCAACAAAAAGGCTGCGCTCAGGGCCCTGCCGCCGCTGTTAAAGGGCTATCTGCGGCTGGGCGGGTTCGTCGGCAACGGCGCGGTCGTGGACCATCAATTCAACACTACCGATGTCTGCGTCGTCGTGAAGACCGACCTCGTGACGGGGAAATATTATCGCCATTACGGGCGCCTCCGAACGGCGGGCGACCGCGGGGCGCACAGCAGCGCATGACCGAGCCCACCGTCCTGCAATCACGTATCACGGCGGCGGCGCGGGCAACCGTCTATGTGACATTTACGCTGGCGCTGGTACCGGTCCAGGCCTTCGCGCTTTTACTGCGCTTGCCATTGTCGCGGCGAATCCCGCTCTGGTATCACCGGATCTGCTGCCGCCTGTTAGGGATCCGCCTTGAGGTCTACGGCCGGCGGTCACGGACACGGCCCACCCTGTTCGTGGCCAATCACAGTTCCTATCTCGATATCCCGATCTACGGGGCGCTGATCCCCGGCTCCTTCGTGGCCAAGTCCGAGGTAGCTGAATGGCCTCTGTTCGGTCTCCTGGCGAAGCTGCAGCGCTCGGTTTTCGTCGACCGGCGGGTGCGGACCTCCCATCTGCAGGCCACCGCGCTCGGCCGCCGTCTCGAGGGCGGCGACAGTATAATCCTGTTTCCCGAGGGCACCAGCGACGATGGCAACCACATCTTGCCGTTTAAGAGCGCGCTCTTGTCGGTCGCGGAGTATCGTGTCCAAGGCAAGCCGCTGACAGTGCAGCCCGTCTCGCTGACCTATTCGCGGCTCGACGGGATGCCAATCGGCCGCCATTTGAGGCCCTACTTCGCCTGGTACGGCGACATGGACATGATCAGTCACGCCACGGACCTGTTTGGGCTAGGGCGCCTGACCGTAACGGTCTTGTTCCACCCGACGGTCACAATCGACGAGTTCGGGTCACGCAAGGCGCTTGCCCAGCATTGTCATGAGCAGATTCTGCGCAGTCACGCGGACAGCTTGTCCGGGCGTATCCAGCCGATGGTTGGGACCTCCGGCAAATGGGATTGGATTCGTTGGCGGCTGCGGCCGCGCCTGAGCGACCTGAAGGGGCTGCGCCGAGCCAAAAAGGGCTTTGCGAGCCCTCGGGAGAAGCGCGCTTCGACTCGACTTGACTCAAAGACATCGAAGGCTTAGGGGTGCGAATATTTATGAATAACAAGGTGTTGGTAGGGAAAACTGGGGCGGTCCAATGCGCCGGTTTCGCGCCTGCACCGCGATCGGCGTAAGGGCTCTTGACCAAACAACTTTTTATCAAGACCTACGGTTGCCAGATGAACGTCTACGATTCCGCGCGCATGTCGGAAATCTTGGCGCCGCTCGGCTATGCCCCTGGCGAGAACCCGGAATCGGCTGACATGGTGATCCTCAACACCTGCCATATCCGTGAGAAAGCGAGCGAGAAGGTCTATTCGGAACTGGGCCGGCTGCGGAATGTCAAGGACCGCCGCGCCGAGGAGGGTCGCGCGCCGATGGTGATCGCGGTCGCGGGTTGTGTGGCGCAGGCCGAGGGCGAGGAAATGCTGCGCCGGGCACCGTTCGTCGACATCGTGCTGGGCCCGCAGGCCTATCACCGGTTGCCGGAGATGGTGGCACGTGCGCATCGCGCGGGCGCTGACGGCGGTGTTCTCAATACGGATTTCCCGATCGATAGTAAGTTCGACCATCTGCCCGACCGGCAGGCTGACCACAGCGTATCGGCTTTCCTTTCAATTCAGGAGGGGTGCGACAAGTTCTGCACTTTCTGCGTGGTTCCGTATACGCGCGGGGCGGAGTTCTCGCGGCCAGTCGCGCAGATTCTTGAGGAGGCGCGCCAGCTGGTGGATGGAGGGGTGCGCGAACTGACGCTGCTGGGCCAGAACGTCAACGCCTATCACGGGCTCGATGAGGCTGGCGGTGAGACCGGCCTAGGATCGCTCGTCGGGCGCTTGGCGGATATCGGCGGTCTGGCGCGGATCCGTTACACGACGAGCCACCCGCGAGACGTCGACGCGTCGCTGATCGATGCGCATGGCAACGTCGATGCGCTGATGCCCTTTCTTCACTTGCCGGTGCAGTCGGGCAGCGATCGGATACTCGAGGCTATGAACCGCGGACATGATGTCGCCCGCTACATGGACATCGTTAACGAGCTGCGCACGGCCCGACCAGACCTCGCGCTCAGCTGCGACTTCATTGTCGGGTTTCCCGGTGAGACCGAGACCGACTTCGAGGCCACCCTTGATCTGGTGCGCGCGGTCGGCTATTCGCAGGCCTACTCTTTCAAGTTCAGCGCCCGGCCGGGCACCCCGGCGGCCGGTCTGCCGCGGCAGGTGCCCGAAGACGTGAAGGATGCGCGGCTCGCCCGCCTGCGGGCACTGCTGGATGAACAGCAGTATGACTTCAACACCACCACGGTCGGGCGTACGCTGGATGTTCTCCTAGAGCGGCCCGGACGCCATCCCGGACAGGTTGTTGGGCGCACGCCCTACAACCAGGCGGTGCATGTGACCGCGGAAGATTTTCGGGTTGGTAGCATCGCGAATGTTGCTATCGAATCGTGCAAGCCGCGCAGTCTTGCAGGACGGGTTGTGGGCCCGGGTTCCGCATGGCTGGGCGAGGATCCGAGGAGAGGTTGAACGCTTGATATCGACTGACACGGCGACCGGGCGCCCGGTGCAAATCCAGTTCGACGACAACACGCTTCTCCCGGCATTGTTCGGGCATCACGACGAGCACCTGTTGCAGATCGAGCAGCTGCTCGACGTCACCCTGCGCTATCGTGGAAACCAGCTGGAGATCCAAGGCCCCGAGACATCGCGGGACATCGCGGACCGGGCGATCGAGAATTTGTATGACCGCCTGAAGGGTGGGCAGGAGGTCGCGCCGGGCGACGTGCAGGCAGCTGTCCGCATGGCGGCGAGCGGAAGTCTTGAGGATAGCCGCATTGCCATCCGCACCCGCAAACGGACGATCACGCCGCGTTCGCCGGTGCAGGCCCGATACCTCGAGGCGCTGGGCCAGGCAGACCTGACCTTTGGTCTTGGGCCTGCCGGTACCGGCAAGACCTATCTCGCGGTGGCCATGGCGGTCAGCGAACTGATCCAAGGTAAGGTGGATCGCCTGATACTCTCGCGCCCGGCCGTGGAGGCGGGCGAGCGGCTCGGTTTCCTGCCGGGAGACCTACAGGAGAAGATCGACCCCTATCTTCGCCCACTCTACGACGCCCTCTACGACATGCTCCCGGGCGATCAAGTCGCGAAGCGGCTGAGCGGTGGCGAGATCGAGGTCGCGCCGCTAGCGTTCATGCGGGGCCGGACCCTGTCGCGAGCCTTCATCATCTTGGACGAGGCGCAGAATACGTCCGCGATGCAGATGAAGATGTTCCTGACCCGTCTCGGCGAGGGGTCACGAATGGCGGTGACCGGCGACATGAGCCAGATCGACCTGCCGCCCGGTACGCGATCCGGGCTGGCCGATGCGCTCGACGTCCTCGATAAGGTGGACGGTGTTAGGATCGTGCGGTTTGGGGAGGGCGATGTGGTGCGCCACGGCATGGTGACCAAGATCGTCACCGCCTACAATGAGCGCGACAATTCGCGCAGCGCGACGAAAGAGACGAAATGACCGACAACCATGGCGGCGGAGTGGCGGTGATCGTCGACATAATATCCCCGGCTTGGGGTGATGCCGGTCTGGAGCTGGAACGCATTGTCATCACGGCAGCGCGGGCCGCGGTAATTGGCGCCGGAGTTGCGCTTCCGGCGTCGGCTGAGCTGGGATTCCGCTTGTGTAACGATGCGGAGATGCGCACCCTCAACCGAGCCTGGCGTGGCCGTGACGCAGCTACGAACGTGCTGGCATTCGTGATGAACGAAGCGCCGGGCCCGGGCCATGACGATCCCATGCTCGGTGACGTCTTGGTGGCTTACGAGACCTGTGCTGCGGAGGCGCAGGAACAGGGTAAGCCACTGTCGGACCATCTCAGCCATCTGGTGGTTCATGGCACCCTACACCTGCTTGGTTTCGATCATGAGAATGATGATGATGCGGAGGCGATGGAAGAGCTGGAGCGAGCGGTGCTGAACGGCCTTGGGATCACCGACCCCTATCGCGGCGACGAAGCGGCGTGAGGGCTGGGCAGCGGTCATGACCGATCTATCGCGCAACGATAAGACCGTGTCGGCGACCGACGCCGGCACATCCGGCGGCGGATGGTTTGGGCAATGGCTGCGCGGCCTTTTCGGCGGGCGCAACGGGGAGAACTCCGTCCGCGAGACTATCGGCGAACTGATTGAGGAGACCGGCGACGAGGCAACCCCGATCAATCCGGATGAAGGCGAACTGATCGCAAACATCCTTAAGCTCCACGACCTGACGGCCGAGGATGTGATGGTGCCGCGCGCTGATATCGTTGCCACGGATCAGGATTGTGAGCTCGACGCGCTCGCCGACCTGATGTCGAGGGAGGCCCATTCCCGTATTCCGCTTTACCAGTCGCACCTCGACAAGGTGGTTGGCTTTGTCCACATCAAGGACGTTCTCGCAACCATGCGCAGTAGTCCGGGCCTTGCCGTGCGTGAGCTCACCCGCGAGATCCTGTTCGCCGCACCCTCGGTCCGGGTGCTCGATTTGCTGCTCGAGATGCGCGCCCAGCGTACCCACATGGCGATCGTCGTAGACGAGTTCGGCGGCGTTGACGGTCTCGTGACCATCGAGGATCTGGTCGAAGAGATCGTCGGCGAGATTGAGGATGAGCATGACGAAGAAGGTTTGCTGATCAGGCGCGATCCGGACGGCTCGATCTTCGCCGACGCGCGGGCCGAGATCGAGGATCTTGAGGCGATGATCGGCCCGTTCATGGAGGATTCGGAACGCGAAGAGATCTATACGCTCGGGGGCGTAGTCTTTTCGATCGTGGACCGGGTGCCCCGTCGCAGCGAAGTCGTTACCCATGCGTCGGGAGTCGAGTTTATCGTCGTCGATGCGGATCCGCGCCGGATCAAGCGGTTGCGGATTCGCGATCAGCGACCAGCCGGCCCGGACCCATGATAGTGCCGCCGCGCCCCTATGCTCTCGCACCTCGCTGATCGCGCAGCCGCCGCTCGCGGCCCGCAACGAATCCTGTCCTGTTTTCTGCTCGGTGCTGTTTCGGCGCTGGCGCTTCCGCCTTTCCATCTGGTGCCGCTACTTGTGCCGGCCTTTGTTGGCCTGCTCTGGCTTTTGGGGGGGGCGGATGCTGCCGCCAAACCCTGGCGCGCCGGATTGTGGATAGGCTTCTGGTTCGGATTTGGTCACAACCTTATAGGCGTGCACTGGATCGCCGAGCCGCTCTTGGTGAATCCCTCGCGCACCGGGTTGCTGGTTCCCTTTGCATTGCCCGGGCTCGCGTCAGCGCTTGCGGTGTTTCCCGCGATGGCCTGCGCGGCCGTGGTCGCGCTGCCGCTGCGCGGCACGATGCTGGCTCGGGTCATCGGCCTTGCCGCGGTCTGGGCACTTGCCGAGTTCGTTCGCGGGCATATCTTCACGGGCTTTCCCTGGAACCTTCTCGGGTATGTCTGGGCCGGGTCGCCGGCGATAATGCAGGTGGCTTCTCTGGGGGGAGTGCTGGGGCTGAGTACTTTAACGGCGCTGGCCGCGGGCATGCCGGCGGTCCTCGCCGATACCAGGGTGGCATTGCCCAGCCGGCTAGCGTTCGTGGCTGCCGGGACGGTCCTTTTGCTGATGGCGTTATGGGGCGGCGGCGCGGCGCGGCTGGCTGCCAGTGAAGTCGCGCTGGTCCCCGATGTACGCCTGCGCCTCGTGCAGGCGAATATTGCGCAGCGTGACAAATGGGACCCCCAGCTGCGGGCCCTACATTTGGACCGCCACCTAGCGTTGAGTCGGACTCCCTCGGAGGTCGTGCCGACCCATGTGATCTGGCCGGAAACGGCGGTGCCGTTCCTGTTGCCGAACGACACGCTAGCGCGCACCCGGGTGACGGTCGCCGTGCCGGCAGATGGTCGGTTGATCACGGGCTCAGTGCGCAGCACCTACCAAAACAATGAGCGCCAGCTTCGCAACGCGCTCGTCGTGCTTGACGATAGCGCGGATGTCGCGCAGGTCTATGACAAGTCCCATCTGGTTCCGTTTGGAGAATATGTTCCCCTACGCGGGGTCCTGCCGATCGACAGGGTCGTGCCTGGGCAGAGCGATTTCGTCGCTGGCTCGGGCCGTCGCCTTCTTGCTATCGACGGGCTACCTTGGGTGAGTCCGTTGATCTGTTACGAGGCGATTTTCTCCGGCCGCGTGACCCCGCCGGGCGAGCGCCCAGGTTGGATGTTGAATTTGACCAACGACGCTTGGTTCGGAACCTTCGCCGGTCCGCAGCAACACTTCGCCATCGCGTCCGCCCGGGCGGTCGAGGAGGGATTGCCGATGGTGCGCGTGGCGAACACTGGGATTTCGGCGGTCGTCGACCCCTATGGGCGCGTGGTCGCCCGATTGGGTATCGGGGAGCGGGGCATCCTAGACTCCGGCCTTCCCATGGCCCTGCCGGAGACGATTTTTGCGCGCTGGGGGGAAACGATTCCCGTGGCTCTAGCGGTTTTTTCCCTCCTGTTCGCGCTGATGCTCGGGTCGCGGATCAAAGCCCCTTGACGGGCTAGGCCGCCATCCTGCACAACCGGGGCACTCGGCCGAGGGGTGCCGGGCAGTCATCCTTAGAATGATCCCATTTGAATCCGGGTTGCTGGCCGCAGCCACAACAGAACGACTAGGGAGATCGACCCCGTGTCCAAAAGCAGCTATCTTTTCACCAGTGAATCCGTTTCCGAGGGCCATCCCGACAAGGTGTGTGATCGGATTTCTGACGCCATCGTCGACGCCTTCCTGACCGGTGACCCCGAAAGCCGTGTAGCGGTGGAGACCCTGACCACAACCAACCGGATTGTCATGGCGGGTGAGGTGCGCGGTCCAGCGGACATCGACGCCGCGCGGATGGAAGAGATCGCGCGCGCGGCGGTGAAAGATATTGGCTACAATCAGGCGGGCTTCCACTGGAAGAACGCGGACGTCGATTGCCATGTGCATGCCCAGTCCGTCGATATCGCTCAGGGTGTCGATGCAGATGGAAACAAAGACGAGGGCGCGGGCGACCAGGGTCTGATGTTCGGCTATGCGTGCCGCGAGACTGACGTTCTGATGCCAGCACCGATTCACCTCTCTCACGCCATCCTGCGCTCGCTCGCCGAGGCTCGGCATTCGGGCGCGGAGACCGGCCTCGGTCCGGATTCCAAGAGCCAGGTCACCTTGCGTTACGAAGACGGTAAGCCGGTGGGTGCGACATCGGTCGTGGTTTCGACTCAGCACGACGAGGTGCTGGATCAGGATGATGTGCGCGAGATCGTGCGCCCGTATGTGCTCAATGTTCTACCAGAAGGTTGGATGTGTCCGGATGAGCACTTCTATGTGAACCCGACGGGCCGGTTCGTCATCGGCGGCCCCGACGGGGATGCTGGCCTCACGGGCCGCAAGATAATCGTCGACACCTATGGCGGTGCCGCGCCCCATGGCGGCGGCGCCTTCTCGGGCAAGGACCCGACCAAGGTCGACCGGTCGGCCGCTTATGCCTCGCGCTACGTAGCCAAGAATGTGGTCGAGGCCGATCTGGCCGATCGTTGCACCATACAGGTCGCCTACGCGATCGGCGTGTCGCACCCGCTGTCGGTCTATGTCGACACCTACGGCACCGGCAGGGTGGACGATGCTAAGCTGGCCGAGGCCGTGCGGAAGGCGATGGACCTATCGCCGCGCGGCATACGCGAGCATCTCGGCCTGAACAAGCCGATCTATGCGCGTACCGCGGCCTATGGGCATTTCGGCCGGCAGCCGGACGCGGATGGCGGCTTCTCGTGGGAAAAGACCGACCTTGTCAACGCACTGCACAACGCACTTTGATCGTTGATTCCGAGAGCGGTTCCGGGTGCGAGGACCCGCGCTTCCACGGGCGCCGTCGCGGCCGCAAGCTGCGCTCTGGCCAAGAGCGTTTACTTAAAGACTATCTACCCAAGCTCCGTGTTGATTTGGCTGACGAGGACTCGCCCGTCGATCCGATAAGGTTGTTCCCGGCGGGGACGGAGGAGGTATGGCTCGAGATCGGCTTCGGCGCTGGCGAGCACCTGGTCTGGCAGGCGAGCGCGAATCCGCGCGTCGGCATGATCGGTGCCGAACCCTATTTGAACGGGGTTGCCCGGCTGCTGGCAGCCATCGAGGTGGACTGTCCGGACAATGTCCGGATTCTGGCCGACGATGTGCGTCCAATGCTTCAGTGCCTCAGCGATTCCAGCCTGTCGCGGGTCTTCATCCTGTTTCCTGATCCTTGGCCTAAGCAGCGCCACCATCGCCGCCGTATCATTAACCGTACGCTGCTGGACACCCTCGCGCGGCTGATGCGTGACGGGGCGGAATTGCGTGTCGCTACGGACGATCAGAATTATCTCGTCTGGATTCTCCGCCATTTGAAGGCGCATCCGGACTTTGCTTGGACCGCGGCCCGGTCCGACGACTGGCGTCGGCGCCCGGCCGACTGGCCGAATACGCGATACGAGGACAAGAATCGCAGTGGCGGTCCGGGGCCGACCTTCCTGCGTTATCTAAGGTGCCCGCGCTGGGGCTAACGTACGGGTTGCCTTTTCCGGCGTTTTGCCTATATTCCCGCTCAACAAAACCCAATGTCTAGTGACAGACAGTCAAGGGGTGGCCCGGACAAACCGGTGCCGCCTTTTTTGTTGCTTTTTTCGGTAGGTGCGGAATCGGAGTTTTGTAGCGGTTTGAACCTGATCAGCGAAAACACACAGACGGACAGGATCGTCGCGGTCATCGAGGATTCGCTCGCGGATCTCGGCTTTGAGCTCGTGCGCGTGTTCTATGGCGGTGCTGGCCGGCCGGTGCTGCAGATCATGATTGATCGGGCCGACGGCAAGGATGTGACAATCGAGGACTGCACCCTGGCGAGCCGGACAGCATCAGCTCTGCTTGATGTCGCCGACCCAATCCGCGATGCCTATGAGCTTGAGGTGAGTTCGCCCGGAATTGACCGGCCGCTCACCCGGCCGAAGGATTTCGACAGCTTCGCCGGCTATGAGGCGAAGGTAGAGCTGAAACAGGCCGTCGACGGTCGCCGCCGTTTTCGCGGCCGGCTGCTCGGTGTTGAGGACGACCGGGTGCGCTTAGCCGATCTCGAGGCCGAAGCGGATGAACTAACATTGCCCCTCGCGGATGTTGCGCGGGCGAAGCTCGTCATGAACGATGAACTTATTGCCGCGGCCCAGAAGGGCCGGACGAACGAAGGATAGAGAACATGGAGTCTGGAGGTCCAAGCCGCATAGAGATGCTTGCCGTTGCCGATGCCGTTGCACGGGAAAAGGGCATCGAGCGCGAGGAAGTCATCACCGCGATGGAGCAGGCCATTCAGAAGGCGGGCCGCAATAAGTATGGCCCCGAACACGACATCCGCGCGATCATCGATCGCGACGGCGGCCATATCTCGCTTGCGCGCTACCGGGAGGTGGTGGATGAAGTCGAGGACGAGAATACCCAGCTGACCGTCGATCAGGCGCAGGCTGAAAAGGCCGACGCAAAGGTCGGCGAATTCCTCGTCGACGAGCTGCCGCCGATCGACTTCGGGCGCATTGCCGCGCAGACCGCTAAACAGGTCATCGTCCAACGGGTTCGCGATGCCGAGCGCGAGCGCCAGTTCGAAGAGTACAAGGATCGCGCCGGCGAGGTCGTGAATGGCCTGGTCAAGCGGGTCGAATATGGCAACGTCACAGTAGATTTGGGCCGCGCTGAAGGCGTGATGCGCCGCGACGAGGCGCTGCCGCGCGAGAATCATCGCCCCGGCGACCGGATTCGTGCCTACATCTACGACGTGCGCCGCGAGCCGCGCGGGCCGCAGATCTTCCTGACCCGGACGCGTCCGGAGCTGATGAAGGCGCTTTTCGCTCAGGAGGTCCCAGAGATCTATGACGGGATAATCGAGATTCGCGCCGCCGCGCGCGACCCGGGCAGCCGTGCCAAGATCGCGGTGATCTCGAAGGACACGTCGATCGACCCCGTCGGCGCGTGCGTCGGCATGCGCGGCAGCCGTGTTCAGGCTGTCGTCGGCGAGCTTCAGGGTGAGAAGATCGATATTATTCCGTGGTCTCCCGATCCCGCGACTTTCGTCGTTAATGCGCTGGCTCCAGCCGAGGTGACAAAGGTCGTGCTCGACGAGGACGCCAACAAGATCGAGGTGGTCGTGCCCGATGAGCAGCTATCGCTCGCCATTGGCCGCCGCGGCCAGAATGTGCGCCTCGCTTCCATGCTGTCGGGCTGGGACATTGACATCCTCACGGAGGAAGAGGAATCCAAGCGTCGTCAGGACGAGTTCAACACCCGCAGCGCCATGTACATTGAGGCGCTCGATGTGGAGGATGTGATTGCACATCTGCTTGTCACCGAGGGTTTCACAACGGTCGAGGAGGTGGCTTTCGTCCCCATGGAGGACCTTCTGGTCATCGAGGGCTTCGACGAGGACATCGGTGAGGAGCTTCAGGCGCGTGCGCGCAACTGGCTAGAGGAGCGGGATGCGAAACTCGATGTTGAGCGCAAGAAGCTTGGCGTAGAGGATGCGATGCTGAACGTTGCGGGTGTGTCGCTCGAGACGGCGGTGCGGCTGGGCGGCCAAGGGGTGCGCACGGCCGAGGACCTCGCCGGCCTCATGCCGGACGAGTATCGGTTCATCTTTATGGACATCGAGACCGAAGTTAAACTCGACGATTTGTTCGATATGGCGGATCACGAAATCAGCCGCTTGGTGCGCCAGAGCCCCGTAAAGCCCGACGAGGCGAACACGATCATCATGGCAGCGCGTGTCGCGGTCTATGGCGACGACGTGATCGCGCCGGAGCCCGAGCCAGACCCCGAGACGGAAGAGGCTGTGGCCGATTTGGAGGTGTCGGATCTGGCGGCGGCCGAGGCGGTCTTTGCGCCCGCCCCCGATCAGCCGGCTGGGGAATAGGCGAGGCGGGTTGAACGTGGTGACTCAGGCCCATCTCGACATGACGGCAGCCGAAGCTGGTGGATATGCCGCGGCGACGCGGCGCACCATGCGCCGCTGCCTAGTGACGGGCGAGGTGCGGCCGTGCGCCGAGCTGATGCGGTTCGTTGCAGGCCCGGACGACTTGGTGGTTCCCGATCTCGATGCGCGCCTGCCAGGGCGTGGATTGTGGTTGGTCGGGCGCAGGGATATAGTTGCTAAAGCTTGCGCTAAGCGCGCGTTTGCGCGTGGTGCGAAGCGCAACGTGGCGCCGATGGTAGGCCCCGATGGGGAAAGCCTCGAGGACTTCGTCGAGCGGTCACTGCGCCGTCGGGCCTTGGCTGCCCTGACGATGGCGCGCAAGGCGGGCGCCTTCGTGTCGGGCTTCGAAAAGGTTCGAGCGGCCCTGGCGACGTGCGATGGGGAAGAGAATGCGGGCGGCGCGGTGCTTCTATGCGCCTGCGATGCGGGCGATGATGGCCGCTATAAGATCTCGCGGCTGGCCGACCGGGCGGGCGGCGTGGCGCGGGTTGATATGTTTGACGCGGACCAGTTGGGCGCCGCGGCGGGACGGGACCACACTGTCCATGCGCTTGTTTTGCCGGGTGGCGCCGCGCGGCACGTGCTGGAAACGGTTCGGGCCTTTGCCGTCTACCGGGGTGAAGAGGCCCTGTTGGCCGGTACTGACTTGATGGATTGAGACCATGTCGAATACGACTGAGAACGAAGACAAGAAGAAAAAAAAGCCGCTGACGCTGTCCAAGCCAGGCAAGCTTGAGCTGAAGAAGACCGTCGGGGGCGGCCAGGTGCGCCAGAGCTTCAGCCATGGGCGGACCAAGACCGTGACCGTCGAGGTCAAGAAGAAGCGGACCTTCCAGCAGGGTGACTCCGGCGAGATGACGGAGATCACGGAGGTAGCTGAGGCAGCGCCCGTCGCCGCCGAGGCGCCGGCGCCCGGAGCGCCGCCGGTTTCGGAAACGAGCCCGCAGCGCACCCTGACCGAAGCCGAACAAGCGGCGCGTGCGCGCGCTCTCGAGGAGGCGCGCAAGGCCGCCGAAACGGCTGCGATCGAGAGCGAAAAGGCGAAGAAGGCACTGGAAGAAACGCGCCATGTGGCTGAAGTGGAAGCCACGGCGGCCCCCGGCCCCGAGGTCGTTGAAGAGATCCCCGAGGCTGAGGCTGCCTCGGTCGAGGCTCGCTCGCGCCGCGAAATTGAGGAAGAAGCGCGCCGCGAGGCGGAGGCTCAGGCCCAGAAGATGGCAGACGAGGCGGCTCAGCGCGCTGCTGCGGCTGAGCGGAAGTTCGCTGAGCTTGAGGAGGAATCCAGCGACGGGGTTAGCCCGTCTAGGAGCCGTGCGGCCCGTGGCGAAGGGCCGGGCCAGAAGTCCAGCGCCCGCCCGCGCAACGAACGCAAGCGGCGCAGCGGCAAGCTCACCATCTCCGAGGCACTCGACGAGGAGGGCGGCGCACGCCAGCGCTCTGTCGCGGCGTTCCGGCGCCGCCAAGAGCGAGAGCGTCAGCGCGCGACTGGCGACAACAAGGGTGGCGGCCAAGCATCGAAGGTGGTGCGCGAGGTCAGCATCCCGGATGCCATTACGGTCGGCGAGCTGGGCAACCGCATGGCCGAACGTGGTTCGGAGGTAATCAAAACGCTCATGAATATGGGTGTCATGGCGACGATCAACCAGACTATTGATCAGGAAACCGCCCAGCTGGTGGTCGAGGAGTTCGGCCATCAGGTGAAGCTGATCTCGGCCAGCGACGTGGAACTGAATCTCGGATCAACGATCGAGGACGAGGAAGGTACGCAGGTGCCGCGCCCGCCGGTGGTCACGGTCATGGGCCATGTCGACCACGGTAAGACCTCCCTGCTCGACGCTCTACGCTCGACCGATGTCGTGAGCCGCGAGGCCGGGGGCATCACCCAGCATATCGGCGCCTATCAGGTCGAGCTCGAATCCGGCGATCGGATCAGCTTCATTGACACACCGGGCCATGCCGCCTTCACGGCGATGCGCCAGCGCGGCGCCCATGTGACCGATATCGTCATCTTGGTGGTGGCCGCCGACGATGGCGTTCAGCCCCAGACGGTCGAGGCGATCAATCATGCTCGCGCCGCCGAGGTGCCGATTATCGTCGCGGTCAACAAGATGGATCTGCCCGCCGCCGACGCGTCGCGGGTGAAGACCGAACTCCTGTCCCACGAGATTGTGCCCGAGGAGATGGGTGGTGATGTCCAGGTAATCGAGGTCTCCGCCGAGACTCGCAAGGGTCTCGACACGCTGACCGAGGCGATTACGCTGCAGGCGGAGCTCCGGGAACTGATCGCAAACCCCGAGCGCGCTGCCTTCGGCACCGTGATTGAGGCGCAGCTCGAACGCGGCCGCGGCGCGGTCGCTACGGTTCTTGTACAGGGCGGCACCCTGCGGGTCGGTGATATCTTCGTCGCTGGTGCCGAGTGGGGCCGTGTGCGCGCGCTTGTCAACGACCGCGGCGAGAATGTTAAGGAGGCCAACCCGTCCTCGCCGGTCGAGGTGCTGGGCCTGAACGGCGCCCCCCAGGCAGGCGACGAGTTCGCAGTGGTGGATTCGGACGCGCGCGCACGCGAGGTCGTCGAGTACCGCAAGGGCGTTCAGCGCGATGCGCGCGCCGCCGCAGGCGCGCGCGGCAGCCTCGATGACATGTTCGAACAGATCAAGGCGGGCGAGGCGGCGCAGGTTCCAATGGTCATCAAGGGCGATGTACAGGGCTCGGTCGAGGCCATCGCCGGCGCCGTCAACAACCTGTCGACGGACGAGGTGAAGGCGCAGGTACTGCATGCCGGTGTTGGCGGCATCAATGAATCCGACATCGCGCTGGCGACGGTCAATGGCGGACTCGTGATTGGGTTCAACGTGCGGGCCATCCCGCAGGCCCGTGATCTTGCGAAACGCGACGGGGTCGAAATCCGCTACTACAACATCATCTACAATGTTGTGGACGATGTGCGGGCCATGCTCGAAGGCGAGCTCGCCCCGACGCTCGAGGAGAACCTGCTCGGCTCGGCCGAGATTCGCGAGGTGTTCAGCGTCTCGCGGGTGGGCAAGGTGGCCGGCTGCATGGTCACCACTGGGCTTATCCGCCGCGATTCTAGGGTCCGCCTGATGCGCGATTCGGTCGTCATTCACGAGGGCAACCTTGGCACGCTTCGACGTTTCAAGGACGATGTCCGCGAGGTCCAGAACGGCTACGAATGCGGCATTGCGCTTGAGAACTACAACGACATTCAGGTGGGTGACGTCATAGAGTGCTTCGAGGTGCAGGAGGTCGCGCGCCAGCTCGAGGCGGGCTGACGGTTGCGCTCCCTAAGCGCGAACGCGAGACGCAGGTATAACCGTGCCGGCGCGCATCGGGCGCCGGTCGCAGCAGAATTGAAACAGCCAGACCATGAATCGGAAAGCGCAGAGTGCCGGAAAAGGCAAAGCGCCGTCCCAACGCCAGTTGCGCGTGGGCGAGGAGATTCGCCACGCCCTATCCGAGATCGTCCATCGGGCGGAGTTCCGCGATACCGACCTGGCCGCAGCCGCGATCACCGTAACGGAGGTGCGGGTGAGCCCGGACATGCGCAATGCGACCGTATTTGTGCTGCCGCTCGCCGGCGATGCCCAACCCATGGTTGCGGGTCTCAACCGGGCGTCGGCCTATCTGCGCGGGCAGCTCGGCCGCGCAGTGCATCTGAAGTATCTGCCGGCGCTCAGGTTCGTCTACGACCGCAGCTTCGACGAGGCCTCTCGGATTGAGGCGATCATGCATCGGCCTGAGGTTATGCGCGATCTCGTAGCGGATGATGACGCCACGGATCATGGCCGGGATGAGGACAACGTCTGATGGGGCGCCGGCGTAACGGCCTGCCGATCAACGGCTGGATCAACTTGGACAAGCCGGCAGGTATGACCTCGGCGGCCTGCGTCAACGCGGTGCGGCGCGCCACGGGCGCGGCCAAGCTGGGTCATGCGGGAACCCTCGATCCTTCGGCGACGGGCATCCTGCCGATCGCACTCGGCGAGGCGACCAAGACCATGCCCTATGTGATTGACAGCTCTAAGCGCTATACCTTTACCGTAAACTGGGGCACGCGGACCGAAACCGACGATGCAGACGGCGACGTGGTCGAGACCTCGGACGCGCGACCCGACCGGGCCGCGATTGAGGCAGCGCTGCCGGCGTTTGTAGGCGCGATCGCCCAAGTGCCGCCCGCCTATTCGGCGATCAAGATCGACGGTGAGCGGGCCTATGCCAAGGCGCGGGCGGGCGAAGACTTAAACTTGGAGGCCCGCACTGTCGATATCATGGGGTTTGACTTGATTGAGACCATCGACGCTAGCCGGGCGCGGTTCGCGGTGCGGTCGGGCAAGGGTGCGTATATGCGGGCGCTGGCGCGCGATCTGGCGGCGGCGCTCGGCACGGCCGGGCACCTGTCGGACCTGCGCCGGGTCGCCGTCGGGCCCTTTGCGGAATCGGCTTCGATTTCACTGGAAATGCTTGAGGAACTTGGCCATAGTGCCGCCCGCTCACCCATATTATTACCGATTGAGACTGCGCTGGACGGTATCCCGGCGCTGGCCCTGTCGGACAGGGAAGCGGAAAGGCTTCGTAATGGGCAGGCGGTTCCGGTCCTGCGACCGCAGGACAGGGAACGGATCGCGACGGTGGGGGACGATAGTATCGTCTTGGCCCTCGACGCGGCGAAGCCCGTGGCGCTCGCCCGCGTCGACGGTATCCAGATTCGTCCGGTCCGTGTTCTAAATCTTTGATACCGGGAGATTGATTGCCATGTCGATTACGCCTGAGCGTAAAACCGAACTCATCAACGAATTCCAGACCAAGACTGGGGATACGGGTTCGCCCGAGGTTCAGGTTGCGATCCTAACGGAACGCATCAACAACCTGACCGGGCACCTTCAGACCCATGCCAAGGATCATCATTCACGCCGCGGACTTCTCCTCATGGTGGGTCAGCGGCGTCGTCTGCTCGACTATGTGCGGCGTAAGGAAGAAGCGCGCTATCGCACCCTGATCGAGCGTCTGGGCATTCGCCGCTAAGGCAAATGCCGTCTTACACGGCGCGGGCATGGCCCGGCGCCATTACGACAGGTCCACGGACGCAATCCGGCGTCTCAGGCTTGGCCCGCGCGGAAGGTCCGTGCACCCGCCGTCGAAACTGTATTGCGTGACGGCGCGAAGACCCCGATGGCACGGGGCGTACGTTCGGGGTTGGCCTGGGCGGACGACGCAGGTTGAGAGATAAGCGATGTTTGACATTGTTCGTAAGGAAATCGAATGGGGCGGGCGAAAGCTCACCCTCGAGACCGGGCATATCGCCCGTCAGGCCGATGGGGCTGTCCTCGTTAGCTATGGTGAATCTTCGGTGCTCTGCACCACGGTCGGCGAACACGCGCCGCGCGAGGGGCTGGATTTCTTTCCGCTCACCGTCCACTATCAGGAAAAGACCTATGCAGCCGGCAAGATCCCCGGCGGCTTCTTCAAGCGCGAGGGGCGCCCGACGGAGAAGGAGGTCCTCACCTCCCGCCTGATCGACCGTCCGATCCGCCCGCTCTTCCACAAGAGCTACCGTAATGAAACTCAGGTGATCTGCACTACCGTCAGCCACGATCTGGAGAATGATCCGGACATCGCGGCCCTGATTGGTGCGTCGGCGGCGCTGACCATTTCCGGCATGCCCTTCATGGGCCCGATTGGTGCGGCCCGTGTCGGCTACATCGACGGCGAGTATGTGCTGAACCCGACGGCCGAGCAGCTTGAGGAATCGGCGCTCGACCTGGTCGTTGCCGGCACTAACGAAGGTGTGCTGATGGTCGAGTCTCAGGCCAACGAACTGACCGAGGAGGTCATGCTCGGTGCGGTGATGTTCGGCCACGAGGCGTATCAGGATGTGATTAATGCGATCATCGACTTGGCTGAGCGGGCGGCGAAGGATCCGCGCCCGGTGGAGGAAACCCCGCAGGAGGTCCTCGATCTCGAGGCGAAGGTGCGCGAACTCGGTGAGGGTAGCATCCGCGAGGCCTACACCGAGAAGGAGAAGCTAGTCCGTCAGGAGAAGGTTTCGGCCGCCAAGAAGGCCGTGATTGAACAGCTCTCCGAAGAGGAAGCTGCGATCGCTGGTGGCCCGCTCAAGACTCTCGAGAAGGACGTGGTGCGCCGTGCCATCCTCGACACGGGCGGGCGCATCGATGGTCGCGACACCAAGACGGTGCGCGCCATCGAGAGCCAGATTTCGGTTCTGCCGCGTTCGCACGGTTCGGCCCTTTTCACCCGCGGTGAAACCCAGGCGATGGTCGTTGCCACGTTGGGCACCGGCCAGGACGAGCAGATCATCGACGCGCTAGAGGGCGAGTATCGCGAGCACTTCCTGCTGCACTATAACTTCCCGCCCTATTCGGTGGGCGAGACCGGCCGCATCGGCTTCACCGGACGCCGCGAAGTCGGCCACGGCAAGCTCGCCTGGCGCGCGCTGCGCCCGCTGCTGCCGGCCAAGGAGGACTTCCCCTACACGGTCCGCGTGGTCTCCGAGATCACCGAATCGAACGGTTCGTCTTCGATGGCCACGGTTTGTGGCTCCTCGCTGGCGATGATGGATGCGGGAGTGCCGCTGAAGGCGCCGGTCGCGGGCATCGCAATGGGCCTGATCAAGGAAGATGACGGCTATGCGGTCCTGTCGGATATCCTCGGTGACGAGGATCATCTAGGCGACATGGACTTCAAGGTCGCTGGCACGGAAGACGGCATCACCTCGCTCCAGATGGATATCAAAATCACGTCCATCACAAAGGAGATCATGGAGATTGCGCTCGATCAGGCCCGCGACGGCCGGATCCACATCCTTGGCGAGATGGCCAAGGCCATCGACTCAGGCCGGGTGGAGCTGTCCGAGCACGCGCCGCGCATCACCACCATGCAGATTCCAAAGGACAAGATCCGCGAAGTGATCGGAACGGGCGGCAAGGTCATCCGCGAAATCTGCGAGGTTACTGGCTGTAAGGTGGACATCGACGACGAGGGCCTCATCAAGGTAGCCTCGTCTGATGGCGAGGCGGCCCAGAAGGCGATCGACTGGATCAACTCCATCGTCGCTGAGCCGGAGGTCGGCGTGATCTACGAAGGCAAGGTCGTCAAGGTTGTCGACTTCGGCGCCTTCGTGAACTTCTTCGGGTCGCGTGACGGTCTCGTTCACATCTCCGAGCTCAAGAATGAGCGCGTGGGTCAGGTGACCGATGTGATCAACGAGGGTGATGAGGTTAAGGTTAAGGTTATCGGCATGGATGATCGCGGCAAGGTCAAGCTGTCGATGCGCGTCGTCGATCAGGAGACCGGCGAGGAACTAGAGGACACGCGCCCGCCGCGTGAGCCCCGTGGTGGTCGCGGGGGCGACGGAGACGGGGATGATCGTCCGCGCCGCCGCCGTTCGCGCCGCGACGCTGCCGAGTAAATCCAGCACAAAGCTTGCAGCAAAACGGCCCCTTGGGGGGCCGTTTTTTTGTCTCCGTCCATATCAACATGGCTGTCTCTGGCGGCGGATTATATCCGGCGGCTACTCCGCCGCCTCTGGCACGTCCAGCGCCGCCAGCACTCGCGGCGGCGAGAGCGGCAGGTCGTTGAACCGTATGCCGATGGCGTTGTAGACCGCGTTGCGCACGGCCGATAGGCCAGGCACTAGCGGCACCTCGCCAACCCCGCGGACTCCTTGTGGATGCTTCGGGTTGGGTACCTCGATGATGTATGTGTCGAGCATTGGCAGATCCGAGGCGACGGGCATCCGGTAGTCTAGGAATCCGGGATTATCAACCTTACCGTTCCCGTCGTAGAGGTATTCCTCGTTGAGCGCCCAGCCGATGGCCTGGGCGGCGCCGCCCTGCATCTGGCCCTCCACATAGGCCGGGTGGACCGCCCGGCCCACATCCTGTAGCACTGTGTAGCGGATCACCCTGGCGATGCCGAGCTCGGGATCGACCTCCACGTCGCAGATATGGGTGCCGAAGCCACCCTCCGCGCCCGTGGTGTTGATCTGCGCGCCGGACCCGATGGGGCCGCCGGTTTCGTTGGCGCGCTCCGCCAGCTCAGCCAGGGTTATTGGGTCGAACTGGCCGGCATTCGCGCCGGCCGGGCGCGCCTCCCCGTCTTCCCATTCCACCGCGTCCGGGTCGATGTCCCAGATCTTAGCCGCCAGCTCGCACAGGGTCCGGATGACTTTGTTGGTGGACTCAGTGACCACCATCGAGGACGCGAACAGGACGCGGCTGCCGCCGGTCAGGTTCGAGAAGCCGATGGTAGCCGTGTCGCCGATCAGGACCGACACCCGCTTATAGTCGATGCCGAGCAGCTCGGCGCAGATGTTGGCGATACCGGCGCGCGAGCCGCCGATATCCGGATGGCCCGTGGTGACGACAACGTTGCCGTCCTCGGTGATGTTTACTTGGGCGGAGGATTCGCCGCCGGCGTTAAACCAGAAGCCGCTGGCCACGCCGCGCCCCTGATTCGGGCCGAGCGGCGCGTTGTAATGGTCATGCACCTTCGCCGCCTCGAGGGACTCCACATAGCCCATGACCGGGTAGACCGGCCCGTGGACGGCTTCGGTGCCTTCCTTCGCCGCGTTCTTGAGGCGCAGGTCGAGCGGGTCCATGCCTATCGCCTCGGCCAGCTCGTCGAGTACGCACTCGACGCCGAAGGAGCCGATGGGTGCACCCGGTGCCCGGTAGGCCGCGACCTTCGAGCGGTTGCACACTACGTCATAGCCGATGGTATGGCCGTTCGGGATGTCGTAGGGCGCGAGCGCGCAGCCGACGGCACCACGCACCGGCGCGCCCGGCAGGCCACCGGCCTGAAGCCAGTAGTGGCCCTCGGCCGCCGTGATCGTGCCGTCCTTCTTGACACCAATCTTGACCGTGGACTTCGAGCCCGAGGTCGGGCCCGAGGCGCGCATCACCTCTTCGCGCGTCATGGCCATCTTCACCGGCCGGCCTGATTTCTTCGACAGGATCGTGGCTAGAGGCTCGAGATAGACAATGGTCTTGCCGCCGAAGCCGCCGCCGATCTCGGCAGGAATGGCGCGGATGTCGGACTGGTTCAGGCCCGTGAGCAGCGCCGTCATGGCGCGGACCATGAACTGGCCCTGGCTCGACGACCAGATGGTAGTCTTGTTGTCGGATGCAACACTGACTAAGCAGGCATGGGGCTCGATATAGCCTTGGTGCACCGGCCGGGTCGTGAAGTTGCGCTCGATGATAACGTCGGCCTCCGCGAAGCCGGCCTCGACGTCACCCTTCGTGTGCTCTAGCACGCCGGCGATGTTCGACGGCTTGCCCTCGAACTCCATCCATTCGTGCAATATTGGTGCGTCGTCGGCGAGCGCATCGTCGATCTCAATCGCGTGAGGCAGGACCTCGTAGTCGACCTCAATCAGCTTGCAGGCCTCCGCCGCGATGGCCTCGGTCATGGCCGCGACGGCGGCGATCGGGTGGCCATGGAACAGCGCCTTGTCGCGGGCGATAACGTTGCGGCACATCCAGCGCATGTCCTGGATGCCAAGAGGGAAGGGCGTGTCGACGGGAAAATCGACAATGTCCGCCGATGTCATCACCGCCTTTACGCCGGGCAAGGAGTCCGCCTTCGACGTGTCGATGGACTTAATCTTCGCATGGGCGTGGGGGCTGCGGAGCACCTTGCCCCAGATCATGCCAGGCATGGTGGAATCCGCCGCGAAGGCCGCGCGTCCGGTGACCTTGTCGGCGCCGTCGGGACGGATTGTGCTCTCGCCGATCCACTTGTTGTCGTTACTGCTCATTTCACCGCTCCCCGCATCTCCGCGGCAGTGTCCATCACCGCGCGGATGATTTTGTCATAACCCGTGCACCGGCAGAGGTTGCCGGCGAGCCAGAACCGCACCTCGGTCTCTGTGGGGTCTGGGTTTTCGTCGAGGAGCGCCTTCGCGGCGACGAGCATGCCTGGCGTGCAGATCCCGCACTGGAGTGCGGCCTCCTCGAGGAATTTCTGTTGCAGGGGATGCAGGGTCTCGCCCTCGGCCATCCCCTCGATGGTCGTGATCTCCTTGCCCTCGGCCTCGGCGGCCAGCATCAGGCAGGAACAGACAAGCGTACCGTCGAGCGTGATCGAGCAGGCGCCGCAGTCGCCCGAACCGCAGCCTTCCTTGGCGCCCGTCAGGCCGAGTTGGTTGCGCAGCACGTCGAGCATCGTGTCGGAGCGCGCGCAGAGGAACTCCTCGGGCTCGCCATTGATCGTGGTGTTGATGTGAAGTTTTGCCATGATTCAGTTTCCCCTAGGCTCGCGTGCGTTCGGCGGCGATGGCGGCCGTGCGTTTCAGCAGGACCCCGGCGACCTGGGTCCGGTATGCAATGGTACCGCGCTTGTCGTCGATCGGGTTGCAGGCGGCACGACAAGCTTCGGCGGCCGCTTCGATTGCCGCCTCGTCCAGATTGCTTCCGACGAGCGCCGCCGCGGCGTCCTCGACCAGCAGGACGGTCGGCGCGACGGCGCCGAGGCCGACTCTGGCAGCCGTACAGGTGCCGCCCTCGAGCGTGAGGTTCACGCCGCAGCCTACGACCGCGATGTCCATCTCGGTGCGCGGAATCATCCGCAGATAGGCGTCGCCCGAACCCACCGCGCGCGGCGGGAAGGCGAAGCTGATGGCAATCTCGCCGAGTTTCAGGTTTGTCTTGCCCGGGCCTGCGGGCACATCCTCGACCGCGAGTTGGCGCTGCCCGTCGGGGCCCTGCACGGTTAGGATCGCGCCGGCGGCGACCATGGCCGGCACGCTGTCGGCGGCGGGCGAGCCGTTGCAGAGGTTTCCGCCGAGGGACGCGCGACCCTGAATCTGAATCGAGCCAATTAGGTTAAGCCCCTCTAGCACGCCAGGCCAGGCCGCCGCGAAGCCGGCATGCTTCTCGAGCGCTGCGCCGGAGACCGCGGCGCCGACCGTGAAGCCGCTCTCAGCGCTTCCCTCGATGCCCGTCACGTCGGCGATGTTCTTGATGTCGACGATCAGGCCTGGCTCGACCATGCCCGCCTGCATCTGCACTAGGAGATCGGTGCCGCCGGCCAGGATGCGCCCGGCGCCGTCGGCCGCGGCATAGGCGCTGATCGCTTCGTCGAGCGTCCTAGGCGCCAGATACTGGATATCTGTCATGTTCGTTTCCGAAGTGGTTTCTCTTCTCGGTTCGCGGACCGTCCCGCTTTCTCGGGTAAAATTCGATGGACCACGATAATCCGAAGGCTACACCGCCCGGGCGGTTTGGAACAGCCCGGGAATGCGATTTCCTGAGAACAAAGAGACGCGCGAAGATGAGGCGGCTAGGCGCCGTTCTTCGCCGCCGGGTCGGGCATGCCGATCGCGTTGAAGCCGCAATCCACATAGTGGATCTCGCCGGTCACTGCCTTGGACAGGTCTGAAAGAAGGTAGAGCCCCGCGCCGCCCACATCGTCAAGCACCACGTTGCGGCGTAGCGGTGCCGTCTCGCGGTTGTAGTTGTAGACTTGGCGGGCCGAGCCGACTGCCGAGCCGGCGAGCGTGCGGATCGGGCCTGCCGAGATCGCGTTGACCCGCACCCCGTCTGGGCCGAGGTCGGACGCCAGATAGCGGACTGACGCCTCGAGCGCCGCCTTGGCGACCCCCATGACATTGTAGTTGGGCATGACGGCCTGAGAGCCGTGATAGGTCAGCGTCAGGAGTGAGCCATTTTTGGGCATCATTGCCGCGGCGCGCTGGGCGACCGCCGTGAACGAGTAGCAGGAGATGTTCATTGTCTGCAGGAAGTTCTTCTGACTCGTGTTGACGTAACGGCCCTTGAGTTCTTCCTTGTCGGAGTAAGCAATGGCGTGGACTACGAAGTCGATCCCGTCCCAGGTGTCGGAGATTGCGGTGAACGCGGAATCTAGGCTCTTCGTGTCCGAAGCGTCGCACTGGACCAAAGCGGCGGCATTGACCGATTCCGCCAGCGGCCCGACGCGGCGGGCGAAGCTGTCCGACTGGTAGGTGAAGGCCAGTTCTGCCCCCTGAGCGGCGACCGCGCGGGCGATTCCCCAAGCGATGGAGTGGTCGTTGGCGACCCCCATGATGAGGCCACGCTTGCCGGCCATCAAGCTTCCGGCCGTGCTTGGTCTGTCCATGCCCTCGGCCTGATCCAGGGTGGCAGGTATTGGTTCGGACGTGGGGGCGTGTGCGTCGGCCATCGACTTAGGACTCGTGACGCTGGAAGGCCAGCGTGGCGTTCGTTCCACCGAAGCCGAAGCTGTTCGACATGACGCAGTTGAGGCCTGCATCGTCGATCCGTCCGGTGACGATGTCGGCATCCCCGGCCTCGGGGTCGAGGTCCTCGATGTTGGCGGAGGCGGCGATAAAATCATGCTCGAGCATGAGCATCGAGTAGATTGCCTCGTGGGCGCCAGTCGCGCCCTGCGAGTGGCCGGTGAGCGACTTCGTCGACGCGACCTTCGGCCGTTGGTCGCCGAACACCTCATTGATGGCGCCCAGCTCGATCATGTCGCCAACCGGGGTCGAGGTGCCGTGGGTGTTGATATAGTCAACGGTCTGGTTGCCCAGCCCGGCTGTGGCCATCTGCATGCAGCGCACCGCGCCCTCGCCCGACGGTGCGACCATATCGACTCCGTCCGAGGTTGCGCCGTAGCCGACCAGCTCTGCGTAGATCTTTGCACCGCGTGCCTTGGCGCGCTCCATCTCCTCGAGCACCACTACTCCGGCACCACCGGCGATCACGAAGCCGTCGCGGTTGACGTCATAAGGTCGAGAGGCCCGTTCAGGCGTGTCGTTGTACTTGGAAGACAGGGCGCCCATAGCGTCGAACAGCACTGTTAGGGACCAGTGGAGTTCCTCCGCGCCGCCGGCGAAGACGATGTCCTGCTTGCCCATCTGGATCAGCTCGCTACCGTTGCCGATGCAGTGCGCGCTGGTCGAGCAGGCCGAGCTGATGGAGTAGCTGAGGCCGCGCATCTTGAACGCCGTCGACATGTTAGCCGACAGGGTCGAGCACATCGCCTTGGGGACGGCGTAGGGGCCGATCCGCTTGGGACTCTTCTCGCGCGCGATGTCAGCAGCCTCGATCTGGGCCGAGGTGGAGGGGCCGCCCGAGCCCATGACCAAGCCTGTGCGTTCGTCATGAATATCGGTTTCGGTCAGGCCGGAATCGGCGATCGCCTCGGACATGGCGATGTAGTTGTAGGCTGCGCCGTCGCCCATGAAGCGGCGGAGCTTGCGGTCGATATGGTTGTCGAAGTCGACATTCGGTGCGCCATGCACGTGGGAGCGGAAGCCCATCTCTGCATAGGTGTCGCAATGGACGATGCCGGAGCGGCCGGCCTTTAGGCTCTCGGTCACCGCGGTGGCGTTGGCGCCGATCGGGGAGACGATACCCAGCCCGGTGACGGCGACGCGCCGCATTCCGTTGCTGCTCATGCGCTTTCCTCCTTGCTGGGCGGGAACAGGCCGACCTTGAGCCCGGTGGTAGTGTAGACGGTCTCGCCGTCGAGTTCTGCCAGTCCGTCGGCGATGGCAAGCGCGACGCCGCGCTTGATGAGTTTTCTCACATCCACTTGGTAGCGCAGCAGCTTGCCCGTCGGCTTTACTTCGCCGGCGAACTTGACCTCGCTGACGCCGAGCGCCCGCCCCGGTCCCGGCAGGCCTTGCCAGCCGAGGAAGAAGCCGGTCATCTGCCACAGCGCATCGAGGCCGAGGCAGCCCGGCATGATGGGGTCACCCTCGAAGTGACAGTCGTAGAACCAGAGTTTGGGTTTGATGTCTAGCTCGGCGACGATCACGCCCTTGCCATGAGCTCCGCCGTCGCTGGAGATCGCGGTAATCCGATCGAACATAAGCATCGGCGGCAGCGGCAGCTGCGCGTTGCCGGGCCCGAACAATTCGCCTTGCCCGCACAGGATCAGCTCTTCATAGGTGAAACTCGATTTCTCGCTCAAACCACTCATGTCTGCTTCGCTTCTGGAACTCTGGATGGGGTATCTCTAAAGAGGATTCTGGGGCCGTTCTAGCAGTTGTTCCGCAGACTGTCCGCAACTCGCCGGTCCGGCGGCCGAATAAACCCCCAGATTGCGCAGAGCCTGACACCGTTGTCTGCGTCGGTAAAGGTCTGGTTGTGGCGTTTCCGAAGCATCATGTTGACATAAATATTCATAAAAAATAATGGCTTGTCTGGTTGTTTCGAAAGATTCCTCTTTACATGGCGCCCGAAAGAATCATATTGGCTCTATGAGCAAAAGACGCCTCGATCCTCGCGAACGCCTCTACGCCGACGCGCTGCGTCGTCTGAAGGATGCGGGACTGCGCCCGACTCGCCAGCGCCTTGCGCTGAGCAAGCTCCTGTTCGACGGCGGCGACCGGCATGTGACGGTCGAGGAGCTACATCGCGACGTGACGGGCCAAGGAATTAAGGTGTCCCTGACGACCATATACAACACACTCAACCAATTCACCGACTCCGGCTTGCTGCGAGAGGTAGTGGTGGCGCCGGGTCGATCCTATTTCGATACCAATGTCGAGGATCACCATCACTTCTTCTACGAAGACGATGGTGCGCTGCAAGATATCCCCGGCGACCAGATCGCGCTGGCAACGCTACCCGCTGCGCCGGCAGACGCCGAGGTGGCCCGAGTGGATGTGATAGTACGGCTGCGCCGTGCGAACGAGAATAATTCTCAATAAATATATGTATTTCAATGGGGTGAGGTTCTGTTTGGAGAAATTCCAAACTGTTGACTCCTGCGAGAAGCCTTCACATATTAGGGGTTCGAAATTTTTGGGATGGGCGTGCGACGCATACCCGGACCGCATTGAAAACCGCCCGGCGCATGGGTGGGTTGCAAACCAGCATTAAGGAGACGTGTTATGTCGCTGAAGGGTTCCAAGACCGAAGAAAATCTCAAGGAAGCATTTGCCGGCGAAAGTCAGGCGAACCGCCGTTATCTGTATTTCGCGCAGAAGGCTGACGTCGAGGGCTACAACGATGTCGCCGCCGTCTTCCGTTCCACCGCCGAGGGCGAGACCGGCCATGCGCACGGCCATCTCGAGTTCCTCGAGGAGGTCGGCGATCCGGCCACCGGCGAGCCGATCGGCGCGACTTCCGACAATCTCAAGGCGGCTGTCGCCGGCGAGACCCATGAGTACACGGACATGTATCCGGGCATGGCGCGCACCGCGCGCGAAGAGGGCCACGACGAAATCGCCGACTGGTTCGAGACTCTCGCCAAAGCCGAGAAGAGCCATGCGGGCCGCTTCCAGAAGGCGCTCGACGAGCTTAACTGATTTTGACCGGGGCTGTACGCCGAATGCGTCGGCCCCGGTTCCTGATTTTCACTGCGTGGATTTGCAGTCCGGGCGCTTGTCGAGTGCGGTCGGCTTAAGAGCGGGTTGTGCCCGACGACAGAAATTCGAAGAGGCGAGACGAGGCAAAAGGACGATGATCGACGAGACTGGCATCAGCAGTTCAGCACCGCGCGAGGGCAGCCTTGACGCCCCAACCCGACACCCGTTGGGCTGGGAAGATGTTGACTTCTTCGATGAAGTGCAGCTCGATGCAGAGCTGCGCCGGGTCTTCGATATCTGCCACGGCTGTCGCCGCTGCTTCAATCTATGCGATTCCTTTCCGCGCCTGTTTGACCTGATTGACGAATCCGATACCGGCGAGCTCGATAGCGTCGAAAGCGCTGACTTCAAGCCCGTCGTGGATGCCTGCACGCTCTGCGACATGTGCTTCATGACCAAGTGTCCCTATGTGCCGCCGCATGAGTTCAACCTCGACTTCCCGCACCTGATGCTGCGCTACCGCGCTGTCGAGGCGAAACGCGACGGGGTCGGCTGGAACGAAAAGCAGCTCATTCAGACGGACCGCAACGGCCGCCTTGCGGGCAGGGTGTCCGGCCTAGCCAACTGGAGTTCGGATCGGGGCAACAAGCTGACCCGTCCCGTCGTCGAGAAGATCGCCGGCGTGCACCGCGATGCCGATCTGCCAAAATACGCCCCGGCGTCGAAAACGTTCGTCCGGCAAGCCGAGAACGCGCCGCCGCCGGTCAACTCGGATGCGCCGGCCCACGGGCGCGAGGCAGTGCTCTATGCCACCTGCTTCGTGAACTACAACAAGCCGGACACCGGCGTACTGGCCCGGCGAATCCTGGCGAAGAACGGCGTCGTCACGGCGGTGCTGCATCCGAGTTGCTGCGGCATGCCGCAGCTCGAGCAGGGTCAGCTCGACGAGGTATCCGCCACGGCCCGGACCGTGGCCGCAGCGTTCCGCCCGCATGTAGATGCGGGCAGGGACGTGATAGCGCTGACGCCGTCCTGCGCGTTGATGCTGAAGTTCGAGTGGCCGCTTATCCTGCCCGACGACGAAGATGTGCGGGCCCTTTCCGCAGCGACCCGGGATATCACCGAATACATCGTCGACATCGCGAAGAACGAGGGGCTTGTCGAGGGCCTCTCGGTGCTACCCCAGCCGGTGGCGCTGCATCTTGCCTGTCACGCTCGGGCGCAGAATATGGGCCAGAAGGCCACCGAGATGCTGCGCCTGATCCCTAAGGCCGACCTCAAGGTCATCGAGCGCTGCTCGGGCCATGGTGGATCGTGGGGCATCATGAAGGACAATTTTGAAACGGCCCTAAAGGTTGGCCGGCCGGTCGTGCGTCAGGCTCGGGAGAGCCGCTACATCGTTTCGGAGTGCCCCTTGGCCGCCGACCATATCCTGCAGGGGATCGAGCGGCAGCTGGATGAGGGCGCTACCGCGCCGTCGCGCAGTTACCACCCGGTTGAGCTGTTTGCGCTCGCCTACGGCCTTGCACCCGAACTCGCTTCCTAGAACCGGAGGATCCGATATGTCTGCCGCCACCCCGCGTGCTATCACCCGCGACGACCTGATAGACATGGAGGTTTATAGCCGCACGCGCAAGGAGCGGCGCACGGCGCTCGTCGCGCGCAAGAAGAACCGTCGCGTTGCGCTCGGCCCCTACGCCACTGCCTATTTCGAATGTTACGAGACCATGTGGCAGCAGGTGCACGAGATGCTTTTCATCGAGCGCGGCGGCGAAGAGCAGATTGACGACGAACTCGCGGCCTACAACCCGCTGATCCCAAATGGACGCGAGCTGGTCGCGACGGTGATGTTCGAGATCGACGATGATGTCCGGCGCAAGATGGTCCTGTCGAAGCTGGGCGGCGTCGAGGAGACGGCTTTCCTTAAATTCGCGGGGGAGACCGTGGCCGGTGTGCCCGAGGCCGACGTGGACCGGACCAATGCCGACGGTAAGGCCAGCTCGGTCCAGTTTATCCATTTCCCGTTTACCGACGCCCAGGCCGCCGCCTTTCAGGCAGCGGGGACCGAGGTGACTCTCGGCTTCGCTCATCCCGACTACGCCCACATGGTGGTGCTGACCGAGACCGTGCGGACCGAACTGGCGGGCGATCTCGACGCCTAGCCGGGTCGTCGCATGGAATCCTAGCGGCTCACAACCTCGCCGTCGTAGATGCCCCACAGGGTGTCGCGGGGGATCCAGCCTTCCACGCCATGGCTAGCGATGGTGACCTGGCACCATGTTGCCTCGCAGCCGCGCAGGGTGACGACGACCCCGGCCTCAACGAAGGCGGCGACAGGCGCATCCGCAGCGGGGTTCTCACGCATGCGCACTCGATTGCCGGCGACAGTTGCCATCCGCCGTCCCGACAGCATCGACTTGTGCACCCATCCGACGGTGCCGTCCTGCACCTTGATCTGCCGCCAGTTCTCGAACTCGCTGATCACCTCGGCGGGCAGGTTACGCCGCTGCAGCACCCAGTCGATGGGATAGCGCGCGCCCGGGCCGGTACGCAGGTTAGCCTCCCTCGCACCGACGCTGACCCAGCGCGGAATCGGAAAGCCCGAGGGGTTTGCGGGTCCGACCCGGGAGTCCGGCTGGGGACTTTCCTTTTGCGCGGCGGCGGGTGCCGTCACGGTGAATGCTAGTAGCGCGAATGCCAGCGGTATGGCCTGGAACGGCCCGGAGAACGACCGAAACATCATACCTAGCCGTTTATCCGAGCGGCGTGCACCGGTCAAGCGGACGAAATGCGTCGACTCATTCCGCGTGCCCTTGCCTGCGGGGGAGCTTCCGCGATAATCGGAGCGAGTAGAGAACGTGCAGCAACCACTACCAAGTACTGGGTGTGGCAGGACGCGGATCAGGGGGGACATGGCAGACACGAAGCCCATCGTCATCGTCACGCGCCGGTTGCCGGAGGCGACAGAGGCTCGCATGAAAGAGCTGTTCGACGCACGCCTGAATGATACCGACACGCCGATGAGCGAGGCCGCGCTGATGGATGCGATGCGCGAGGCCGATGTGCTGGTGCCCACGGTGACGGACCACATCAGCGCGCGTGTCATGGGCGCGACCGGCGAGCGCCTCAAGCTGATCGCCAACTATGGCAACGGCGTTGACAATATCGACCTGCCGGCCGCGCGCGAGCGCGGCATCACCGTAACCAACACACCGGGTGTCCTGACCGAGGATACGGCCGACATGACGATGGCGCTCATTCTCGCCGTGCCGCGCCGCCTGTACGAGGGAGCGCAGCTGATCCGCTCGGGCGAATGGAAGGGCTGGGCGCCCACCCTATTGCCTAGTAGCCGGATCTGGGGCAAGCGATTGGGGATCATCGGTATGGGCCGGATCGGTACCGCACTTGCGCGCCGAGCCCGCGGTTTCGGCCTGAATATCCACTATCACAACCGCCGCCCGGCCCACCCGGATGTAGCCGAAGAGCTCGACGCGACCTACTGGGAATCCCTCGACCAGATGTTGGCTCGGGTCGACATCGTGTCGGTGAACTGCCCGCGGACGCCGGCGACATATCACCTCCTGTCGCGCCGCCGCCTTGCACTGCTCCAGCCCCATGCCTTCATCGTCAACACCTCGCGCGGCGAGGTGGTCGACGAGCGCGCGCTGGGTGACATGATCGAGGCGGGCCAACTCGCCGGAGCGGGCCTCGACGTTTTCGAGCATGAGCCCGCGGTCGATCAGCGCCTGATGGCGGCCGACAGTGTGGTGCTGTTGCCGCATCTGGGTTCGGCCACGTTCGAGGGACGCCAAGAGATGGGCGAGAAGGTGGTAATCAACATCCGCACCTTCGTTGACGGCCATACGCCGCCCGACCGGGTGCTGGAGACGATGTTCTAGGAAGTCTGTGCGGCGACTGACCGGGTCGCACTGCAAACCGGGCAATTGGGGTTTCGCGGCACGTTGATTGTGTGGAAACCGGTGTTGAGCGCGTCGTAGATCACCATCCGGCCGGCTAGGCTTTCGCCGAGTCCGAGGAGTTCCTTGATCACCTCGGTCGCCTGCAGCGAGCCCATGACGCCGGCCAGTGCGCCGAGAATTCCAGCTTCCTCGCAGCGTGGTATGAGGTCTGCGGGCGGCGCCTCGGGGAAGATGCAGCGGTAACAGGCCGTGGGCGCTTGATCGTCGCGCCGGAAGGTGAAGAGCTGTCCCTCGAAGCGCAGCATGGCGGCCGCAACTAGCGGGAGGCCCGCTCGATGGCAGATATCGTTCAGCAGATACCGTGTCTCGAAATTGTCCGATCCGTCAGCGACCAGATCGTAGCCGGCGATGATCTTGGCGGCGTTGCTCGTGTCGAGGCGGGCGTCGTGGGTGACCACCTTGATGCCTGGGTTCAGCGCCGCGATGGTGTCTCTCGCGGAGGCGGTCTTCTGCCGGCCCACGGACTCGGTGACGTGGACGATCTGGCGCTGCAGGTTGGTGAGGTCGACCGCCTCGTCATCTACGATGCCTAGCGTGCCAACACCCGCGGCGGCTAGATACATTAGTAGCGGCGCACCGAGTCCGCCCGCACCGACTACGAGCACTCGGGACGCGAGCAGTTTCTCCTGCCCCTCTTCGCCGACCTCGTCGAGGATCAGATGGCGGGCGTATCGGTGAAACTGCTCATCGTCGAGTTCCATGAACGGGTCTCTATACGCCCTCGAACAGAGCAGTCGAGAGGTAGCGTTCGGCAAAGGACGGCAGGATGATGACGATGTTCTTTCCGGCCATTTCGGCGCGCGCGCCCACCTCTGCGGCAGCGGCCAGCGCCGCGCCGGACGAGATGCCCACCGGGATGCCTTCCGCGCGGGCGAGCCGGCGCGCCGTTTCCAGTGAGGTCTCGTTACCGATGGTGAGGATTTCGTCATAGACGTCGGTGTTGAGCGTGCCGGGAATAAAGCCTGCACCGATCCCCTGAATCATGTGCGGGCCGGGCTCGCCACCCGATAGCACAGCCGAATCTTCGGGCTCGACCGCGACGATATGAAGGTCCGGCTTGCGCGCCTTGAGCGCCTCGCCCGTGCCGGTGATCGTGCCACCGGTCCCCACGCCCGCAACGAGCACGTCGATTTTGCCGCCTGTGTCGGCCCATATTTCCTCGGCCGTGGTGTGGTGGTGGATCTCCGGATTGGCCGGGTTCTGGAACTGTTGCAGCATGATCGCGCCGGCGGTCGCGTCGACGATCTCTTGGGCCTTTGCGATGGCGCCGGGCATTCGTTCCGCGGCCGGGGTGAGCACCAGTTCCGCGCCTAGCAGGGCCAGCATCTTGCGGCGTTCTCGGGACATGGAATCCGGCATCACTAGGATGCAGCGATAGCCGCGCGCGGCGCAAACGAAGGCGAGCGCGATGCCCGTATTGCCCGATGTGGGCTCGACGATTACCGAGCCCGCCCCGACCTCGCCCGCGGCCTCGGCGGCCGAAATCATGGCGTTGCCAATCCGGTCCTTGACCGAGGCGAGCGGATTGAAGAACTCGAGTTTAGCGATCAGATCTGCCCTACAGTCCATCTCGTCGGCGAATCGGGCAATCCGCACGAGTGGTGTGGCGCCGATCGTCTCGACGACGGAATCATAGATCCGGCCGCGAAATTGGACTGGGGGAGATATGTTTCCGGTGCTGGACAAGATGTTCGGTTCCGTCGCTTCTTGTTAAATGGGGTCTGGGGTCAGATAGTGTAGTCAACACGGTCCGGCTCCTCGCTCTCGACACCCGCCTCCCGAGCGCGGTCGCAGAGGTCCTGAATTGTGATTTCCTGAAGCTGTTTCATATATTCATCGGCGATCTCGCGCCACAACGGCCGCACGATATCGATACCGAGCGGGGAGCCGTCCTCGGCCTCCGAAGGGTCGTCGCGAGCCTCCATTTCGAGGATCACTCGCACAATATCAGCCAGCGTGATGCGGCGGCGTTCGCGCGCTAAGCGGTAGCCACCCCGCGGGCCACGGACACCGGTCAGGACTCCGGCGCGCACCAGATTCTGCAGGACTTGCTCGAGATAGCGGCGTGGGATGCCCTGACGACGGGTAATCTCCCGGCTCTGCACCGGGGCTGGGCTAGCATGGTACGCGATATCGAGCACGGCCTCGATGGCAAACAGGGTCTTTCGTGACAATCGAAACATGGCGTTGCCCTTACGCTTCTCGCCCGGTTCCGGTGGAGCCGAAGCCCCCCGCGCCCCGCGAGGTCTCGGACAGGCTGTCGGTCTCCTGCCAGCGCGCCTGAGTGACCGGCGCGATCACCAGTTGGGCGATTCGCATGCCCCGGTTGACCGTCAGCGGCTCGTCGCCATGGTTGATTAGGACGACGCCCACCTCGCCGCGATAATCCGCATCGATGGTACCCGGCGTGTTGACCAGCGAGATGCCGTTGCGCAGCGCAAGACCCGAGCGCGGTCGCACCTGCGCCTCGTAGCCTTGGGGTAGAGCGATGGCGAGCCCGGTCGGGACGAGCGCGCGCTCCCCGGGGGCGATCACGAGATCGTTGGTAACCGCGGCGCGCAGATCCATGCCCGCCGCGTCCGCGGTCTCGTATGAGGGCAGCTCTATGTCCGCCCCATGGGGCAGGCGGATCACTGCGACATCTACGGTTCGGCTCATTCGAGGATCTCCTGCATCTCGGCCACGCGGTCGGCGAGCCGATTGGCGACGGCGGTCTTCGACATGCGGGGCCAGTCTTCCACGCCTTCTGCGCTGACCAGATGGATGGTGTTCTCCTCGCCCCCGAAGGTGCCGGTCTTAGGCGACACGTCGTTGGCGAGGATCCAGTCGCACCCCTTGTGCTCACGCTTGGCGCGGGCATTTTCGATCACCAGCTCGGTCTCGGCGGCGAAGCCGATCACCAGGCCGGGCCGGGTGTTCGCCGGCGCGGCGAGGCTAGCTAGGATGTCAGGATTCTCTGCCATTTCGAGCTTCGGCGGACCGCCGCCGTTCTTCTTAAGCTTTTCGTTCGCCGCGCGGGCGACGCGCCAGTCGGCTACGGCGGCGGCGCATATGGCCACGTCGACCGGTAGGGCTGCCTCGCAGGCGGCGAGTATGTCGCGTGCGCTCTCGACCCGGACTACGTTCACGCCCGGTGGATCGGGTAGGTTCGTAGGCCCTGAGACAAGAGTCGTGGTCGCACCCCGCCGCGCCAGTGCCGCGGCGATCGCGTGGCCTTGGCGGCCCGAGGACCGGTTGGCGATGTAGCGCACGGGGTCGATCGGTTCATGGGTGGGGCCGCTCGTCACCAGCGCATGTCGGCCCGAAAGCGGCGCGCTAGTTTGAAAAAAATCCGATACCGCGGCGGCAATGTCGTCGGGTTCTGCGAGGCGTCCAAGCCCGTACTCGCCGCATGCCATATCGCCCTCCTCGGGCCCGACCACACGGACGCCGCGGGCTTGCAGCGTGCGGAGATTGTCTTGGGTAGCGGGATGTTCCCACATGCGCATATTCATCGCCGGCGCGACCATGACGTCTTTGTCGGTGGCAAGTAGGACGGTCGAGGCGAGGTCGTCGGCCTGACCGTGGGTCATCTTGGCGAGGAGGTCGGCTGTCGCCGGCGCTACCAAAAGGAGGTCCGCGTCGCGTGATAGCTGGATATGGCCCATTTCGGCCTCGTCGGTGAGCGAGAAAAGCTCGGTGTAGACCTTGTCCTCGCTAAGCGCAGCCAGAGACAGCGGGGTGATAAATTGCGCCCCGCCCCGGGTCACTACGCAACGCACGGCCGCGCCTCGCTCGCGCAGGCGGCGCACCAGCTCAAGGCTCTTGTAGGCGGCGATTCCGCCGCTGATGATCAGCAGGATTCGTTTGCCATGCAACATATGGCGAATCTCCAATATTGGATCAGTCGATGAGGCGAGGTACTAAACTACGAGAAGTATATGTAGATAGATAGGGTTTTCCCCGGCGCAGGCAATCATTGGCTCTGCCTGAAGATTAGGACAGGAGTTCCGCGAGAATCAGGGCGGCGAGGAAGCTCAGGGCCGACCAGACGGGCCATTGGGGCGCGCCCCCCCGACCGAGATCGAGCCGTACCTTTCCCTCGGCGATGCGCGAGGCGGCCTGTTCCACCGCTTCGACGGCCTGTGGCAGGCGGGTGGCGGCGTGGATCACGTCCGCGGTCATTTCGGCTAGGCGCGCCTCAGGTCCACGATGCTCGCGCATCCATTCCTCGACCAGCGGTAGGGCGAGTTGCCACATGTTGAGTTCGGGCGCGAGACGGCGACCGACGCCCTCGGCCAGCAGCATGGTCTTCTGCAATAATAGGAGTTCGGGCTGCGTCTCCATGTCAAAGCGCTCGGACACTTGGAACAGCTGCGCCAGCAGCCGTGCGATAGAGATTTCGCTTGGCGGACGGTCGAAGATCGGCTCGCCGATCGCTCGGATGGCCTGGTGAAACACCTGACGGTCGGTGCCGGGCGGGACGTATTTTGCCTCAAAATGCACATCGGCCACGCGTGCATAGTCGCCCGTGACGAAGCCAAGGAGCATGTCGGCGAGGAAGTAGCGCGTGCGCCGGTCGATGCGCCCCATGATGCCGAAATCGACGACGCACAGCGCCCCGTCGCTACGGATGAATGCATTGCCAGGATGCATGTCGGCATGGAAGAAACCGTCACGGAAGATCTGTAGGAAAAAGGACTCCGCAGCCTTGCGGACGATCGCCTCGAGATTGTGGCCCGCTGCAACCAGCTTGTCCACGTCGTGTACCGGGATGCCGGGGATCCACTCGGTGGTCAGGACCCGCCGTCCGGTCCGCTCCCAGTCGACCCTCGGAACCACATACATCGGATTGTCGGCGAAGTTTTCATGCAGTTCCGAGGCCGCAGCACCCTCCATGCGCAGGTCCATCTCCCAGCGCAGGCTTTCGGCGAAGGTTTCGACCGCGACCACTGGCTTGAGACGGCGCAGGCGAGGCTGGGTGCCCTCCACCACATCGGCGATCCAGCGGAACAGGTCGAGGTCGCGAGCGACCGCGCGCTCGATCCCGGGCCGCAGGACCTTGACTGCCACCTCGCGCGCGTCGGGCGCGTCTGTGTCTCTGACCCTAGCGAAATGGACCTGCGCGATGGAGGCAGCGGCTACGGGGGCGTCCTCGAAATGTTCGAAGAGCTCTGCCACCGGGCGCTCGAATTCGGCTTCGATGGCGGCACGCGCCTCGGCGCTGGTGAATGGCGGAAGGCTGTCCTGTAGGCTCGACAGGTCGTTGGCGATGCTCTCACCCACAAGGTCGGGCCGCGTGCTGAGCATCTGGCCGAACTTGATGAAGCTGGGCCCCAGGTCCCGGAGCGCGTGCGCGAGTCGTTCGCCGGGGCGCAGATCGCGGATTTCCGGCGCGGTGCGGAATCCCGAGAGCACCCGCGCCGCGAAGACGAGGCCCCCTGTGGCCGGTAGCCATTCAGCAGGAAACAGCGCGTTGTAACGTGCCAACGTGCGCGCGATTCCGATCAGGCGGAGCAGGTTTCGCGGTGCCCGAAGCATAGCGGCTCAGATCCGGCGTGCGCCGTGTATGGCCGCGATGCCACCCGACAGGTTGCGTACGCGCACTTGGTCTAGCCCCGCGTAGCGGATCATCTCCGCGTAGTGGGCTTGGTCCGGGAACTTGCGGATGCTTTCGGCGAGATAGCGATAGGCGGCCTCGTCGCGTGCCACCTGCTTGCCGAGCCAAGGCAGGACCGAGAAGGAATAGCGGTCGTAGAGCTGGTCGATTACCGGCAGGACGACGCGACTGAACTCGAGACAGAGGAACTGGCCGCCCGGCCGCAAGACGCGCCGCGCCTCGGCTAGGGCGGCGGGAATGTTGGTCACGTTACGCATACCGAAAGCGATCGTGTAGACGTCGAAGCTCGAATCCGCTGCCGGGATCACCTCGGCGTCGCCGCAGACCCAGCGGATGCCGTCGTCGCGGACAAGAATCCCCCGGTCGACGGCACGACTGCGTCCGACGTTAAGCATGTCGGGGTTGATGTCGCAGACGGTAATCTGTGTGCCCACACGGGCGCCGTCGCGAATGCCGAACGCGATGTCGCCGGTGCCGCCTGCCACGTCGAGTATGCGTAGGCCGGGCCGGCGGGCGACCATGCCTACGAACGCTGATTTCCAGAGCCGGTGTAAGCCCATGCTCATGAGGTCGTTCATTAGGTCATAGCTGCCGGCGACGGACGAGAAGACATCTCGCACGCGCCCACCCTTCTCCGAGACAGGGACGTCTTCGAAGCCGAAATGGGTGGTCTCGTGTTGCGATTTCTGGTGAGGTTCGCGCATAGCGGGGGACCATATCGGAGGAGGGCCTCCGGCGGCAAAAGAAAAGCCGCCCTGCGACGATTCGCATGATATGAAAGATTGCCCTGATCCTCGCCAGCGAGCGCCGAAATGCCCGAACTGCCCGAAGTCGAAACCGTCGTCCGCGGCCTACGGCCGGCGCTCCAGGGACGGCGGCTGGCGCGGGTCGAGCTGCGCCGCCCCGACCTCAGATTCCCGTTTCCCGAGGGCTTTGCGGACCGGCTCTCCGGCCGCACGGTGAAGGATGTGACGCGCCGAGCGAAATACATCCTGATCCGCCTCGACGACGGTGCGATCTGGCTGGCCCATCTCGGCATGTCGGGCCGGTTCACGGTTAAGCCGGGTGCGACGGCGCGCACCGGTCAAGCCGACCATAATTCCGGCTGGGCGCTTGCAGATAAGCACGACCATTTTCTGGTCGAGACAGATGACGGCGGGCGCGTCATCTATAACGATACTCGCCGCTTCGGGTTCATGGATCTGGTTGCGCCGGGCGACGAGGTGGACAATCGGCATCTGCGTGCGTTGGGGCCGGAGCCACTGTCAGACGATTTCTCACCCGCCTACCTTGCCGCCACGCTGCGCGGCAAGCGCACGCCGATCAAGGCGGCGCTGCTCGACCAGCGGGTCGTAGCCGGCATCGGCAATATCTATGCCTGCGAGGCGCTCTGGCGCGCCGGAATCAGCCCGCGGCGCAGTGCCCACACGGTTGCGGGCGGCCGGGCCGAGCGTATGGTGACGGCCGTAAAATCCGTGCTGGATGAGGCGATTGAGGCGGGCGGCTCGTCGTTGCGCGATTATGTTCAAACCGATGGTGAGCTCGGATATTTCCAACACCGCTGGGCGGTCTACGGCCGGGTCGGAGAGGTGTGCGCAAAGTGCAGTGCCGAGAGAAACACGGATTGCCGTATCGCTAGAATCGCCCAGTCCGGCCGGTCCACTTTCTATTGCTCTCGGCAACAACGGTGAGCTATGAGCGGCGCTATGTCGCTTTGCAAAATAAGCCGCCGGCGCGGCGCGATGGTTTTGCTTGCCGCGTTTTTTTCGCTGTTGGCGCCGGTATTCGCCTACGAAACGTCGTTCCTCGCGGATATAGATGACCTGCCTCTAGCGCCGGGCCTAACAGAGGATGCAGCGTCGCGCGTCGCTTTCGACAAGCCCGAGGGCCGGATCGTGCAGGCGCTCGCCAGCGGGCGGGCCGATCCGGCCGCGGTGCGCACCTTCTATGCGGAAACCCTGCCGGCGCTTGGCTGGCGAACAGGCGTGGCCGGGGAGTGGTCGCGCGGTCGCGAGACCCTACGTGTGGATGTCGAAAACGCGGAGGGTGGGGTCGTCGTCCGGTTTGCCATTGCACCGCGAGCCGTCCCGTAGATTGGTCGGCTTCCGATTACCAATCTGAAACATCTGAAGACTGAGGAGGGCCGGCATGGCCTATGAGAATATCGAGGTAGACACCAAGGGCCATGTGGGCATGGTTACCCTGAACCGTCCCAAGGCGCTGAATGCGCTCTGCGATGCGCTAATCTCGGAGTTGGGTCAGGCGCTCGACGCCTTCGAGGCCGACGACAACATAGGGTGCATTGTGCTGTCGGGCTCGGAGAAGGCCTTTGCAGCGGGTGCCGACATCAAGGAGATGGCGGAAAAGGCGTATATGGATGCCTATGTGTCTGACTTCATTACGGTCGGCTGGGAGCGTGTCACGACCTGCCGCAAGCCGGTCGTCGCCGCGGTCGCCGGTTATGCGCTTGGTGGCGGCTGTGAACTCGCGATGATGTGCGATTTCATCATCGCGGCGGACAACGCCAAGTTCGGCCAACCCGAGATCACCATCGGCACTATCCCCGGTGCCGGCGGAACCCAGCGCCTGACGAGGTTCGTGGGCAAGTCCAAGGCGATGGAGATGGTGCTCACCGGACGGATGATGGACGCGGAGGAGGCCGAAAGAGCGGGGCTCGTGAGCCGCGTGGTGCCGCTCGACAGCTTGGTGGACGAGGCGATAAAGGTGGCCGACACTATCGCCGGTCTGTCGCGCCCCGTTGTCATGATGGCCAAGGAATCGGTTAATCGAGCCTATGAAAGCACATTGTCCGAGGGTGTGCGCTTCGAGCGGCGACTGTTTCACTCGACCTTTGCAACCGAGGATCAGAAGGAAGGCATGGCGGCATTCGTCGAAAAGCGACAGCCCAACTTCAAAAACAACTAGGCGTTGGGTATCGGGCCGCGTGATGCGCGGCCAAATTGCTCCGTTTTTCAGGTCGTTGCCACCTTGACGGACCCCCGGGGCCCGTCTATACACCGCGCCCGAACATGCAATCGATTTCGAGAACTGATATGGCCAATCATCATTCGGCAAAAGTGCGCATTCGGCGCAATGCGCGCCGCGCCACGATTAATGGAAACCGGATCGGACGCATCCGCACCCATCTTAAGCAGGTCGAGTCAGCGATTGCCGCCGGTGACAAGCCGGCGGCCGAGGCGGCCTTTCGTGCGGCCCAGCCGAAATTGCACCGTGGTGCGCAAAAAGGTGTGATCCACGCCAACACGGTGTCGCGCAAGCTTTCGCGCTTGTCGGCTCGCATAAAGGCCTTGGCGTAACCAACGAACGCCGCTGGGTTTTTAAGGGCCGCGCCCCCGGGGCGCGGTTTTTGTTTGTCCGCATGGTCTTTGTCCGCCGCGCGAAATTTTCGTATTTTTTTACGGATTCGACCTTTTGACTAGTTGCTAGTCCAACCCTCTCACGTTATGTTCCGTTCTGCCGTTCTAGACCGGTGAAGCAGTAAAAAATAAGAATCGGTCGTGGAATTTTCGGATAAATACAGAAAAGGGTTTTGAGAGGCTAAGTTAAAACAAGCATAGCTTAGTCTCGCAGGGAAGAATTGTGCCTGAGAGCAGTAAAAGAGTAGTTTAAGTAAGTACTTGCAAGTAAAAGTGCTCTTGTGCATCTGAATGGTCGCTTCGGTTTCCGCCGCGACTTCTTGCGTTGGTCCGCTCGTCAATTTGACGCTTCTATCGGGTTCTTTCAATGACGCTCGGGCGGCGCTGGGATGGACATGGGGTGTCCTTGGGGCGTGTCGCCTATGACACGACTGGTCCGTAGAGATTTTTCTGGTGGTGCGTCTGCGCATTGCCGCGTGGAAGTTTTTGGGGTGTCGCGCGTGCGATCCTGGCAGAGGGTGCGCGGTGATTTTCAAGCTTTGGAGTGCACGGGGATTTTCGCCAGATGGCTGAGCAGTGGGGGCAGAGCGACGGAACGCTGACAGAGCAGTGGACTCGGGTGCGGGCAAGGTTGCGCAACGATGCCGGCGAAGCTGCTTTTAACAGTTGGCTGAAACCATTGACGCTCGGAGATTTCAATGGCGGCCGGCTACGGGTCGCGGTGCCCACGCGCTTCATGCGTGACTGGATCGACCAGAATTACGGTGAACGCCTGTTCGAGCTTTGGGCCGGTGAGAACGATGCGGTCAAATCCGTTGAGATCATCGTCGAGCCCTCTCAGACCGTAATTCAGCCTGCCGGTGCACCGCCACGTCAGCCGTTGGCGCAACGCATCGAATCCGAGGCCGCGCCGCAAGATTCGGAGGCTACGGGTGGTGCGGTGCCCGGTGCAGGGGCCGAGAGCGGGATTGGCGATGTCCGCGCCTTCCTGGATGAACGCTTCAAATTCGGGCATTTCGTGGTCGGCCGGTCGAATGAGCTGGCCCATGCGGCGGCCCGGCGGGTCGGGGAGTCGAAGACCGTGCCCTTCAATCCGCTGTTCCTGTATGGCGGCGTCGGGCTCGGCAAGACCCATCTGATGCACGCGATTGCCTGGCATATCGCCGAGCGCGAACCGCGGCGGCGGGTACTCTATATGTCGGCTGAGAAGTTCATGTATCAGTTCATCCGCGCGCTACGCTATCGGACGATCATGGACTTCAAGGAGCAGTTCCGTTCGGTCGATGTCCTGATGATCGACGATATCCAGTTCATCGCGGGCAAGGATTCGACCCAAGAAGAGTTTTTCCACACCTTCAACGCTCTGGTGGACCAGAACCGGCAGATAATCGTGTCGGCGGACAAGTCGCCGTCGGATCTCGAGGGCATGGAAGAGCGGCTGAAGTCGCGTCTCGGATGCGGGCTGGTGGCCGATATCCACCCGACCGACTACGAGCTGCGCCTCGGTGTCCTGCAGGCCAAGGCCGAGCAGATCGGGGCCGAGATCCCTGATAAGGTGATGGAGTTCCTGTCTCACAAGATCACTTCGAATATCCGCGAGCTCGAGGGGGCGCTGAACCGCATCGTCGCCCACGCGACCCTAGTGGGCCGACCGGTGACCTTGGAGACCACCCAGGACGTGCTGCATGACCTACTGCGGGCCAACGACCGCCGGGTCACGATCGAGGAAATTCAGAAACGCGTCGCGGAACATTTCAACATCCGGCTGGCCGACATGCACTCGGCCCGCCGCGCGCGTGCCGTCGCGCGGCCGCGCCAAGTAGCGATGTATCTGGCCAAGCAGTTGACGTCGCGCTCGCTGCCGGAGATCGGACGCAAGTTCGGCGGACGTGACCACACGACGGTAATGCACGCAGTCCGCAAGGTCGAGGAATTGCGCTCGGCGGATGCGGGATTCAATGAGGATGTCGAGCTGCTGCGCCGGATGCTGGAAATCTGATTGCCCGCGCGCGGCGCGAAGTCGCGTACTGACTTATGCAAAATAACAAAAATGCTGGCCCGCGGGAGTGTCCAGGCTCCGATTTGCCTGCCGAATCAGGCCGCATTTGCTATATTTTCTGGACGTCAGATTCTGCCCAGAATTCTCGGATTCCCGGGCGCCTGCGGCAGGCTAAAGCGGCTGCGTCGCATCCGGGCCAAAAAGGACCGACGAAGAATGAAACTAACTATTGAGCGCGGGACGTTCCTGAAGGCATTGGCACACGTTCAGAGCGTTGTGGAGCGACGCAACACGATCCCGATTCTCGCAAATGTACTTCTCGACGGGAAAAACGGGAGCCTGACCCTCAGCGCGACGGACATGGACCTCGCCATCAACGAGACCGTGCCCGCGGACACGCCTCAGGAAGGGACCACGACCGCGCCGGCGCATACGCTCTATGACATCGTGCGAAAGCTTCCCGACGGGGCCCAGGTTGAGATCGAAACCGACGCGGCTTCTGGGCAGCTGCTGATCCGCGCAGGGCGGTCGAAGTTCAACCTTGCAACGCTGCCGGTCGAGGACTTCCCCATCATGAGCGGCGGGGACATTCCGTATACCTTCTCGGTCGAGGCCAAGGATTTGCGCACGCTGGTCGACCGGACGCGTTTCGCGGTGTCGACCGAAGAGACACGCTACTATCTCAACGGCATCTTCCTCCATGCTGCGGATCAGGACGGGACCAATGTGCTGCGTGCCGTGGCGACGGACGGTCATCGCTTGGCCCGTGTACAGCTGCCCATGCCCGACGGCGGCGACGGCATTCCTGGCGTCATCGTCCCGCGTAAGGCGATCGGCGAGTTACGCAAGCTAATCGAGGAGACGACGGACCCGATCGAAATCGCCCTTTCTGACACGCGCATCCGCATGACGTTTGACGATGCGGTGCTGACGTCGAAGCTGATCGACGGTACCTTCCCCGATTATGAGCGGGTTATTCCAAAGGACAACGACAAGATCCTGTCCGTGGATCGCGGCGTGTTCGCTCAGGCGGTGGATCGTGTTTCGACCATCTCGTCGGAGAAGAGCCGTGCCATCAAGCTGGCCGTGGCCCCGGGTCATCTGACCCTGTCGGCCACGAGCGCTGAGAACGGCAGCGCCTCCGAGGAACTGGAGGTTGCCTATGACGAGGCAGAGATTGAGATCGGTTTTAACTCGCGCTACTTGCTCGACATCACCGCCCAGATCGAGAACGAAAATGCCGAATTTGTGCTGGCGGATGCCTCCTCGCCGACCATCGTGCGCGACGGCGGCGACGAGAGCGCGCTCTACGTCCTCATGCCGATGCGCGTCTAGGCGCGCATGGTGACAGTAGCCCTCGATGCGGTGCATAATCTTGGCGGCAGTGCCGCTCCGGGCGCCGGTGCCCGCGCGCAGGTTCACATCGCGCGCCTGAATCTGACGAATTTCCGAAGCTACGCTGCGCTGCGCCTAGATACGGGCCCCGCGCCGGTCGTTCTGACTGGTGCCAACGGCGCGGGCAAGACCAACCTTCTCGAGGCGCTGTCCTTCCTTGCGCCCGGCCGCGGATTGCGGCGTGCGGCGTTGCCTGATGTAGCGCGGCTGCATTCCGGAACAGCCGCCGCGGGTTGGGCCGTTGCGGCCCGAGTGGAAGCGTCCGGACGCTCGGTCGCGCTCGGCACGGGCCTTGAGGCAAATGCTGCCGGGGCGGCGCGCCGAGCGGTGCGCGTCGACGGACAGCCGGCCCGCGGCCAGTCGGCCTTCGCGGAGCAGGTCAGCATGGTCTGGCTGACACCGGAAATGGACCGGCTATTTATGGGAGGGGGCGGCGGCCGGCGGCGGTTTCTCGACCGCATGGTCTACGGTTTCGACCCCGAGCATGCTCGTCGTATCGCGGTTTACGAGCAGGCGATGCGCGGGCGCCAGAAGTTACTGCGCGACGGTGCGGGTGACAGCGCCTGGCTCACGGCGGAAGAAGAGACGATGGCCGGTACCGGCATCGCGATTTCGGTGGCCCGCCTTGAGATCGCAACGCGCCTTGATGCGGCGATTGCGGCCGAGGCGGGTGCGCGGGTGCGGCATTTTCCGGCGGCGGCGCTCGCTTTCGAGGGCGAGGTCGAGTCCTGGCTCGCGGACGGTCCGGCGCTCGAGGCCGAGGATCGCTTGCGTGAAACATTGGCGGCAGCACGGGCGCGGGATGCGGATGCCGGTCGCGCGCTGCATGGTCCGCACCGCAGTGATCTCGTGGTGCACAATCAGGACAAGGACATGGCCGCATCGCTTTGCTCGACCGGCGAGCAGAAGGCGTTGCTCATTGCCATCGTTCTGGCCCATGCGCATCTGCTTGTACTGTCCCGCGCCGCTGCGCCGATCCTGTTGTTGGATGAGGTGGCGGCCCATCTGGACGCTGACCGTCGTGCGGCGCTGGCCGAGCGTATCATCGCGCTGGGCGCCCAGGCTTGGTTGACCGGCACCGACCGGCAGCTCTTCGAGGCCTTCGGCGCGCACGCACAGATTTTCGAAGTGAATGCCGGCACCGCCGTGCCGATCAAAGGAGACTCGCCATGAGCGATAGCCCCGAAGCTCCCGAGATCGAGGAAGCCCCGGACGTTGACGATGCGGATTACGGCGCGGATTCAATCAAGGTCCTGCGAGGCCTCGACGCCGTGCGTAAGCGCCCGGGCATGTATATCGGCGATACGGATGACGGATCCGGCTTGCATCACATGGTCTATGAGGTGGTCGACAATGCTATCGACGAAGCGCTCGCAGGTCATTGCGATACCATCGATGTAACCCTGAACCCCGACGGATCGGTCACGGTTGTTGACAATGGCCGCGGCATTCCGGTGGACATCCATGAGGAAGAGGGCGTCTCGGCGGCTCAGGTGATAATGACCCAGCTGCATGCGGGCGGGAAATTCGACCAGAATTCATACAAGGTCTCAGGCGGCCTGCACGGCGTGGGCGTATCAGTTGTGAACGCCCTGTCAAAGTGGCTAGAGATGCGTATCTGGCGCGACGGTAAGGAGCACAAGCTGCGCTTTGTCCATGGCGAGGTGGATGGTGAACTCGAGATTGCCGAAGACGCCCCCGACATGGACGACGGTCCGCTTACCGGCACCGAGATCACCTTCCTGCCGTCGCCCGAGACCTTCACCATGGTCGAATTCGACCTCGACACGCTGGAGCACCGGCTGCGTGAACTCGCATTCCTGAACTCGGGGGTAACTCTAGTCCTGACGGATGCGCGCGGTGTCGAGCCGGTTCGTTCCGAGATGTTCTACGAAGGTGGGCTGAAGGCGTTTGTCGATTATGTCGACCGCAACCGTCAGGGCTTGGCCGGGGAGGTGATACATATCATCGATGAGAAGGACGGTGTGACCGTCGAGGTCGCCCTGCAGTGGAACGATAGCTATCACGAGACGATGCTGTGTTTCACGAACAACATTCCCCAGCGCGATGGCGGCACCCATCTGGCGGGGTTCCGCGGCGCACTGACCCGGACGATCAACAACTATGCCAATGAGAGCGGGCTTGCGAAGAAGGCCAAGCTTGCGATCACGGGCGACGATGCCCGCGAGGGGCTTACGTGTGTGTTGTCGGTCAAGGTCCCAGACCCGAAATTTTCTTCCCAGACTAAGGACAAGCTGGTCTCATCCGAGGTCCGTCCGATCGTCGAATCAACTGTCGGCGACCGGCTCGGCCAGTGGTTCGAGGAGCATCCCAACGAGGCCCGCGCGGTCATCGAAAAGATCATCGAGGCCGCCGCCGCCCGTGAGGCGGCGCGCAAGGCGCGCGAGCTCACGCGGCGCAAGGGTTCGCTTGACATGGCGTCTCTGCCGGGCAAGCTCGCCGACTGTCAGGAGCGCGACCCTGAGAAGGCCGAACTGTTCATCGTCGAGGGCGATAGTGCGGGCGGATCGGCCAAGCAGGGACGTGAGCGGCGCTTCCAGGCTATACTGCCCCTGCGCGGTAAGATTCTGAATGTTGAGCGCGCGCGCTTTGACAAGATGCTGTCGTCGGCGGAAATAGGCACCCTGATCACGGCGCTCGGGACGGGTATCCGCGACGACTTCGACATCGCGAAGCTGCGCTATCACAAAATCATTATCATGACTGACGCGGATGTGGACGGCTCGCATATCCGCACGCTGCTCCTGACCTTCTTCTACCGCCAGATGCCGGAGATCGTGGAGCGCGGGCATCTGTACATCGCCCAGCCGCCGCTCTATCGCGTCCAGCGCGGCCAGTCGGCGGTTTACCTCAAGGACGACCGGGCGATGGAAGATTATCTGATGGACACCGGCTTGGGAGAGGCCGTGCTCAACCTGAGCGACGGCACCCAGCGTTCGGGTGCGGATTTGCGGGCGATGCTTGATATCGCGCTCGAGGTTCGCAAGCTGATCCAGCCCCTGACCGCTTATCTGCCGAACGAAACGGTTGTGGAGCAGGCGGCGATCGCCGGGGCCGTCAATCCCGACCTGATTGCCGACACAGAGCGCGCATCCGAGGCCGCACAGGCCATTGCTTGGATGCTCGACCGGCTGTCCAACCGGCTGGAGCGCGGTTGGCAGGGCGCACAACGCGACGATGGCGCGCTAACATTCATGCGTACTCTGCGGGGGGTGACGGAAACGCTGGTAATCGACGACCGGATCATCAACTCGTCCGAGGCGCGGCGCTTGAACGAGCTTTGGCCAGATCTTCGGGACACCTATGTCGAGCATTCACGTCTGATCGCGAAGGACCAAGAGCATACGATCACGGGTCCGTTGACCCTGCTGCGTGCGGTGTTTGAGGCGGGCCGTAAGGGCATCTCGATGCAGCGTTACAAGGGACTTGGCGAGATGAATCCCGATCAGCTCTGGGAGACCACGCTCGACCAGAATGCACGGGCCCTGCTTCAGGTGCGGGTGGCCCAAGCAGATGCGGCAGGCAACATCTTCGAGACCCTGATGGGGGATGAGGTTGAGCCTCGGCGGAACTTCATCCAAGAAAACGCGCTGAAGGTTGCCAATCTCGACGTTTAGGCCAACGGCCGGGCTTCGCCACAATTCGGCCAAGCCGATGCGGCATTCTTCGCGCCCATGAGTAAACCGTCCCAGAAGAAACTCCGCGAGGCCACTAGGGGCCCGGCGAAGAAAACACCCACCCGTCCGGCGCACGCGCCGTCCAGCCTGCTGTGGCGGGTCACGAAATGGTTACTGGTGCTCGGCATCTGGGGCGGGTTGGCACTGGCCGGGCTGCTGGCTTGGTTCGCATGGAATTTGCCGAACGTCGATGCACTCGGCCCTACTGCAGACAAGATGCGTCGTCCCGGCGTGACTATCGTCGCGGCCGACGGGTCATTGGTCGCCGGCTATGGTGATCTGTATGGCGCGCGGCTGACGGTGAACGAGCTACCACCTCAGCTCGTGCAGGCTGTGGTCGCGATCGAGGACCGTCGTTTCTTCGAGCATTCGGGCGTGGATCTGCGCGGGATCGCGCGTGCGGCGTTGGCGAACCTGCGCGCCGGCGGGGTCGTTCAGGGCGGGTCGACCCTGACCCAGCAGCTGGCTAAGAACCTGTTTCTGACCCCGGAACGGTCCTTTGAGCGCAAGCTCCGCGAGCTGATATTGGCCGTTAATCTCGAGCGCCGCTTCGAGAAGGACGAGCTACTCACCATTTACCTGAACCGAGTTTATCTCGGGGCTGGCACCTATGGGGTCGAAGCGGCGGCGCAGCGCTATTTCGGGACCTCGGCGCGCGATATCGACACCTACCAGGCAGCGGTCTTGGCTGGACTGCTGCGAGCACCCTCTCGGCTTAACCCTGACAACAGCGAGGCAGCGGCGCATAACCGGGCCCGCACAGTGCTAGGGACGATGGCGGATGCGGGCTTCCTTACCGCGGAAGAGGCGGTGAAAATTGGGCACACGCGCTGGCCCGGTCGGGGGAACGAGGCGCTGCCGCGTCCACGCGCCAGCGGTGAGGCCCGGCGGTATTTTGCCGACTGGGCGCTGGAGCGCGCGGCGGGGTTCGCCGGTACCACCAGTGCGGACCTTGCGGTCGAGACCACCCTCGATCCCGCGTTTCAGGCACACGCCGAGGCTGCGATCGCGCGGGCGGATACCAAAGGCGCACAGGTTGCGATGGTCGCAATGCGCAGCGATGGTGCAGTGCTGGCGATGGTAGGCGGCCGCCGTTACGGCGAGAGCCAGTTCAACCGAGTGACCCGGGCGTTGCGCCAGCCCGGTTCCGCATTTAAGCCGATCGTCTATCTGCCGGCGCTCGAATCCGGGATGACCCCCGACAGCCGGGTGCGCGACGCCGCGATTACCGTGGATGGCTGGACCCCCCAGAACTTCTCCCGGAGTTTTCGCGGTGAGGTCACCTTGCGCGAGGCAGTTGCTCGGTCGCTCAACACTGTCGCGGTGCGCGTTGCCGAAGACATCGGTCGTGGCCGGGTCGTGCAGACGGCCCGGCGGCTCGGTATCACCGCGCAGTTGACCCCGCACCCCTCGATCGCCCTAGGGGCCGGGGAGGTGACGCCGCTCGAGCTGACTGCCGCCTATGCGGTGATTGCCAATGGTGGGTTCGCGGTCGCACCTTATGGAGTTACTGAGGTCCTTCAGGGGAGCGAGGTCCTGTTCCGCCGCCCGGTCCGCACTCCCCGCCGTGTCATCGAGGCCGACGCGGCGGCACAGATGACGGACATGTTGCGCGCCGTCGTTGAGTGGGGCACCGGCAAGGCTGCGAAGATAGGCCGGCCCGCCGCTGGAAAATCGGGCACGAGTCAGGATTTTCGAGATGCGTGGTTCGTCGGTTTCGCCGGCGACCTGGTTGTCACAGTCTGGGTCGGGAACGATGACAACAGCCCGACCGCACGGATAACGGGTTCGAGCATTCCGGCGGCTATCTGGAAGGACTTCATGTCGACACCGGTTGCGGCTTCAGCGGAGAGTCCCGCACGTGTCGCGCGCACGCCGGCGGCACGCCCCGTGCACGAGCGGATCAACCGGACCTCCGACGAGCGCCAAACGGACTAGGCGGGCCAGTCAGTCCGTGCCGCGCTTCAGCGGCATCCAGATCAGCAGGACGAAAATTAGGAAGGCGAAGACTCCGGATGCACCCATGACGGTTGCCAGCAGGAACGTCTGGTCGAAGGCAAAGAGCGCCAGTACCATCGACAGTATGCCGGCGGAGACATATTGCGCGAGGCCGAGCAGGGATGCCGCGGCGCCGGCCATCTGGGGATAGGGTGATATGGCGCCCGCCTGAATATTCGGTTGGGAAATGCCCATGCCGAAGAAATAGACGATTGTGGGCAGGATGATTGACCAGATCGAGATCACATCAAGCCAGATCAGACCGAAGACCACCGTGCCGCTGGCGGCCGTGCAGAAGGTGCCCATCAGGCACATGCGCTCGACACCGGCGCGGCGCACGATCCGGCTGCCGAGGAAGGCGCCGGACATGAAGCCAACCGACGCGGCACTGAAGGATAGCCCGAAACTCTCCGGCGACATACCGAGCTGGTCCACGAGCACGAAAGAGGCACCGAGTAGGTAGGCAAACAGGCCGCTGAAGTTACCCATCACCGTCAGCACATAGCCCACATAGGCTCGGTTCGAGAGCATTGTACCGAAGTTGCGCAGCATCTGACTCGCCCGGGTGGCCGTCGGGTCGGGATTCTTGTTGGTCTCTGGCAGAAGCACGATCACGAGCAGCATTGCGCTGGCGCCGAACCCGGTCAGGATCCAGAAATTCGCCCGCCAGCCGAGCCAGACGACTATAAAGCCGCCTAGTACCGGGGCGATCACGGGTGCGATTGCGACGACCGTCGTGACCACCGAATACATGCGCGCGGCCTCTTCGCGGGTGAACATGTCACGCACAACTGCACGGGCGACGACCGGCGCCGCCGCTGCGCCAATCGCCTGAAACAGTCGGAATATTATCAGCTGCTCTACGCTGGTAACCAGTGCACAGGCGACGCTTGCGACTAGGTAGATCGACGTACCTAGCATGATTGTGGGCTTTCGCCCGAAGCGATCGGAGACCGGCCCGAAGAAGGTCTGAGACAGCGCGAAGCCAACCATGTAGACGCTGAGTGTGAGCTGGATCGATTTCGCATCCGTCCCTAGCTCGCGCGACATTATGGGAAAGGCCGGCAGATAAAGGTCAATCGTCATCGGCGCAAACGAGACGAGGAGACCGAGCAGCAGGGCCATCGCGAGACGACCGGGCGGCGGCCGTCCGCTGTTGGCGACGAAGCTCATTGCAGCTCGATCTTCGTGCCATTCGCCGCGGCGGCGTCGGCTGGGTCATGGGTGACGAGTAGTGCGGGAATACCATTGGCGCGTGAATGTTCGAACACGAAGTCGCGTATCCGGTCGCGCAGTCCGGCGTCGAGCTTTGAGAAGGGCTCGTCCAGCAGGAGCGCACGCGGGCGAGACAAGAGGCTGCGCATGAGCGCAACCCGCGTCCGCTGCCCTCCTGACAGGGTCGTCGGGTCACGGTCGGCCATGCCGGGGAGTCCGGCGTCATCAAGCGCGATCTCTATTCGCGTCCGCCGCGCTTCGCGTCCGCGGATATCGGGTGGTAGCCCGAAGGCGAGATTCTCGCCCACCGATAGATGCGGAAACAGGAGATCGTCCTGAAAGAGGATGCCGATGTTGCGCTGGTCGGGTGGTAATCCGTCGAGCCGTGTTTCGCCTAGGGTAACGTCGCCGCGCGCCGTGAACGCAGGGGCTAGCGTGCCGCAGATATGGCTGAGCAGGGAAGACTTGCCGCAGCCGCTCGGGCCCATGATAGTGGCCACCTCGCCGGCTCTGACAATAATGTTCAGCGGCGCGAACAGGTGCACGCCGTCGAGGCTCAGCGTTACGTCCTTGAGTTCGAGGGAATCGTCTGTGTTGTGGGGCATGTGGCGTCTGTCCGGCTGAGGCGAGGAATCGACATTCATGAGAATACTGGCGAATTCGCGCCCTGACAGCCCCGGGACCTAGTTCACGGTAATGCCAGTCCTGCAGCGCGTCGCTTTACGGCCTTGTGAGTAACCGATATGAGGAATAGGTGTCTGGCCCATGAATGCGACCGGGACGATTCAGAGGGAACACTGAAATGTCGAATTCTACCCCAGCGGACGGTGGTGACGTCAGGTGGCTGCCGCTCCTTCTTTTGATAATGCTCGGCGCCATCTGGGGTGGGAACCCTGCTTTCTCGAAGGCGCTCGTGACTAACGGAATCTCGCCGCCGGCGGTCGTTTTCTGGCAGACCCTCGGTGCCGGAATCCTTTTGTCGATCGTGTGCCTTGTGCGGCGAACGCCGATTCGGATCAACCGGCGGGCGATCATTTACTATGTGATGATCGGTGTGATCGGCATCGACCTTGCCTACATCATGCTGGTCTTCTCGGTTAGGCATCTGACGGTGGGTTATGTCTCTGTACTGGTCCTGTTTTCGCCCCTCCTGACCTATGTCTTCGCCATTCTGCTGCGGGTTGAGCGGCTCAACCTGCTTCGTGGCCTAGGTATCCTCGTAGGGTTCGCTGGGGCCGGCGTACTGGTCATCCCCGAAGGCAGCCTGCCGTCGCCCGAATTGCTCGGGGTGGCGCTGCTGGCCTTCATCGTGCCCGCGGGCTACGCGACCGCGAACATCTATGCCGAATGGGGGCGTCCGGAGAATGTGGACAATGTTGCGCTTGCGGCCGGCACCATGTTCGCCGCCGCGGGCGGGGCGTTGGTAGTGGCGCTGATCGACGGAAGCTTCCATCCCGTCTGGGCGGATTTTGCCTATCGCGAGATGGTCCTCTTTGGCTTTGCGTTTACCACCGCCGTTGCGTTTCTCACGTTCTATCTGATTGTCGCCCTAGCCGGCGCTGTCTATCTGGGTCAGGTGGGGTATCTCGTCACGCTGTTCGGCGTTGGCTGGGGCGTGCTGTTCTTCGGCGAGGGCGTGCCTGTTATGCTTTGGGTCGCGATCGTGATCGTCGGCGTCGGGGTGGGGCTGGTCAATCTCGGCAAGACGAAGGCTGCATGAACTGCCTGTTGCTGGGAGCCATCGCATGACCGAGTCCAGTCTCGGGCGCATGAATGTCCGGATGCTGCCGCTCGTCCTTCTGCTGGTGCTGAGCGTCATCTGGGGGCTCGGGCCGTCGATCGTCAAGTTCGTCGCCCTCGACGGAGTGCCGCCGCTGGGCATGGTTGTGTGGCAAACTGGGCTGGCGGGGGTCATCCTGCTCGGCATCTGCCTGCTGCGCCGGGTTCCGCTGATCTTCGATGTTCCACACCTACGTTACTATCTGGTCATGGGCTGGGTCGGCCTCGCACTGCCGAACACCAACATGGTGTTCGTGATGCGCGAACTACCGGTGGCGCTGATGGGAGTCATCATTATCACGGCGCCCGTGATCACCTATGTGGTGGCACTTTTTATCCGGCTCGAGACCTTTACCCCGATGCGCGCGGCCGGGGTGGTGCTCGGCTTCGCGGGCGCTGCCGTGCTGGTGTTGCCAAGCGGCAGCCTGCCCACGCCGGAGTTGCTGCCCACCGCGTTGCTGGCTTTTGTAACGCCGGCTCTATGGGCGACCAGTAACGTCATAGCTGAGGTCTGGCGGCCGAAGGGCGGCGACACCTTCGCGTTGGCCATGGGCACGATGTTCGCGGCCGCCTCGGGCGCACTGCTGGTTTCCCTGTTCACCGACTCGTTTCATCCGATCTGGATCGATTTCGGGGTGAGCGACTGGGTGATCCTGATTTATGCCGGGATAACCGTGTGCGCCTTCGCGCTGTTCTACACGATCGTCAAGCTGGTCGGTGCGGTGTATCTGGCGCAAGTCGGCTATCTGGTGCCAATCATGGGAGTCGGCTGGGGTGCCTGGTTCTACGGTGAGGAGCCGACGGTCTGGCTCTGGCTCGCCATGGGGCTGGTGTTCGCTGGCGTCGCGCTGGTCAATCTGGGCAAGAGGTTGCCTGCCGCGGGAGCTACGCCCGCGGACTAGGCGGCGAGCTGGAATTTTGCCACCGCGAGCCGCTCGCTGACCGTCGCGAGATCGGCCTCGCTCGCGGGCGTGAAGGGCGGGCGCAGGTGAGCGAAGTCCGGGGCGTTGCGCTCGCGTGCATGATAGGCCTTCATCACCGGGACCGCGGGCAGACCCTTGAAGGCCATACGCAGCTCGGTCAGATGGTTCTGCGACGCATCCACATTGCCGCCGCGCCAGTTTGCGTAAACGGCTTGTGCTTGGGGTGCATTGACGTTCACGGTTGCCGAGATGCAGCCGACAGCACCCTGGCGAAGTCCAGCCAGCAGGAACTCCTCGGAACCGGGGAACAGCCGGAAGCCGGGAAGTTCCGCGAGGGTGCGCTCCATGCGCTGCCAGTCGCCTGACGAATCCTTCGAGCCGACGACGGTATCGGGATAGGCCTCGACTAGCCGGGCGATCAGGCTGAGCGGCAGTTCGAAGCCGACCTGTTGAGGGAAGTTGTAGAGATATATCTGTAGCGCCGTATCGCCAACCCGCTCAATGACCTCTGCATAGGCCGCAAACAGCCCATCCTCGCTCGGTGCCTTGTAGTAGAAGGGCGGCAGCATGAGTACGCCACTGGCGCCGTTGGCTAGAGCCTTTCGGGTGAGGGTGACCGTGTCGGGAATCGCTGTGCAGCCGACGCCCGCGATCAGCTGTGGGCCGGTGATGTCGGCATCGGCCAGCGCGTCGAGCAGCATTAGGCGTTCGTCGATCGACAGGGAGTTCGCTTCGCCGGTGGTGCCGAGCGGGGCCACGCCGTCGCAGCCATTTGCGAGTAGCCACTGATTGTGGGCGACAGCGGCTGGCATGTCGATTTCGAGTTCGGCTGTCATCGGCGTTAGCGAAGCGGCGAAGACGCCTGCGGGTTGATTGGTCATTTTGTTCTCCCAGAATCCCATCGCTTTTTTAAACGGGATTCCTCACCCTGTCTCTGGGTCTTTCGGCGGGGTACCGAGCGGAGGCATGCCGTTCCCTAGCTCCTTGTTGAGCTGACGGATCACATGGTCTTCGAGATCATCCACCATGTCCTCGTTGATTGCCTTGCCGCGCACCGAGGCACCCGAACTGTGGACGGCCTCCCGATCACCCGAAACCAGAGGGTGCCACCAGAATAGCTCCTTGCCCTCTGCGAGGAGCCGGTAGGCACAGGTCTCGGGCATCCAGCGCAGCTTGGCGATGTTGTCAGGTGCGACCTTCACGCAATCGGGCACATTGCGGCTTCGGTTTCGGTAATCGCTGCATTGGCAGCTGTTGTGATCGAGATAGCGGCAGGCGACGTCGGTCAGCGCGAACTCGCCCGTATCGGCATCCTCGAGCTTGAAGAGACAGCACTGGCCGCAGCCGTCGCAAAGAGATTCCCATTCCGCCTCGTCCATCTCGGCGAGTCCCTTGGTCTCCCAGAATCGGGTCGTGTCGTTCATGCTTCTACCCGGTCGATCAGGTGAATGAAGGATCCCGATACCGTGCCCGCGACGGCGCCCGCCGCCCCGAGCGACTCTCCTCGTGCATTCATGGTCTTGAAAAGGGGCGTCTGCGTCGGTTCCTTGACCACGGAGGCATAGTGAAACTCGTGTCCTCGGTACCGGTCGCCCGCAGTGCCTAGCGCCCCGTCGGCGCATAGTTCCGCCTCTCGGTAGCCGAGATGCAGTCGTCGGTGGGCGAAGCTCGTCTCGACCGGCAACAGACCGGCCATCGCATGGCGTATGCCGTCGGCGTCGATGAGGCCGCGACCGAGGATCATGTAACCGCCGCACTCGCCAAAGATTATGGCGCTGCGCGCGGCCGCGTCACGTAGTCCGCCGAGGAACGCTTTTGCCGTTGCGAGGGTTCCGGCATGAAGCTCGGGGTAGCCCCCGGGCAGGTAGATCGCGCCAGCTTTGGGGTCCGGCGCCTCGCCGGCGAGCGGCGAGAAGGCCAGGATTTCGGCGCCCGATGCGCGCCAGCCGTCGAGGATGTCGGGATAGCAGAAGGCGAATGCCCGGTCCCGGGCCACGGCGATCCTTTGCGCGAGGGGCGGCAGCGGCGCCCCCGCGGGCGCTGCCGTTGATGTTGTCCGGACGCTGGGCCGGGCCAGCGAGACCAGCGCGCCGAGATCGACCTGATCCACGACGGCTTGCGCCGCGGCTGCCAGAAAGGTCTCCAGCTCCTCATGCTCGCCCGCTTGGACAAGCCCCAGATGGCGTTCGGGCATCGCCAAGGCCGGGTCGCGAACGACTGTACCGAGGATATGTATTTCGGGTGCCGCGGCTTGGGTTGCCGCCTGCAAAACGGAGGCGTGGGCTGCGCTAGCGACACGGTTGAAAATCACCCCGGCCACCTGCACATCGTCGCGATGCCGGGCGAAGCCGCGTACCAGCGCGCCGACGCTCGCCGCCTGTTTCCCGGCGTCGACCACCAACACCACCGGCCAGCCGGTAAGAGCCGCGAGATCGGCGGTCGATCCGGCGTCGGGCCGGTCGGGCAGATGCACTCCGTCGAACAACCCCATCACTCCCTCGACTATCAGCGTCTCCGGCGTGCCGGGCCAAGATCTCAGCAACCTTTCTAGGGTTGTCGGGCGCATGGCCCAGTGATCCAAGTTGAACGCGGGATGACCGCTGGCGGCAGCGTGGAATGCGGGATCGATATAGTCGGGTCCGGCCTTTGCGCCTGCGACCGGCCTGCCCGCATTGCGCAGCGCGCGCAGCAGGCCGAGGGTTAGTACGGTCTTGCCGCTGCCCGAGGCGGGCGCGGCGATGATCAAGCCTTTGGGGCGGGGCATCGCGGCGGGGTCATGTCGTAATCAGAGAGACGATACCGGAGGCCATGACCGGCAAGGCGACGGTGGGACCGGCGAATGCGCACAGGTGGCGCTGCCGTGGCACGACTCCCAGCATGTGTAGGACACCGGCCAGCGTTCCGAGGCTGATGATAAAAGCGTTGAGGCGTGCGGGCAGGCCCAGTTCCCGGTTCATGAGTTCGAGATACGCGAACACCGTTAGAGCCGATGGGAGAACCAGGGCCGCGTAGATCATCAACGGAATCTTCGTGGGTGTTTCGGACTCTGGCGTACTCACGCGTTCAGACCGCATCGCGCAGATCCCCATGGCCCAGCGGGTCGGCGGTCAGAACGCGGCCGGAGATCGCGCCGAGCCAGTCCAGCCCGTCGCGTAGGCGGACGACTTCGCCGACAACGAAAAGCGCAGGCGGCGTCACGGATTTGGCCGCCTGTTTCGCCGCCGCGAGCGTTGTTTCGACGACCTGCTGGGCGTCGGTGGTCGCATGGGCAACCAGGGCTGCCGGCGTATCGGGCGACCGGCCAGCGCCGATTAGCCGACCGACGATCTCGTCGATATGCTTGAGCGCCATATAGAAGATCAGGACCTGGGCGCCGGCCGCGAGCGACGGCCAGTCGAGATCGTCGGGGACCTTGCCGGATAGGTTGTGGCCGGTGACGAAGGTCACGGCGGTCGCGGTGGCGCGGTGGGTCATAGGGATGCCGGCGTATGCGAGCCCTCCCACAGCCGCGGTTACCCCCGGAACAATGCGAAAGGGGATATCGGCCGCCACGAGCGCTAGCGCTTCCTCGCCGCCGCGCCCGAACAGAAAGGGGTCGCCGCCCTTAAGGCGCAGGACGCACTTGCCCTGGCGCGCCAGGGCGACGAGCCGGGCCGAGATGTCCGGCTGTCTCGGGGATGGCTTTCCGCCGCGCTTGCCCGCATAGATTAGCTCGCTGTCCGCGTTCGCGAGGACAAGAATCCGGTCATCGACCAGCGCGTCGTGCACCACAACATCCGCCGTCTGCAGCGCATGCAGTGCTCCCACGGTCAGCAGAGCCGGATCGCCAGGACCGGCGCCCACCAGCCAGACCCAGCCGGGCCGGAACGCCGGGAGATCGAGTGCGTCGATATTCATCCGGTGAGGCTAGCGCCGGACGGCTGGCCCGGCAACCTCGTGGGGCGCTACGATAGGTGTATGAGCGCCACCGTCGACACGCCTGAAGAGTCCGCCCGGCCGCCCTCGGGCAGTCTGCGCCGCGGGTGGACGACCGGTGCGTGCGCGGCAGCTGCGGCAAAGGCAGCCTACGAGGCTCTCCTCTCGGACCGGTTTCCCGATTCCGTCGCCGTGCGGCTGCCGCGCGGCCTGCGCGCGACTTTCGACCTCGCCGAGATGTGCCGGACCGAACGGGGTATGTTTGCGGCGGTCGTCAAGGATGCGGGTGATGATCCCGATGTGACCCATGGTGCGCGGATTTGCTGCGAGGTTACACATGCCGTCGCGGGTTCGGGTGTGTGCTTCGCGGCGGGCGAGGGCGTGGGAACCGTCACCCTGCCGGGATTGCCTGTGGCCCCGGGCGAGCCCGCGATCAACCCGAAGCCGCGCGAAATGATCGCCGGTGCGCTGCAAGAGGTCGCCGGAGACTTCGGGGTGGCGCCTGACGTACTGGTGACCATATCGATTCCCGGCGGCGGCGCCCTCGCGGAGAAGACCGCCAATCCGCGCCTTGGCATCGTCGGCGGGCTCAGCGTGCTCGGGACGACCGGTGTGGTGATCCCATACTCCTGTGCTTCCTGGATTCATTCGATCCACAGGGCGGTCGACGTGGCTAGGGCGACTGGCCTGGGCCATGTCGCGGGGGCGACCGGTCGCACATCGGAAACGGCGGTGCGGGCGCATCATGCGCTGGCGGAGCGGGCCGTCATCGATATGGGCGATTTCGCCGGCGCACTCCTAAAATATGTGCGGGCGCACCCAGTCCCGCGCCTGACCGTGGCCGGCGGGTTCGGCAAGCTCTCGAAGCTCGCGGACGGGCACATGGATCTGCATTCGAGCCGCTCGTCGATCGATGTCCCCGTCCTTGTGAGCCGCTTGGCGGAGCTCGGCGCATCCGATTCGCTGGTTGCGCAGGCCGACAAGGCGGTGTCTGCTGGCGCTGTCCTCGCCTTGGCGGCAGAGGCAGGGCTGGACACGCAGCTCGCGCTATCAATTGCCCGGGGTGCGCGGGAAACCTGCCGCGCGTCGGTTGCGGGGGCGGCCGACATAGATGTGTTGGTTGTCGCTCGTAACGGGGAGGTCCTTGCCTATGCCGGCCCCTGAGCGTCCCGCACTGCTTATCTTGGGTGGCACGGCCGAGGCAGTGGCGTTGGCAGACGCGCTTATGGACGCGTGGGGGACGGAGTACCAGGTGATCACGTCGCTCGCGGGGCGCACCCGCACACCCCGGCAACCCCGCGGTAGGGTGCGGACGGGCGGTTTCGGTGGCGCCGAGTCACTGGCGCGATATCTCGTGACCCACGAGGTACGCGTGATGATCGATGCAACCCACCCGTTTGCTAGGGGTATCTCCGAGAATGCGCGTCGCGCCGGCGCGAATGCGGGTGTGCCCCGCCTCGCACTCCTGCGTCCGCCCTGGGAGCCCGGTCCGGGGGATGATTGGCGGCTGTTTTCCAATCTGAATGCGGTCGCGGCCGAATTGCCCGGCGCCGGCCGCCGCGTGTTCTTGACAGTCGGCCGTACCGAACTCGCTGCGTTCCGGGATTGCCGGGAGACCCGGTTCCTGGTGCGGATGATCGATAGCCCGGATGTGTCGCTGCCGGTGCCGTCCAGCGAAGTGATCACCGGTCGCGGTCCCTTCGACGTGGAATCCGAGAAAGGGCTCATGACGGAACACAAAATTGACGTACTCGTTTGCAAGGCTTCGGGAGGTTCGGCGACCCGGGCGAAGCTGGATGCTGCGCGCGAACTCGGCCTGCCGGTGCTGATGGTTGCGCGGCCGGATCCGCCGGCCGGGCCATGCGTGGCGGATATCGACGCGGCGCTCGCCTGGGTGCGCGAACAGGTGACTTGACGTGCCTCGCTGGGGGCGCGACATAGGGAAGATGAGCATGTTTGGGACATTTCGGAAGCTGGTTCGGCGGACAACGTTTCCGGGCGCCCTCGCAATGGCTGCGTTCGGGCTGATGCCGGCGGATGCCACGTATGCGCAGACTAACATTCTAGCCGACGATGCGCTGATCGTTGCCGTCTACGAGAATCGGGTGGAACGGGTTCGTGAACTGCTCGTGCGCCAGCACCCGAAGTCGCGGGCTGACACCGACGGCCGGACGGCGCTGATTTGGGGTGCGATCGAGGGCAGCTATGATGCGATCGAACTTTTGCTCAAGGATAAGGCCCGGGTTGATCTGGTCGACAGTGTGGGTAACGGCGCGCTCTATTACGCCGCCGAGAATGGTCACCTAGACGTCGTCGAACTTCTCCTGTACTTCGATGCGGCGATCGACTTGGAGAACCGCGACGGGCGGACGCCGCTGATGGCGGCGGTCCGTGGCGGGCACGCACAGATAGTGCAGTTGCTGATCGACAAGGGCGCCGATGTCACGATCTCCGATTTCACCGGGCGCACCGCATTGGACCTTGCGCGTGATAGTCGCTCGCGACAGGTCACCGCTATCGTCCAGAAGGCAGCACGTTAGGTGCCGAGCCGTCAGTCGGTGTCGTCAGCGGTCTTTCGGGCCGGGCGCAGCACATGGTGGTGGCTGGCTGCATAAAGCTGGCTGTCGTCGAAGCGGTTGCCAAGATCTTCGGCCAGAACCTGGCCCACCAAGATCAGGGCCGTGCGCGTTATTCCCGTCCCCTTGACCAGATCGCGGATCGTTGCGAGCGTGCCGCGGATGAACCGCTCGTCGGGCCAGCTGACCCGATAGCCAATGACTACCGGACAATCGGTGCCGTAATGGGGCGTCAGGTCGCGCACCACATTGGCGAGATTGTTGATGGATAGATGCACCGCCAGGGTTGCGCGGGCTTCCGCGAGCCGTGCCAGCTCCTCGCCTGCCGGCATATCGCTCGCCCGAACGGAAGTGCGGGTCAGGATGACCGTCTGGCTGACCCCGGGCAGCGTGAGCTCGCGGTCCAGCGCAGCGGATTCGGCTGCAAAGGCCGGGACGCCGGGGACGACCTCATACGGAATGTCGAGCGCATCGAGGCGGCGCATCTGCTCGCCGATCGCGCCATAGAGAGATGGGTCGCCGGAATGCACCCGCGCGATGTCGTGGCTGTTGGCATGGGCGGCCTTGATCCGCGCGATGATCTCGTCCAAATGGAGAGGGGCCGTGTCGGTGATCTCGGCATCTGCCGGAGCGTGATCGAGAATTTCACGGGGTACCAAAGAGCCTGCATAAAGGCAGACCGCGCAGTGCGCGATCAGGTCGCGGCCGCGCAGTGTCAGCAAATCCGGTGCGCCGGGGCCGGCGCCGATGAAATAGACGGTCATACGCCTTTTTATGTCCTTGCGCACGGGAAGTGTACCGGCAAAAGCACTGCCGCTGTCATAGCCAGCCGATTCTCCCTGTGATCGCGGTAAAGGTCAGACCATGAATGTGTTGAGTTTCCGAGTACTCGCAGCGACGTGCATGGTGTTCGTGGCGGGTCGCGCGGTCGTCGGCCACTCCCGGACAGCGGCGCTCGGACGTCTTCTCCGATGCCGTCGTGGTCGATATTGCCGACGCGCGTTTCGACGTTCCCTCGCTCACATCGGCGCGGCGCCGGTCGTCGTTGTTGAGCATTTTGGCGGGGTTGGTCAGCGACCTGTCTTCGCTAATGTCGATGACAAGACTACATTTCGGGATTTTCTCAAGGACACCGCGATGGCGGGTGCTTGGCTGGAGATGCTCCATTTTCCCGGCGGCCAGAGCCGCGGTTTTATCCCGCGCGAGGGCGGCTGTATTGCCTTCAGCTTCTTCAAGCGCCTCTAGGGCGATACCGGGCATGCGACCGGCGTACAGAATCCGGACACCTTCGTCATCGGGTTCGTTTGCGGCGAAGAATCCGCGTCATTCGTAAGGTGTTTTGGATTGATGAGTCCGGCCGTGGTGGCGTGAACCGGCTGCCGTCATAGCATCTAGGCAGTCTTTTCCTGCGTTTTCGCCGAATAGCCACGCGGCGTGTAGGCCCATGTTCGGCCCGCGCCGGCGATTACACGTGACTGACTGTTGCAGACGATCACGATCGTCAGCATGTCGACCACGTCGAGCGAAAGCTCGGCGAGCGGCAGGATCGTAACCTGCTCGCCTTCGCGCGCGAGATTGCGGGCGACGACGACTGGGGTGTCACCCGGCCGCTCAGCCAGCAAAATCTCACGCGCCGTCTCGAACTGCCGCCGCCGGCGGCGGCTGGCGGGATTGTAGAGCGCGACGACGAAGTCGGCGGCCGCGGCCGCGCGCAAGCGGCTCTCGATCGCCGGCCAGGGCGTCAGAAGGTCCGACAGCGAGATGGCGCAGAAGTCGTGCCCCAAGGGTGCGCCGGCACGCGCGGCAGCCAGCTGCATCGCCGACACGCCGGGGTGAACGGCGATCTCGACGCGTCGCCACGCCGGGTTGGAATCCCGGTCGAGAAGCTCGAAGACCAGGCTCGCCATGGCGAAGATGCCGGGATCGCCGCTCGAGACCAAGGCTACGTCGCGGCCCTCCGCGGCCAGCGCCAGCGCGTGCCGGCAGCGTTCTTCCTCGGCGCCGAGGCCGAAATCATGGCGTTGCTTCTCCGCAGCCGCGTAACCCAGCATGTCCAGATAGGGGCCGTATCCCACTAGGTCCGTCGCCGATTCTATAGCGGCGTCGGTGGCCGGGATACGGTGCGCGCTGTCACCGGGGCCGGTGCCGACGATCGACAGTGTGCCGCGGGGCTGGCCGGTTGCCGAAGGGTCGAGATCGGGACCGCGCGCGATCGCACAGGTGGCTCTCGTGGATTTCCGTTTGGGGATGATCAGTGCACCTTCGTCCCCGGCGGCGGCGAGTGCGGCAGCTTCGGCGACGCCGTGGGCGCCGACTTCGCGGAACACGGTTTCCGAAGGTGTAGCCAGCCGCGGTGTCTCAGCCTCTAGACGCGGCGCGTCAAAAAAGCGTGCCGGCACACCCAGATGTGCGGCGACGGCGTGGACCGCGGGCTCGTCCGCCTTTAAGTCGATGCTGACGATTACTGCCACCGATGTCGGCGCCAGTCCCGCGACATCCAAAGTTTCCTCGACTAGCGCAATGAGTTCGTCCGGATTGCAGCCCCGCTCGCAGCCGACGCCAAGCGCGAGGCTGGGCGGGTGAAACAGGAGCTCGTCGGCGGCCGGCACAATGGCGCGGTCGGTGACCCGTATCATCCAGGTCCCGTCCCGCCCGACTGGAAGCTCCATGAGCCAATCTGTGTTTCCTGCCTCGATCACAAGGGACGGCGGATTGCCGGCAAGGGCTGCCGCCATGACAGGCTTCGCGGTTTCCGGGTTCGCAAGCGTCCAACCGGCGGGTGGATTGTCGAGTGCAACGCCGTGGATGTTGTCGCCGGCCGTCGTGATCGCCGCAGTCCCGCCGGTTATCGCGGCGATGCGCAAGGCAAGGCCGTTGGCGCCATGATGGCCGCCCAGCAGTGGCACCACGTGGGCGCCGTCAGGAGATACTGCCAGCACCGGCGGGTCGGTGAGCTTGTCGTCGATCCGTGCCGAAAGCGTGCGGATCAGGATGCCCGCCGCGCAGACCCCCACGATCGTGCGTCCGCTTGCAAACAGGTCTGCCAGATGCGCCGCGGTGTCGGCAAAGGTCTCGTCGCAATCGTCGACCCGCGATGCGAGGCCGTGGACCCGCGTGCCGGGGAGCGAGCCCTGCAACGTGCGCGCGAGGGCCCCGCCCTTCGCATGGAGCGCGATCAGCGCGATGTCGTGTTCCTCGCTCACGCCCACGCAGTCCCGCGCTTATGGACGAGGATCATCGAGAAATAGGGCGCGGCCGCGTTCGTGGCGTCGGCCAATGGGCAGATATGCTGTTGGTCCATTGTTGCGCGCTCCACATACCGGGCCTGTCCGGTGAGCCCCAGCTCGTCCAGCAGCGCGCGCAGGCGCGGCAGATGGCGCCCGACCTTGATGATGGCTGCCGCGTCCGTCTCGATTAGGCGCGCGCGCAGGGCGTAGTCCGGTAACGGCCCCGGGAGGACGGTCAGCACGTCGGTCAGTGCGGCGAGGGCCGTCCCGGTGACCGCGGCGCAGGCGGTCAGCGAGGAGACGCCTGGTACGACTTGGACAGGCCAGCGTTCGGCCAGCCGTGCAAACACATACATGAACGATCCGTAGAAGAATGGATCTCCTTCACACAGGACTGCCACGTCCTCACCGCGAGCCAGATGCGCGCCGATTTCCAAGGCCGCACGGTTATAAACGGCCCCGATAGGGAAGCGGTCGCCTGACAGCGGCATGCGAATAGCAATCTCGGTCGCGTCTGCCCGCAGATGCGGCGCGGCGATAGTCCGGGCGAGGCTGTCGCCATGTTCGGGGGCGGGGTATGCTACGACGGTTGCGCCGGACAGAATTCGGGCACCCTTGAGGGTCATCAGCTCCGGGTCGCCGGGCCCGACGCCGATGCCGATGGCGGTGCCGCTCTCGGCCATGCGACCGGTCATGGCTTCGTCGCACCCCATTGGGTGACGGGCATCGCCGGGCGCCAGCCCGTTAGTTCTCCCAACGGATCGGCGTGGCTGACGGCGATCCGTGTCAGGTCGCCGCCATCTCGGGCATGGGCGCCGAGCAGGGCGCGCTCACCCTCGATGGTGACCGTGTTGGCGACCAGACGGCCGCCCGGGCGCAGACGGTCCCAGGCAGCATCGATCAGCCCCGCATCCGTCGACAGGCTGCCGCCGATGAACACGGCGTTGGGGTCGGGAAGACCGGGCATGGCGGTTCTTATGTCGCCTTCGATGATCTCGAGGAAGGGGGTTCCGAGCCGGGCGGCGTTCCGGGCTGCCATGTCGCAGCGTTTTGGGTCGCGTTCCACCGCCACGGCTCTGGCGCCTCGGCCTTGGATGTTTTGAGCCGCGCGCAGCCACTCGATCGCCACCGACCCGCAGCCGGCGCCGAGATCCCATAATATCTGTCCGGGCAGGGGCGCGAGGGCTGCGATGGTTGCCGCACGTACAACACGTTTGGTCATCTGCCCGTCATGGGAAAACGCGTCGTCGGGCAAGCCGGGGACCGGCGTCAGGATGCGCGCTTCCGGGCCCGCAACGCATTCCACCGCGACGGTGTTGAGGTCTTCCACGCGCGCGCCGGACCAGTCGGCCGCGCGGGCTGCGCGACGCGTCTCGGTTTCGGCCCCCATATTCTCCAGTACTGTTATCGGGCTGGCGCCGAACCCGGCGTCACGAAGCAGCTCCGCGATCTGCGCCGGTGTAGTGCCGTCATGGCTGAGAATCAGCAGGCGGCGTCCCGGATGCAGGTGATGATTGAGCAACTCGAGGGGGCGGCCATGCAGGGTCAGGCAGGTGCAGCCGTGGAGCGGCCAGGCAAGCCGCGCGGCGGCGAGGCTGAAGGCGCTTGGTGCGGGCAGGATGGTCATGTCGTCCGGGTCAAAATGTCGCGCTAGGGTGGAGCCGATGCCGAAGGCCATGGGGTCGCCCGTGGCGAGTACGACGATCCGGTTCTCGTGCGCCGCTTTGAGCTTCCCGATCAGTCCGTCGAGAGGAAATTCCCAGACGATCTTCCGGGCGGCATCGTTCGTCACCATCTCTAGGTGACGGTCGCCGCCGACGATTAGTTCGGCGGTCTCGACAAGGGTTCGGGACGCCGGGGCCAGGCCCGCCAAACCCTCGGCACCGACGCCGACGATGTTCAGCCAGGCGGTCATAATTGCACTGTGTCCGTGCCGTCCGCCGCTGCATCGCGCGCGAGGGCGTTGACAGCGGCGGCGGCGAGCGGGCTACCGCCGCGCTTGCCTTGCAGGGTGATGAAGGGCGTGGGTGCTGCGGCAACGAGCGCCTCCTTGGATTGAGCTGCGCCGACATAGCCGACCGGCAATCCAATGATCAGCGACGGGCGCGGCCAGCTGCCGGCGATGCCCTCCAGTAGACGGAACAGCGCGGTGGGCGCGTTGCCGATGGCAACGACGGCACCGTCCAGAAACGGGGTCCAAAGCTCGACTGCCGCGGCCGAGCGGGTCTTTGCACCGCGCGCTGCGTTGCCAGCGACGCTACCAAGGCCGAGAGTGCAGATCACGCGGTTCTTGGCTGGCAGGCCTGCGCGGATGATCCCGTCGGCTAGCATGCGGGAATCCGTCAGGACCGGCGCACCCGCGAGCAGCGCCTCGCGCCCGGCGTCTCCGGCGCCCTCGTTGGCGACGAGATCGGCGACTAGGTCCGGATCGCCCACAGCATGGACGAGGCGTCGCGCGATGTTGTGAAGATCCCGGGCGACGGACGACAGGTCAGCTGCGTCGTCGATGGCTGCGAAGGATGCGGCGTAGATCGCCTCGGGGTCGCGCAGATAGTTGGCCGCGGTGTTGTTCATCGTCTCACGACACGGGCGTCGACCTGTCATTCGCTTTCCGCCGGCAGGGTGCGCGGGCCGTGCGGATGGTCGGCATGGGGATAGGGGTGATGGTTTCCGTGGTCATGATCATGATCGTGACCATGGCGGTAGCCGTGATCGTGGCCATGTTCATGGCTATGCCCGGTGCCGATCCCCTCCACGTGATGATGGTGGCTTTCCTGAGGTAGGCCGACCTCCGTTTCGAAGCCTAGCACCTGCTCACGGTACTTACACATCTGGCAGTTCATTAGGTTCGCGCCGTTGCGAATCTCGTCGACTCGGTCCGCGAAGGTCTCGAGCACTTGAGGGTGATCGTTCAGATAAGGCGCCTTGATGAACTGGATTTCCGGGTGATTGGCGGCGACCATGTCCGTGTGATCGTAGATACGGTTGACCAAGACGCCAGTGAAAAGGAAATAGGGGAAGATCACGATTCGGCGGTATCCCAGCCTCACCGCATGCATCAGGCCGGGCTGGACGAGCGGAAAGGTGACGCCGGAATAGGCGGTCTCACCCCAACCGAAGCCCAGACCTTCCCAAAGCATGCGCGAGACCTTTGACACGTTGGAATTCGCGTCGGGGTCGGAGGCGCCGCGCCCCACGGTCAGGAGTATGGTCTCATCTAACGGCACGTCACCATGCTCGGCATTGGCGCGCTCGATCGCTTCCCGAACCCGGTCGCCGGCCGCACGGATCATCTTTAGATCGATGCCCAGCTCGCGACCGTAGATGATCTCGACGCCGGGATTCTGGGCCGCGTAGGTGTTCAGGACCGAGGGGATGTCGTTCTTGGCGTGGCCGGCGGCGAAAAGCATCCCGGGCAATGCAAAGATCCGGGTGACCCCGCGCTCAACCAGCTTGTCTAGACCCTCGCGGATGATCGGCGTCGCAAACTCCAGGAATCCGTGTTCGACATCGCGATCCGGAAAGCGTGCCCGCAGGGCTTCGGCGACGACGGCGAATTCCCGCACCGCGCGCTCGTCTCGGCTGCCGTGCCCGCACACCATAATCCCGAAATCATCGTACATATCTCGCTCCTCGCCCCGCAATAGACCATGCCGGCCCCGCCTGGCCAAGGGGCAGGCACAGATGCCGCTAGAGGCATTCGGGGGCCCGCCCCGGATTGACCCGGCGCGGCCGGCGCTCGCAGGATGCCGTGATGCTTCTCGACCCCGAAATCGCGGGCCTTTCGATTGCCGCCGTGCTGTTCGCGGCGCTGGTGATTGACGGGGTCTTCGGCGAGTTCGGGGCGTTGTTCCGGTATATTCCGCACCCGGTTGCGATGCTGGGTGCGCTGATCGGCTGGTTCGACCAGCGCCTCAACCACGAATGGCGGGGCGAGTCCGCGCGGCGCTTGCGGGGGGCACTTGTGGTAGCGGCGATGATCGCGCTCGCGGTGACAGTCGGCTGGGGTCTGAGCGAGGTCGCCCGGTCCTATCTCTACGGTTGGGCAGTGGAGCTGGCCGCGCTCACCCTGTTAATCGCTCAGCGCAGCCTGTTTGACCATGTCCGCAATGTCGCCAGAGCGCTCGATAGAGACGGGCGTGCGGGCGGCTGTGCGGCAGTCGCCCATATAGTCGGCCGCGACCCGAAGAACCTAGATGTCTACGGGGTGGCGCGGGCCGCGATCGAGAGCTTGGCGGAGAACTTCGCCGATGGCGTGGTAGCGCCGGTCTTCTGGTACCTGCTTTTCGGTCTGCCGGGCCTGCTCGTCTACAAGACCGTCAACACGATGGATTCGATGATCGGCTATCGCACCGCCCGTCACGCGGCGTTCGGCATGGTCGCGGCGCGTCTTGACGATGTCCTGAACTATGTCCCGGCGCGCATCGCTGCCGTGATGATCGTGCTGGCGAGTGCGTTCGTACCACGCGGCAGGCCCCTGTCGGCTCTGCGTGTGCTTGCCCGCGACGGGTGCAAGCATCGCTCGCCTAACGCCGGCTGGCCAGAGGCAGCGATGGCCGGCGGCATTGGTGTCGCCCTAGCGGGCCCGCGCGCTTATGACGGACGGGTCGAGAATGAACCGTGGGTCGGCGGCGAGTTCGGAGCCCGGGCCGGCAGCGGCGATATTCGCCGCGCGCTCCACCTGTTCGTGGTGGCGTGCCTGTTTGAGGCCATAATCGTCGCCCTGCTGGCCACGCTGCTAGTGCGTTGAATCCGCACTGTGAATACTTTGCCTTGGCCTAAACGACGGTTTCTGGGAAATCCTTGTGAATCGCACCGGCAAGCACTGCCTTAGGCGCAATGGCGAGCCAGATGGTTGCCGCCGCGATGGGTCAGGCATGATTTCAAAATGTGCATCGTCCGCTCCGCAGTCATGGCGTCATGCGCGGCGGGCAGTCTCCAAGATTTGCGCCGTGTCGAGATGCTCCTCTATGTGGTCGGCGAGGCGCTCGAGTACAACCTCAATATGTGCGTTCCAAGCGAAGCCCGTGGTTCGTGAGGGGTTTAGGCGTGCCAGAAACGCCTGACGGAATGTGTCCGCCGAGAAAAGGCCGTGCACATAGCTGCCTGCGACCCGTCCGCCGACGGCCTGTGCACCGTCTGGGCGTGGTTCCCCGCCGTCGTCCAGCAGCAACATTGGGGTTGCCGTATCGGGACCGGTCGTTTCCCCCATATGCATCTCGAAACCGGCGATCGTCGCGCCGGATTCAGCCGCGGATCCGGTGACCGCCGCGAGTTTCTTGTCTGATGCGATCACCGTCTCCACGTTCAGCAGGCCCAAGCCGCGAGTCTCACCGGGCGGGCCCTCGATCCCGTGCGGGTCGGCGATGGCCCTGCCGAGCATCTGGTAGCCGCCGCAGATGCCGATCACATGGGCGCCACGCGCCGCCGCTGCGTCGATCTGGGCGGCCCACCCGCAATCGTGCAGGGCCTGCATGTCGGTGCGGGTGGATTTGGAACCGCACAGGAGAATGAGATTGGCGTCTGCAGGCATATCCTCGCCGTGTGTCACCAGGCGCAGGGCAACGTCCGGTTCGGCGGCGAGCGGGTCCAGGTCGTCAAAGTTGGCGATGCGCGGCAGGTGTGGCACGGCGATCCGGATCTTCGCCGCGGACCAACCAATCCCCTCATAACGCGCGGCGAGCGATGCGGTGTCCTCGGCCGGCAGGTCCTGCGCGGCGTCGAGCCAGGGCAGGATTCCCAGCGACGGCATGCCGGTATGTCTGGCGATAATCGGCGGTGCGTCGTTGAATAGACTGACGTCGCCGCGGAACCGGTTGACGATGTAGCCCTTTAGGCGGGCCCGCTCGTCGGGCGACAGGAGAGTCCAGGTGCCCACCAGCGCGGCGATTACCCCGCCGCGCTCGATATCGCCGACCAGCAGAACGGGTACGTCAGCCGCTTCTGCGAATCCCATGTTGGCGATATCGCCGACGCGGAGATTCACCTCGGCCGGGCTGCCCGCACCTTCGATAAGCACCAGATCGGCATCGGCGGCCAACCTGTCATAGGCGCTGGTCACGTCGTCCATGAGCCCGGGTTTGAGCGCGTGATAGTCCCGCGCGTCGGCGTTGCCCCGGACCCTGCCGTTCACAATCAGCTGGGCGCCGATATCCGATTGGGGTTTGAGGAGCACCGGGTTCATGTCCGTGTGCGATGTAACGCCGGCGGCGCGCGCCTGTAGCGCTTGGGCCCGGCCGATCTCGCCCGAGGCACCGGCCCCCCGGGTCATCGCCGGCGCAGCATTGTTCGACATGTTCTGGGGCTTGAAGGGCCGCACTGCCAGCCCTTGTCGCGCGTACAGTCGCGCCAGACCGGCAACGATCAGCGACTTACCCACGTCCGAACCGGTGCCCTGGAGCATCACGGCCGGGGTTCTCGGCCTTAGGGTCATGGCTGGAAGTGCCTCAGAACTCGATGCCCTTCTGTGCCTTTACGTCGTCGCGGAAGTGATGCTTTACCATGGTCATGTCGGTGACCATGTCGGCGGCCTCGACAAGCTCTGGTTTCGCGTTGCGTCCGGTGACGACCACATGCATATCGGGCTGTTTTGCGTTGAGGCCCGCGACGACCTTATTGATGTCGAGATGGTCGTAGCGCAGCGGGATGTTGAGTTCGTCGAGCACCACGAGGCCATATTGCGGGTCGGCGATCATTTCCTTCGCCATCTCCCAGGCGGCTTCGGCGGCGGCGATGTCGCGCTGGCGGTCCTGAGAATCCCAGCTAAAACCCTCGCCCATGACCCGGATGGTCACGCGGTCAGGGAAAGCCTCGAGAATCTCGCGCTCGCCGGTCTCCCACTTGCCCTTCACGAACTGGACGATACCGACCTTAAGGCCGTTGCCCAGCGCGCGTATGGCCAGCCCCATGGCGGCCGTCGTCTTGCCTTTGCCCTTGCCGGTGTGGACCATCAGCAGGCCCTTCTCCCGGGTCTTGGTTGCGAGAATTCGGTCGCGCGCGGCCTTCTGCTTGCGCTTCTTCTCAGCCCAGCGGGCGTCGTCATTTTCATTCTTTGCGCTGTCGCTCATGCAATCTCCTCCCGCCGGGGCCCGGCCAGCTTATGGAGCCGAGCATAGGCCGAGTTGGATCGTGCCCGCCACAGGCCGCGTTCGGCGGCTTCGAGGAAGCGTTCGGCCATCTCGGTCAGCGCGGCGGGGTTGTGTTCGGCGAGAAACGCACGTACCCGGTCGTCGTCTAGGAAGGCCGAATAAACAGCGTCGAACTGGTCGTCGCGCACAGCGCTCGTGGTTGCGGCGAAGGCGAACAGGTAGTCGACCGTCGCCGCCATCTCGAACGCGCCCTTGTAGCCGTGGCGCATGACGCCGGCGATCCATTTGGGATTGGTCACGCGCCCGCGTACGACGCGGGAGATCTCGGCCTCCAGCGTGCGGATTGCCGGGGCGAAGTGCCGCGAATGGTCGTTGTGATAAACCGTCGGCTCACGGCCAGATTCCGCCGTGACCGCCGCCGCCATCCCGCCCTCGAACTGGTAGTAGTCGTCGCTGTCCAGCAGGTCGTGCTCGCGATTGTCCTGATTCTGGATCACCGCCTCGACCTGGCTGAGGCGCGCGGCGAAGGTGCCGTGCGCCGCAATCCCGTAGGCTTTGCCCTGGCCGTCGCCCGTGCCCGCTCCATAGGCCCAGCCGCCCCAGGCGATGTAAGCGGCGGCGAGATCGTCGGCGGTCACCCAGCCGCGCCCGTCTATCAGTGCCTGCAGCCCGGCGCCGTAGGCGCCGGGTTTCGATCCGAAGACGCGGAAGCTCGCGCGTCGGAACGCCTCGTCCTCGGACACACCGGTGGCAACTAGCCGGGCGGATTCGGCGGCGGCCCGTTCAACGATCGGGTTGTCGCGAGGGCTCTCGTCCGTGATCGCGGCGATTGCGGTGACGGCGCTGTCGAACAGGTCGATAAGGCCGGGGAAGGCGTCGCGGAAGAAACCCGATACCCGCAGGGTCACGTCGACCCGTGGCCGGTCGAGCACCGAAACTGGCATGATCTCGAACCCGGTCACCCGGCGCGAGGCGCCATCCCAGTTTGGCTGCGCGCCGATCAGTGCAAGGGCCTGTGCGATGTCGTCGCCGCCGGTGCGCATGTTACTGGTGCCCCAGGCCGACAGGGCGACCGCGCGGGGCCAGTCGCCATTGGCCTGGGCGTGGGTCTCGACTAGGAGTTGCGCGGATTTCCAGCCCAGTTCCCAGGCTGCCGGGGTTGGCACAGTGCGCGTATCGACCGAGTAGAAGTTTCGTCCCGTGGGCAGCACGTCCGTGCGGCCCTGGGTGGGCGCACCCGAGGGGCCGGGGGGAAGAAACCGCCCGTCGAGTCCTGTAAGAAGTCCCGCGAGTTCTGCGGCGCCGGAAGCATCGACCGCGGGCTCGAGAGTTTCCGTCAGCTGATCCAGCACCGCTGTTGTCATGGTCCATGCGGGGTCCGGCGAGGCGGTGCCCTCGATCAGTTCCGTCGCGTGTTGTTCCAGCCGCTCGACGGTGTCTCCCGCGGTGCGCCAAGGTCGGTCGCCGTCGAGTTCGTGTGGTCGTGGGCCGTCCCAAGGCGCGGCGAAATCACAGTCGAGCGGATCGAAGCCGAGGTCTAGGTCGTCGGCGAGCGTGCGCAGGAGCGATGCGTCTTCCTGTCCCGCCGTTCCGCGGGGCAGGCGTACCAGCGCGGACAGCAGCCCGGTGCGCAGCGATCCCTCCGGGGTCTTCCCGAACACATGTAGCCCGTCGCGAATCTGCAGCTCTTTGAGTTCGCAAAGATAGCCGTCGAGGCGGTTGAGCGCGTCCGTATCGGCTAGGTCGGCGTCGGCAGCGAATCCCAGGTCTCGGTCGAGGCCGGTCTCGCGCACGAGTGCTACGATCTGGCGGCCAAGGACCGCGAGGCGACGTGGGTCCACGTTGGCGGCCTCGTAATACTCGTCTACTAGTGCCTCGAGATCCTTAAGTGGGCCATAGGTCTCGGCGCGGGCGAGCGGCGGCGTCAGATGATCGACGATCACCGCCGCGGCCCGGCGCTTGGCCTGAGTGCCTTCCCCCGGGTCGTTGACGATGAACGGATAGATGTGGGGGAGCGGCCCAAGTGCGGCCTCGGGGAAGCAGTCCTCCGACAGGGCCACGGCCTTACCCGGCAGCCATTCAAGGTTGCCATGCTTGCCGAAATGGACGACCGCGTCGGCGGCGAAGGCATCGCGTAGCCAAGCGTAGAAGGCAAGGTAGCCGTGGGGTGGCACCAGGTCCGGGTCATGATAGCTCGCGGCCGGGTCGATGTTGTAGCCGCGCGCCGGTTGCAGCCCGATGGCGACATTTCCGCAGCGGAAGGCGGGGATGGCGAAGGCGCCGCAGTCGTTATGGGTGGCGAGGAACATCGGGTCGGCCTCGGGCGGCCCCCAGCGTTCGGTCACTGTGTCGCGGACGGCACCGGGCAAGTGCGCGAAGAAGGTTTCATAGTCGGGCAGTGCCAGTGTCTCTTCGATTATCCGCCTGGTGATTCCGGCATTGGTGGGGCCGGTCTGGAGGCGCGCGACCAGCGCACCGCCATCCGCTGGCGCCTCTTCGATCGCGTAGCCCGCGGCGATCATGGCCTCGAGCGCTGAGACCACGCCGGCCGGCGTGTCAAGGCCGACCCCGTTGCCGATTCGTCCGTCCCGGTTGGGATAGTTAGCTAGCACGATCGCGACCTTACGATCCGCGGCCGAGGCGTTTCGCAGGCTCGCCCAGTTTGCTGCGAGCCCCGCCGTGAAGTCGATGCGGTCCTGCACGGGTTCGTAGGCGACGATGTCGGTCTCTGTCAGTGCGTCACGTACGGTTGTACCCTTGAACGAGACCGCCCGCGTCAACACCCGCCCGTCTACCTCGGGCAGGGCGACGTTCATGGCGATGTCGCGGGCCGACAGGCCGTTCGCGCCAGTACGCCAGCCCTCGACGTCGGATCCGGCGAAGACCGTCTGCAGCAGCGCCGCGTCTGTCTCGGCCAGCGGCCCGCGCGCGAACGGCGCACCCGGGGCCGACAGGGCGAACCCGGTAGCATTGAGGATCACGTCCGGCGGGGCGACCGCGAACGTCTCGGCGATCATCGCGGCGGCGAGCGGATCCTTGAGGCTGGCGGCATGGATCGGCAGCGGGTTGAGGCCATGCTTCTGCAAGGCGTCGATCAGCGCGTCCACCGGCGCCAGGGTCGCCGCCTGCATGAGCGCCCGGTAGAACAGGATGCCGGCGACCGGTGCGCCGTCGGTCCAGTGCGCCCGCAGGGCATCGAGGGAGACCTCGCTCTCGCCCGGCCAGTAGAGCCCGGCCCGGGTGAGTGGTGCGGGTTCGTGCCAGTCGGTGGTGTGGCCGATCAGGTGCTCGGCGAAGGCGAGGAAGTTGCCCGCATTGGCAATGCCGCCATGGACGAGATACTGCCAGAGGCGATGGGTTGCGTCCGCGTCGAGGGAGCTCAGGTTCGACAGTTCCGCGTCGGGCTGGTCGTCGCCGGGGAGAAGGGCGACGGGGGTGTCGGCGGCACGGCACGCCACGACAATCTCGTCGACGCCGTACGCCCAGTAGCTCCGCCCACCGAGGAGACGGCAGACCACCAGCTTCGCGTGGCGCACCATCTCGTCCACATAGAGATCGACTGACATGTTGTGGCCGAGGCGCAAATAGTTGGCGAGGCGGAGGCTGGGCGCGGCCGGGTCGTCCGCGTGCCGGGTGCGATTGGCCATCGCCAGCGCTGCGATCTCCGTGTCCGCTGACGTTAGCACGAGGATGTCGCCCGGGGTCTGCCCGAGATCAACGGCTTCGGAGCCGTCGTCGATGGACCCCGGGACGGCGGCTAGGAGGTGCATCAGGCGTCCCGGATTGCCGCTTCGATGCCGGCTCGGTCCATGCCGGTCCGCCCGATCACGACAAGCTCCGTACGCGGTGTCTCGTCGGCCGCCCAGTCCCGGTCGAAATAGCGCTGGAAGCGGCTGCCGACGCCTTGTACCACGAGGCGCCGAGGCTTGCCGGGGACATGGGCGAAGCCCTTGATGCGGAAGATGTCATGAACGGCAACGGCGTCGATCAGGCGCCGTTCGAGGGCATCCGCGTCGTCCACCGGGCCGAGCGCGACGGTGAAGCTGTCGAAGTCGTCATGGTCGTGCTTGTCGGCGTCATCATGGATGCTGGGCCGCGTGTCGAGGCTGGCCTCGGCCTCGGTGTCGAGCCCGAGCAGCACCGCCGGATCGAGTTGGCCGTGGGTTGCGGCGACGGTGCGCACCCCCGCGCGTCGGTGGGGTGCGAGTGCGGCCTCGACCGACCGGTCGCCGTCCGGCAACAGGTCCGCCTTGTTGACGATGATAAGGTCGGCGCAACTCACTTGGTCCACGAACAGTTCCTCGAGCGGATTGTTATGGTCCAGCGACGGGTCCTCTGCCTGGGCTGCGGCGATCGCGTCGGGATCGTTAGCGAAGCGCCCGGCCGCGACGGCGGCCGCATCAACCACGGTCACCACGCCATCCACCGTGGCCCGGGCACGGACCTCGGGCCAGGTGAACGCCTTGATCAGGGGCTTGGGAAGTGCGAGGCCGGACGTCTCGATGACAATGTGATCCGGCGGCTCGTCGCGATCGAGCAGGGCCGAGATGGTCGGCAGAAAATCATCGGCCACGGTACAGCAGATGCAGCCATTGGCCAGCTCGACGACATCGTCTTTCTGGCAGCCGAGGATCGCACAGCCCTCGATGATGCCGCGGTCAATGCCCAGATCGCCGAACTCGTTGATGATCAGCGCGACCCGCCGGCCGCCGGCATTCTCTAGGAGATGGCGGATCAGGCTCGTCTTGCCAGCACCGAGGAAGCCGGTGACGACGGTGGCGGGAATGCGGTTCATGACAACTCGTTCTTCAGGGTGATGGGCAGGCCAGCGGCGATGAACTCGACCCGGTTGGCCTGGGCCGCGATCTGTTGGTTGAGATGGCCGGCGGCGTCGCGGAAGGCGCGCGCTAGGGCGTTATCGGGGACGATGCCGAGCCCCACCTCGGTGGACACGCAGACCACGGGCCCCTTCGCATGTTCGAACGCGTCGAGCAGGCTCTTGGTCTCGGCGTCGAGGTCGAGCTCGGCATGCATCACGTTCGATAGCCACAGGGTCAGGCAATCGATTAGAGCTGGTTGCCCTTCGGCGGTTGCAGAGCCGATAGTCTCGGCCAGTGTAAGTAGGGTCTCCTTGGTGTGCCAGCGATCGCCTCGCCGCGCCTGATGCTGGGCGATCCGGTTGACCATCTCACGGTCCCCAGCCTCCGCCGTCGCGATATAGGTCGGCCGAACGATATTCATGCCCACCTCGAGATGACAGGTAATCAGATTCTCGGCGTGATGGCTCTTGCCCGACCGTGCCCCGCCGAGGACTAGTGTCAGCGGGGGCAACAGCGCACCGTCGCCGGTCGCGGGGCTCGTCGTTTTAGACCGGAGGCCGGTCGGGTCGTCGGTCACGGCGCGGCTCCTCCTCCCGAGGGTTTGCGCGAATGTCACGCGCCGAAGAGGTCTCCTGGCTCCGGATCGACGGCCCTGTCACATCCTTCCCGGCGGGCCTCCGCCAGTGGGTGTTGCGCCGGGCCTGACCGTTACAGTTGCGGGGGCAGCGCCGGCCTTGGAACCGTCGGGTTCCGCACCGGACTTCCCTGTTTCAGCGCTGGGCCAAGGCTAGCATGGCGGTGTGATCGGGAACCAGCGTCGAGTCCATGGTGGGGATATAGTTGATGTGGAAAATCGCCCAGGCCCCGTCGGGGTGGCTCTCGCTGGGTCCGAAGTGATCGATCCGGGTGAGCGAGCAGTTGTCCACCTGGCAGGCCAGCGCCGCATCGGGATCGAGATTTAGCGCGTGGCCGATCGCCGCGCGGATGGTGCCGCCATGGGTGACCGCCACGATGTCGCGCCCCACGTGTTCGGCATTCAGCCGCTCGATCACGCCTGTCACCCGTGTCATCAGGTCGGCGAAGCTCTCGCCGTTGGGCGCGCGCGTATGGGCCGGGGTCAGCCAGAACATGTGTTTGGTGTCGAGCTCGGCATAAACCTCCTCGCGCTTGCGGCCCTGCCAGTCGCCGAAATCCTGTTCCGCCAAGTCTTCCTCAATATGTGGGTCAGGCAAGGGGAGCCCGGCTGCCTTGATCGCGTCGGCGGTCTGGTGAGTGCGCTGTAGGTGCGAGGTGACGAGCAGCGCGTCGGCCGGCAGGAGCCGGACGAGCCCGGCATAGGTGGGCGGGTCGTCCGTGTCGGCGACGGGGTCGGTGTTGCCGTAGATCCGGCCGCCGGTCGTGCGGACGGGGGCGTGTCGGATCCACCACCAGCGTGTGCGTGTGGTCATGAGATATCCCCTAAAATAATCGCGCTGGCGGCGACGAGGGCCGCGGTCTCCGCGATCGCTTGAGCCGCGCCCAGCACGTCGCCAGTGTAACCGCCTATCTGGCGCAGTGCGATCAGGCCGACCGCCAAGGCGCCCAGCCCACCGGCGACGAGGACCGTGATCACGCCCCAGCCGACAGGCGTGATCAGGACCAGCAGAACCAGCAGGAGCGCGAGCGCGAGCCCCTTGAGGCTCTCGCCCTCGGACGGTTCGCCGGCATTTGCGCCAAGCCCGTCCTTGCGGGCTGGCTCCAGCCAGCGCATGGTCGGTGCAATCAGCGCCCGGCTCCAAACGGAGGCGGCGATAAGTGCTCCGGCCGCCGCGCCTACGTCATGGGCCGCGATGGTCGCGAGGGCCGCGATCTTGGCGACGATGGTCACCGCCAGCGTTACGGTCCCGTAGGCACCAAGCCGGCTGTCGCGCATGATTTCGAGCTTGTGGTCCCGGTCGCTGCCGCCGCCAAACCCGTCGGCAAGGTCCGATAGCCCGTCCTCGTGAAGTGCGCCGGTCAGCCAGATTATCAGGCCGATCACCAGCGTGGCGGCTACTGGTGCTGGCACACCGCCCCACGACAGAAGGCCGAGCGCCAGTGCACCCGCACCGCCGATGCCGAAGCCGACCAGCGGGAACAGCCACATGGCCGATGCGAGGTCGTGCGCAGGATCGTCCGCGTCGCCGACACGGTCGCCGCCGGTGCCATTCGGGCCCCGGGTCTCGGGCAGCCGCGTGAGAAACGTTACGGCGCAGCCGAACTGGGCGGTAAACTGGCTTTGTGGATTCTCGTCATTTGCATCCATGCCCGACTTATAGGACAACCCCTTTCCTTTCCGAAACGGAACTTGCGGTCATACGAGATGAGCGAAACAGGCAACGGCGGCGCTCCGGTGGGCGGCCCGGATTTTAACGAGATCCGTAAGCTTATCGGCGAGATGCCGTCCCCGGATGTGGCGGCGGTCGCGGCTACGCGCGCGCGCGAGGGTGAACTGGCCAAGCCCCCCGGTGCGCTGGGGCGGCTCGAGGAGATTACCGAGTGGGTCGCGGCTTGGCAGGGGCGCCACCCGCCGAACGTCACACATGCTCGGGTTGCTGTGTTCGCCGGAAATCACGGCGTGGCGGCGCTCGGCGTGTCAGCCTTCCCTGCCGAGGTGACGGGCCAGATGGTGCAGAACTTCGTGGCCGGCGGGGCGGCGGTCAACCAGCTGACCGAGCTGGCGGATGCCGACCTGCGGGTCTACGAGTTGGCGCTCGAGACGCCGACCGACGACTTCACGCAAGGACCTGCGCTGAGCGAGGCCGACTGTGCCAAGGCCGTAGCCTACGGAATGATGTCGGTCGAGGCCGGGGTGGAGCTGATCGCGCTGGGCGAGATGGGGATCGCCAACACCACGGCTGCGGCTGCGATCTGCCACGCGCTCTATGGCAGCAACGCGCAGGACTGGGTCGGCCCGGGCACCGGCGTCGCGGGCGATGCGCTGGCGGCGAAGGTCGCGGCGGTCGAGGCTGGCATCGCGGTCAACCGGGAACTGCTCGGCGACCCTCTGCATGTCCTGCGGGCGCTGGGTGGCCATGAGATCGCGGCGATGGCTGGCGCGATCATCGCCGCGCGGCTCGCAGGCGTGCCCGTTCTGCTCGATGGCTTTACTTCGACGGCGGCGGCGGCGGTACTGCACGCCATCGACGAACATGCGATCGACCATTGCATGGTCGGGCACCTTTCGGCGGAGCCGGCTCATCGGGCGTTGTGCGAGAAGCTGAACAAGGTGCCGTTGCTGGCGCTGGCCATGCGGTTGGGCGAGGGCTCGGGTGCGGCGCTGGCGATCCAGATCGTCCGCGCGGCACTCGCCTGTCACAACGGCATGGCTACGTTCGCCGATGCCGCGGTTAGCAGCAGAGCCAACTAGCCGCAACACCCGGTCGTGAGGCTGATGTCGCCGGTCCGCGCGCTGCGCCAGGGGTCTCAGTTTATGCCTCCGATCGTGGCGTCCTATTCTCCGCCTTGGAGCAGCAGGCCGCGCATGCGTGCGCTATGGAAGCTCCAAAGGAAGGCCGCCGCGCCGAGGCACAGGTAGAGAATGTTGAGTCCGGTCGCGGCGAGGAAATAGTCCCAGCGGAACGCGCCGTTGAAGAGAACGGCGCGCATTCCCTCGAACACGTAGACTGGGGGCAGCGCATAAGCAATCGCCTGCAGCCAGCTGGGCAGTATATCGATGGGATAGTAGACGGCGGAGACGGGGATCAGCAGAAAGACGATGAACCAGGCGAGGCTCTCGCCGCCGAGCCCCACGCGCAGCAAAAGCGCGGTCACGAACATGCCGACGGCCCAGCCCATGACCAGCAGTAGGCTGAAGAAGGCGACCAGTGGTAGGCCGATGGAAAAGACGTTCCAGGCGAAGAGCGGAATCGCGAGCAGTGTGGCAGGGACAATCCCGATCAGGGTGCGGAGCAGCGATGTTGTCATCAGTGCCAGCACCATTTCGACTGGGCGCAGCGGGCTAACGAAGAGTTGGCCCAGATTGCGCGAGTACATCTCCTCGAGGAACGACAAGGTATAGCCGAGCTGGCCCCGAAACAGGATGTCCCATAGCAGCACCCCGGTCAGCAGGACGCCCGCTGCCTGAGCGACCCAAGTAGAGCTGTCGCGCAAATGCATTGTGATGAATCCCCACATGATCATCTGGATGGTCGGCCAATACATTAGCTCGACGATGCGAGGCCATGACCCGCGCAGCAGGTACCAGTAGCGACGAACCATTGCGAGGACGCGCCGACGCGAGATGGTGCTGATCCGGTGGGTTCGCATGTCGGTCACTGGGCGGACTGCGCTGACGGCCCTTTTTCGCCGCCGGGCGTGCGAGCGATGTCGAGGAACACCTCCTCCAGAGTCTCGCGGCCGTAGCGGTCGATCAGATCGGGCGGCGCGCCGCGATCGACGATCTTGCCGGCGCGTAGCATTAGCACGTTGTCGCACAGACGCTCGACTTCGGCCATGTTGTGGCTGGCCAGCAGGATTGCACCACCCGCATCCGTCCGGTACCGCTCGAGATAACCGCGGATACGGTCGGCCGTGTCGGGGTCGAGGCTGGCGGTCGGCTCATCGAGGGCTAGGAACTCCGGCGCGTTTAGCAGCGACTTGGCGAGCCCGACCCGGGTCTTCTGGCCGGCCGACAGCTTGCCCGACGGCCGAGTCATAAGCGGCAGCAGGTCGAGGATATCGGCAATCTCTGCGATTCGCGCCGTCGGGTTGGGCACTTCGTAGAGCTCAGCATAGATCGCCAAGTTCTCGGCGACGGTCAGCCGGTGCGGCAGCTCCATATATGGCGAAGAGAAGTTGATACGCGGCAGGACCCGGAAGCGATGGTGGGCCATGTCCTCGCCAAGCACCGTAACAAGACCTGCGCTGGGCAGAAGCAGCCCCATGATCATGGCGATGGTCGTGGTCTTGCCGGCGCCGTTGCCTCCGAGCAGCCCGACGCAGCTCCCGTGCGTGATCTCGAATGAGATGTTGTCGACGGCGGTCACGGTGCCGAAGCGCTTGGTGAGATGCTCGACTTTAACGGCAGACTTCAGCAACATGGGGTTCCCAAACCGGAGAGTGACGAGGCCGGATGGCCCACACCGACAATCGAGAGGATATGCATTCGCGTGACGGCAAACAATATGCTGGCCTAAGGTCGCGCAGTGGGACGGCGCAAGTCAGCCTGCGCACTCTCGTCCTAATTCGCTGGATTGCCATCGCGGGACAGCTCGCTGCCGTGCTGATCGTCGAGTTCGGGCTTGGCTGGGCGCTGCCCCTCGATGCGGCACTCGCCGCCATCGTGGTCTCCGTATTGCTGAACTTGGCGATGACGTTCCGCCGGCCGTTGCGCGGCCGGCTGGGAGAGTGGGAGGCGGCAGGCTATCTTGCCTTCGATATCCTGCAGCTCGCCGTGCTGCTGTATCTCACCGGCGGACTGGCGAACCCCTTCTCCCTATTGTTCTTGGGCCCGGTGACGGTTTCGGCGACCGTCCTGAGCCTTGCAGCAACGGCCCTTCTGAGCGCTCTCGCCATTGGCTGTGCGAGCCTCCTTGCTGTTTTTCACCTGCCATTGCCGTGGGTGACGGGTGGGCTCGATCTGCCGGTCTTCTATGTGGCCGGGCTTTGGGTTGCCGTGACATTGGGAACCCTGTTCCTTGCCGGCTATATCGGCAGCGTTGCTGTCGAGGGGCGGCGCATGTCCGACGCGCTGTCGGCGATCCAGTTGGCGCTGGCGCGCGAGCAGCAATTGTCGGCGGTGGGCGGCCTCGCCGCGGCGGCGGCCCATGAGCTCGGCAGCCCGCTGGCGACTATCGCCGTGACCGCAAAGGAGTTGACGCGCGAGATGCCGGCTGACAGTGAGTTTGCCGAGGATGTTCGTATCCTCCAGACCGAGGCTGACCGGTGCAGAGGAATTCTTGCCGCGCTCGGCCGCTCTCCGGAACAGGCTGACGAGGGCGATCCGTTCGCAACGGCCCTGCTCTCGGACGTGGTGGCCGCCGCCGCGGCACGCCACCGCGACGACCGGGTCACCCTCGATATGGTCGCTACAGGGCTCGACGATAGCCCCGAGCCCTTGGTCACGCGCAGCCCGGAGCTTCTGCATGGGCTCGGAAACGTCATTCAGAATGCGGTCCAGTTTGCCGCCGCCCATGTGTCGATCGATATATCCTGGGACGAGACCGAGGCCCGGGTCGAGGTACGCGATGACGGGCCTGGTTTTCCGCCGGCGGTTCTCGATCGGATAGGTGAGCCTTATATATCCAATAGAAAGCAGGGTCATCTTGGTTTGGGTATATTCATCGCCCAGTCCCTGCTCGAACGGACCGGGGCGCGGCTCCGCTTCTCGAACAGCTGGACGTCCGGGCGGACCGACGGCGCCGAAGCCTCGATCACTTGGCCGCGCGATGATCTTGAAGTCGCGGCATGGGAGGGTTAAGCGATCAGTATGTCTGAAGCATCACCACTCGATGTTCCACCATCCGACGATTTTTCGCTCCTGATCGTCGACGACGAGGTTAATTTGCGCCAGCAACTCGCCAAGGCGATGGAGCGGCGCGGTTTCAAGGCCGACATAGCGGAATCTGTCTTCGACGGCGTCCGTGCGGTCGAGGCACATCCTCCGAAATATGCGGTGATTGATCTGCGGCTGGACGATGGCAGCGGCCTCGAGGTGGTTGAGGCGTTGCGCCGGGAGCGTGCGGATGCGCGCATCGTGGTGCTGACCGGCTATGGCAACATCGCGACGGCCGTCGCGGCGGTGAAGGCCGGCGCGGTGGACTATCTGCCCAAGCCCGCGGATGCAGACCAGATCGCAGCGGCACTCCTCGTCGACGGCGCGGTGATGCCACCACCGCCTGAGCGGCCGATGTCCGCGGACCGGGTGCGCTGGGAGCATATCCAGCGCGTGTATGCGCAATGCGACCGCAACGTGTCCGAGACGGCGCGGCGGCTGAAGATGCATCGGCGCACCTTGCAGCGTATTCTGGCCAAAAACGCTCCGCGCGAGTAGTATCCGAACCATCGGTACGTCGAACAATCACCGGGCCTTCACGCGGCTCGAGCGTGGCCTTTTGGCGCGTCTCGGGGCGGTCGTTTACGCTACCGCGTTGCGTGAGGGCTGCAACCGATATGCAACCTGAAATTCGAGCTGTTCTCAGGAACCGAGGAGGTTGGCATCACCGAGTTCGAGTTGGCTCTGCTATCGCAGTTGGTCTCTGCCGCACATCTTGCAGCGGCGGCGGTGCTCAAGATCGACGTTTAGGGCTTCGAGCATGTCTATTTGGAGGCCTCCCTTGAGGTGCTCTACTATGCGCAGGCGCTGGTGGACAAGGTGATCGTCCACATAGTGGTCGTGGGCTTTATCGAGGCTGGGCGACACAATGTGAGGGTTGGGCCCGACGGCCAGCCGATCTAGGCGGACTTCCTCTTGCGCCGCAAAACCTGATCTCTGTCGGATGACGGCAGAGGGCCGCACCTGCTAAGAGTGATATGATGAATGACGCGCCGCGACTGATTGACTGGTTGGACCGGCTCGCATCCGCGCATGTTTTATGCGTTGGCGATGTGATGCTCGACCGGTTCGTGTATGGCGAAGTAGAGCGCATCTCGCCGGAGGCGCCGATCCCCGTCATGCACATCGCGCGCGAGGTTGTGACCGTCGGTGGCGCCGGCAACGTCGCCCGTAACCTTTCTGCGCTGGGAACTGCGACGCGTCTTTTCGGCGTTGTGGGCGACGATCCGGCCGGTCGCGAGGCGGCCGAGGTCCTGTCTTTTGAAAGCTCGGTTTCCCTGTCACTGACGGCGGACGGCGGGCGCCCGACGACGGTCAAGACGCGTTTCATCGCGGGCGGACAACAACTGCTCCGAACCGATGAGGAACAGCTCTCGGCCCTGTCCGATGGATTGATTAATAAGCTATGCGGCTTTTTGACCGCCGCGGTATCCGATGGCGAATGTGGTGCGCTGGTCCTGTCGGACTATGGAAAGGGACTCGTGACAGACATGATGATCGCGGCCGCGATGGAGGCCGCCACTGCTGCCGGCGTGCCCGTTATCGTTGACCCCAAGGGCAATGACTTCACCCGCTACAGGGGCGCTGACGTGATCACGCCGAACCGCCGGGAGCTCTCTGCGGCATCGCGGATGCCGGCCGATGCGGACGACGAAGTGACGGCGGCGGCGCACCATCTCATCACGTCGTGCGGCCTGGGCGCGGTTATTGCGACCCGCGGGGCGGCCGGGATGACCGTCGTCACCGAAACCGATGTGGTGCATCTGCCGGCGCTTGCACGCGAGGTGTTCGATGTTTCGGGCGCTGGTGACACGGTCGTGGCGACGTTAGCGGCGGGGCTCGCTGCCGGCATGAAACTGGCGGACGCGGCGCAGCTCGCGAATGTCGCCGCTGGTCTGGTGGTCGCGAAGGTGGGCACTGCCGTCGTGCGCGCCGACGAGCTGGCCGATGGCTTGGGCGGGGCGCCGGGACTGGCGGCGAAAATCTTTGACCGAGTCGCCGTGCAAGAGCGGGTGGCCCAGTGGCGCGCGCGGGGACTCACCGTCGGCTTCACCAACGGCTGCTTCGACATCGTGCACCCGGGGCATATTTCGCTCATCGAGCAGGCGAGCGCTGCCTGCGACCGGCTCGTCGTCGCGCTCAACGACGACGGGTCCGTGCGCCGGCTCAAGGGCGACGGCCGCCCGGTACAGCAAGAAGATGCGCGCGCCCGGGTGATCGCCTCGCTCGCCGGTGTGGATGCGGTGGTCCTGTTCAACGAGGACACGCCGATGGCGCTGATCGAGGCCGTCCGGCCGGATGTACTAGTGAAGGGCGCCGACTATGCCCTCGACGAGGTCGTCGGCGGTGATCTGGTCACGTCCTATGGAGGCCGGGTCGTTTTATCGGATCTCGTGGACGGCTTCTCGACCACCGATACCATCTCGCGCATTGCCGGCTGACGCCGGGGCCAAGCATCAGATTCGCGGATCGACGAGGCGTTGGTGGCGCTGAGCGGCGGCGCGCGCGAAGTGGAGAGTCAGCGCCTTGCGACGGCTCCCATGCAGACCCATCTCCGAAGCCTCGCGGACGATCTCTCCACCCCAAGAGTCCGCGATGATCAACCCTGCGCGCTTGGGTGCGCGCTCGCTGGGAAAGCCCGGCGGGACGGCGAAGTAGAGCCGGTCGCAGAAGTCCTCATACTCCGGCCACTTGGTGTCACTGCGCAGATCCGCCACGCTGACCTTCACTTCCACGATCGCGAATGTGCCCCCGTCCGACAGCCCGATGACGTCGGCACGCCGGTTGTTGGCTAGAGTGAACTCGGTCAGGACCGCGTATCCGCGGCTAACCAGATGGCGGCCTACCCCGCGGGTCGTCTCGGCGGTCAGTTTGGCGGCTGCGCGGTCATCCGCTGATCTTTCGGAAGGCTCTAACATGTCGGCAAATCGTTATTAAAAATCAAATATTAAACTTTCATCTTTTTGCGAAGGCCCCGATTCGATATCGATTAAGCACTTGGTCGGGAACGTTCTCGGCGATGAATCTTGCCTACATGTCAGCAGGGGTCGAAGCTTGAATATGGTAGACCAGAAGGCCAGTGAAAACAGCATGTCTCGCGCCACGAGCCGCCGCATGGCGCTTGCGCACCTTTGCCGTGCCGCCGGTGTGGCCAGAGGCTGCTAATCACCTTCGAGGCGCCCGCACAGCAGAAGCGCTTAGCCGGGGCCGAACGTTCGCATTACATCCTGTATTTGCCGTGCAGTGTCTAGGCCGCTTGCGGCACGCTCTTTTCGTCGATTAGTGCGAGGAAGGTCTCGGTCAGCGCGGCGCCAGCGGCTTCAGACGTGGCGGTGATTAGGGAGCCTTCGGTCACGACTGCTTCGTCGACAATCCAGTCCGCGCCGGCGCGGTTCAGAGCTTCGCCAAGCTCTCCGTCGCCCGCGATCCGCCTGCCCGCAACGAGCTCGGCCGTGATGAGCAGGTTTACTGCCTCGCCGATCACCAGCACCGGCTGGTTCGCGTCGAGGAACGCGCCTATCAGGCGCTTCGTGTGCGGATTCTCGGCAAGGGTCTTGGCGCTGTTAGCCCCGTCGGGAAGGATTAGGCCGCAGAAATCGGACGCCAGCGCGTCTCCAATAGCCTCGTCGGCCATGAAATGATGGCCCCAGCTATCGGCGTGCCAGCCCTGCACCAGCCCGCCGTCAGGCGAGACCACCTTCATAGCCCGGCCTTTGGCCAGAAGCGTTTTCTGGGTGTTGGTGAAGGTTGTTTCCGCGAACCCGGCCGCGGCGAGAATTACGATGGGAAGTTTTTCATCTGCCATTTACACACTCCATGTATGCATGGCGCTAGCAGGGCTGGAGAATCCCATACCGGCGCCGTGTATTGGTACCCATCAAGGATGCGGCGATAAAAAGGGTCGCGTGCACTCCTTTGGGACATGCTCGTTCGGAAGCGGCACGGCGCAAGAAGCGTCGGTCGGACCCGCGATTTCGAAGATAGGCGGAATGTAGGAATCGTACCGGCGAGAGTCAATCTAACGCCAGGAGAATGTGCGGTTTCGCCGCACGATTTTGCGAGGTGGCGCTAGCGGGCGAGACCGGTCTGAGGGTCGCGCCGCGGGGAGCGGGTCAGCGAGCCGCTGGTGTCCTGCGGGGATTCCTCGCGCGTGACGGTTCCCTTATAAAGTTCGTGGCTCCGCATCAGCAACGAACAAGATGCGCGCCAAGTATGGCGCGCCCGGCAGGATTCGAACCTGCGACCTTCGGCTTCGGAGGCCGACACTCTATCCAGCTGAGCTACGGGCGCGTCACGGCCGGGACAATTGCGCCAAAGGCCACCAAGGTCAAGCAAAGCCGCATTGCCGACTTGCCAAATGCGCCCCATATTGTCGCAAATCGTCACCTTGACTGCCCATAAGGCGAGGAGATTAGGGAATGAGCGGCGGAAACGGCCCTAAAATTGAGAAATCCGACGAGGAATGGCGTAGCGAACTGACGCCCGAGCAGTACCAGATTGCCCGCCAAGCAGGCACCGAGCCGCCCTTCACCGGCAAGTATCATGACTCAAAGGGCTCGGGGACGTTTTATTGCGTGTGCTGCGGCGCGGCGCTATTTGAATCTGGGACAAAATACGATTCCGGCACCGGCTGGCCCAGCTTCTGGCAGCCGGTGGACCCGACCGCGGTCGAGACCCGTGTGGATCGAGCCTATGGGATGGTACGAAACGAGGTGGTCTGCGCCAAATGTGATGCACACTTGGGCCACGTGTTTCCCGACGGCCCCCAGCCGACGGGCCTGCGCTACTGCATAAACTCGGCGTCGCTCGATCTCAAGTCCGAGGGTGAGGAGTAGGGGCGACTTCGTTAGCCCTTTATGCAGCCTGATCTGCCGGCCGTGATAGTTGCCGACAGACCTGTACGAAATGCCGGTTTCAGCGGTGATGGTCGGCGATCAATTCATTCGGTGCGACAACCGCCCCTCCGGTTCGTGCGTATCGGCGCCGGATGGCAGTGCGCGTGCCGGATGCTCGACCCATGACAGGATATCCCGCAAAACCAGATCACTCTGCAGGTCGCGTAGCAGCATGTGGTAGCCCGCGTCGTAGACGGCGATCCGGCGGACTCTCGCAGGCGCGGGCGGTAGCCTGGCGAGCATACGGCGCGATGCCTCAGGTGGCACGATGTCGTCGTTGGCGCCGAAGAGCAGAAATGCCGGCGCGTCAAACGCGTGCGCCGCGTCAAGGGCCTGGTCCATGAGGTTGATGATCCCCCAGAGCGCATCGACGCGCGTGTTTTTGATAACCAACGGATCCCGGCCGAGTGCGTGCAGCATCTCCAAATTGTCTGACGGGTTACGCTTGATGCCCTGTCCGGTCAGCTGCATCCAAGGCACTGTGTGGGCAAATAGCCACAGGCTCATGGTCTGGTAGAAGGGCATGAGCTCCCGTCCCCAAACAGCAGGGGCGACCAGGATCAGTCCGTCGACATCGAGCGGTGTCTCCGCCCAAGCAGACATGAGAACGGCCCCACCCATGCTCTCGCCGAGGGCGTAGACCTTGGCATCGGGATAGGCGTCGCGGGCGGCGTGGACTGCATCTCGAGCGTCGGCACGCAGCTGGTCGACGCCGGGCCATATGCCCGCTTGGCCAGACGCACCGAAACCCCGCTGGTCATAGGCGAGGGTGGCGATCCCGTTCTCGGCCAGCTGCGGGCCTATCTCGGCGAAAGCGTTGGAGTAATCGTTGAAGCCGTGCAGAGTCACGATGACGGTATGGGGCGTCGTCGAGGGCAGCCAGCGGCGCAAAGGCAACTGCGTCCCGTCCGTAGCGATGAAATGTATGTCGGTCAGCGAGGGCGGCATTGGCGTATCGGCGCGGGGTCCCGGGTCCTGGATGCGCGGTGCGCAGGCGTTGATCAGCACCACCAGTATCTGGGCTAGGAGCAGGGGCAGGGCGTTTCGGAACCTCATTCGTCGTCGGGGGTGCCCCGGGTCAGGGCGAGGAATACGTCTTCTAGGTCGGGCTCTTCGGTGGACAGATCGGCAATAGCGATGCCCGCAGCTGATAGCGCGTCGAGTATCTCCCGCACCTCGGTTTCTCGCGTGCGGTAGCGGAAAACCATACTGCGTAGGCCCGTGAGTTCAACATTGAATGCCCGCATTTCGTCCGGAAGCCTCGGCAGGTCGGCGGATAGCGTCAGGCGCAGCTCCTTGTTGTCAAGACGGTTGACCAGCGCCCGCGTGCCGTCGCAGGCAATCACCCTGCCCTCGTTGATGATTGCGATCCGGTCGCAAAGTTCCTCGGCCTCTTCGAGGTAGTGGGTGGTCAGAACCACCGTCGTGCCGTTCGCGTTAAGCTCACGCACGAAGCTCCAGAGCGAGCGGCGGAGCTCGATATCCACGCCCGCAGTCGGCTCGTCGAGGACTAGCACGGGCGGGTTGTGGACCAGCGCCTTGGCAACCAGCAGGCGCCGACGCATACCGCCCGACAGCGATCGGGAATAGGCCTCGGCTTTATCCGACAGCCCGACCCGCTCGAGGATCTCGTCGGTCCGCCGCTCGGCCGGCGGCACGCCATAGAAGCCGGCCTGCACCTCGAGCATCTCGCGCGGGCTGAAGAAAGCGTCTAGGTTGAGCTCCTGCGGAACCACGCCGATCGCTGCGCGCGCTAGGCGCGGTTCCCGGTCGATATCGAGGCCCCAGACCTCGGCCGTGCCAGCGCTCTTGATCACCAGGCCTGCCAAGATGTTGATGAAAGTCGACTTGCCGGCGCCGTTCGGACCGAGCAGGCCGAAGATGCCGCCGCGCGGGACATCTAGGTCGACCGACTTGAGCGCGTGCACCCGCGCCCCGCCATCCGCGCGATAGATCTTGTCAAGGCCGCACGTTGTAATAGCCAGATCCGGCAGTTTCTCGGGGTCTGGAATGTGAACAGGATCGGAGCTGGTCGGCGTGTCGTAGGGTGTCATGTGGGTCCGGGCGTTCGGAAGATGTTGTCGCGCTTTCGCGCTTCGCCTATGTATGGCGTTCGCGCGCGCGGCACAACCGCGTGGCCGAACCGATTGTCTCCAGACGTGGGAGCACACCGATCATGCAGCCGCCCGAAACCATCGAGGTCAACAGCCGTGAGATCGCCTGCGACGGCGGCGAAGGCGCGCTGGGGCACCCCCGCGTGTTCCTGAACATGGGCCAGAGGACTGAGATCGATTGCCCCTATTGCGGCCGCCAGTTTGTACTTGCAGCCGATGCACCGGCGTCGGCCGGGCATTGAATCGCCCCAACTTGGGGCTTCCTGCCCCGCTCGAGACCCGGCGCCTCGCCCTCGTGCCCGTCGGGCGCGATCTCGCCCGCGCACTGCTGGCCGACCGGAAACTCGCCGCCGAACTCGCCGGCAGCGCCATCCATCGCGATTTTCCTGACCCCGACTTGGCAACCAAGCTGCCGGCCTTCGCACAGCGCCTTGATGATGCGACTAACCCGGCACTTGGCCGCACCGCGCCCAGCGACCCGGCGGGCTGGGGGCTGTGGCTGTTTCGCTACAATGTAGAGCGCATGATCGTTGGCGCCGCTTCATTTACCGGCCCGCCCAACGCGGCCGGGGAGGTCGAGCTCGGCTACCAGATCGTCGCCGCCCATCGTCGGCGTGGGCTCACCGCCGAGGGCTGCGCCGCGCTAGTCACGTGGGCCTTCCACAACAGCGCCACCACCGCGGTTATCGCCGATTGCGGCGAGGAGAACACCGCTTCTATCCGCACCCTGCAGAAGCTAGGTTTTACCCACGAGCGCAGCGCGCGCGAACGCCACTACTGGCGTCTGCCTCGCCCGGTTTAGCGCGCCTGCGATCCGAACAAGGGAGAACGACATGGCCGACTACACGCTTTATGGGCACCCGCGCTCGGGCAACGCTTACAAGACCGCGCTGATGCTGTCGCTGACCGGCACCGACTATGACTTCGAGCTTGTCAATATCATGGGCGGCGGAAACCTCGAGGCGGATTATCTGTCCGTGAACCCACTGGGCAAGGTGCCGGCGCTGCGCCATGGGGACCTCATCCTGCGCCAGAGCCATGACACACTGCGCTACCTAGCCGAACAAACGAGGCAGTTCGGCCCAGATGGATGGGACGAGGAGGCACGGATCGGTGACTGGATTGGCTTCGCCGTTGATTTCTTCGGCTATGGCCTCGCCCGGCTGCGCTTCGAGCTTCTGTTCGGCGCCGGCCCCGGGCCCGTGTTCGACTATTTCAAGGCCACGGCCGACCGGGGCCTAGCGATCATCGAGCCTTATCTGGCCGCTAATGACTGGTTGGTTGGCGATCGTTCCTCCATCGCCGACATCGCCTGCTATCCGGTCTCGTCCTTCCTGACCGACGCCGGCTACGATCCAGCGGGCTTCCCAGCGCTTACCGCTTGGCAGGACCGTTTCCGGGCGTTACCCGGCTTCGGCACGCAGCTCGACCTGATGCCGGCGGACAACTGGCCGCCGGCCGACTAAGCCGCTGCGCCCGTTTGCCGTTTCTTAACCGCGCCCTGCCAGATTGGTAGGGTTTTGCGCGTTTTTCAAAAAATATCGTGGCGATCCGGCCAACAAGAACCCGCTTCTGGAGAAATTCTTTCGGGACACTTTGTCCGTGCTTGGCCGCAGCTTAACCGAAGAGCAGCTGTGTGCAATCAATATGCAGTTCGGCACGCGGGGTTGCAGCGTGCACAAGGTCGATCTGCCCTTCTCGATCTCGCTGCTGCACCGTTATGTGTTGCTGCTGGTCGGCTGGTAGCGCCGTTCGCGCCGCCGCTGGATCAGTAACCGCCGCCGCTATCCGTCCGCGACCGTCGGCAACATCGCGGTCACCGCCCTCTTGTTCGCCTTAGTCTCTATCCTGACGCTAACTGGGATCTTCGGCCTGTCGATATCGTCCGGTGTCGTTTTGGTGGAGAAGGCGGGGTAAGGCCTGCTGGAGTCCCTACGTCAGCAGATGGTGCTCCTAGTCAAGGTGATCGGACACACCCTCTCTAGAACGTCTCCGTCCACGGTCGGATATCCAGCTCGTGGGTCCAAGCGCTGCGCGGCTGCTGGTGTAGCTGCCAGAAGGCCTCGGCGATGGCATCCGGGTCGAGCATGTTGTCGTCCTGGCCCATGCCATCGAGTTCCGCGGCCCGCGTGGGCATGCCCTCGCGAATCTTATCGCCGTCGATTACGCCATCGACAATCACATGGGCCACATGCACGCCTTGCGGCCCATACTCCCGCGTTGCCGACTGGGCGACCATACGCAACCCTGCCTTTGCCGCTGCGAAGGCCGCGTAGCCGTCCGCACCGCGCAGCGAGCCGGTGGCACCTGTGAACAGCAACGATCCGCCGCCGCTCGCGGCTATACGCTTCGTCGCCTCCCGAGAGACGAGAAACCCGCCGAAGCACGCGACTCGCCAGAGATGCTCGAACAGCCAGGCCTCGGTCTCGGCTAGTGGGTGGCGCACGTTGGCACCCGGGTTGAAGACGACGCTCCGGATGGGCGCGTGGCTGGCTTCCACCGCGTCGAACAGGGCCGTCACCTGATTTTCCTTTCGCACGTCGAGCACGTGGACGGATGCGTTGCCGCCCTGGGCCATGATCTCGTCCGCCCGCTCTGTGAGCCGCTCTTCGGTGCGTCCGGCCAGAACCGCGTGCAACCCGGCGGCGGCGAATCGCCGGGCGATTGCCGCGCCCGCGCCCCGCGCGGCGCCGACGCCGATGATGATCGCTGTTCCGTCCGTCATGAAACATCTCCTGTTTTGTCCCGCAAAAACGGCATCCCAGCCTGTCTGGGCGCGTGGAATCGCGTTAAAATTAGACCATGACTGACAAAAAAACAGCACGCGGCGGCGGCCCGGCGCGCCTCTATCTGATCGACGGCTCGGGGTTCATCTTCCGCGCCTTCCATTCGAGCCCGCTCGACGCCTTCAAGCGCTCCGACGGCGTCCACACCAACGCCGTCAACGGTTACGTCAACATGCTCTTGAAGTTGATTGACCGGGCCCATGACGACGGCGCGCTTGACTACATGGCCGTCATCTTCGATGCCGCCCGTAAGAATTTTCGCAATGACATCTACCCGGAATATAAGGCGAACCGGGACGAGCCGCCTGAGGAGCTGCGGCCCCAGTTCCAGCTCGTCCGCGACGCGACCGAAGCGTTTGGCCTACCCGCCATCGCCAAAGAGGGCTTTGAGGCAGACGACCTGATCGCGACATACGCACGCGCGGCCGAGGCTCAGGGAATCGAGACTGTAGTGGTCTCGTCGGACAAGGACCTTATGCAGCTGGTGCGTGACGGCGTCTTCATGCTCGACCCGATGAAGGACATCGTCATAGGAGAGGACGAGGTGATGGACAAGTTCGGCGTCACCCCGGACAAGGTGATCGACGTGCAGTCGCTGGCTGGCGATTCCACCGACAACGTCCCCGGCGTACCGGGCATCGGCGTGAAGACTGCTGCGCTACTCATAAACGAGTATGGCGACCTGGACACGCTTCTCGACCGGGCCGAGGAGATCACGCAGAACAAGCGCCGCGAGAACCTGATCGAGTTTGCCGATCAGGCTCGGATCAGCCGCGAACTCGTGCGGCTTAAGGACGACGTAAAGACCGAGCACGCAATCGCGGACTTCGCCCTCAAGGACCCGCACCCGGCAACGGTGCTCGAGTTCCTGCGGGCAATGGAGTTCCGAACTCTGACACAGCGGATCGAGAGCCGGTTCGTCGCCAACGGGCTGATTGACGCTGCTGAGACCCGGGTCGCGCTCGCCGCCGAGGCTCCCGGCGAGGACCAATATGATCTGGTACAGGACGAGAAGACCCTAAAGGTCTGGATCGACGGCGCGCGCGACGCGGGCATCGTCGCCTTTGATACCGAGACCACGTCGCTCAACGCTATGCGGGCGGAGCTGGTGGGCGTCTCGCTTTCCTATGCGCCTGGGCGCGCCTGCTACATTCCGCTCGGCCATCTGGAACCGGCGGACGAAGAGCTCGATCTGCTCGGCGACCCTGTTGAAGGCGACGGTAAGACGAACGGCGCGCTCAAGCAGATCGATATCGCGAAGGCACTCAAGCCCATCAAGGCGCTGATCGAGGACCCGTCGGTCCTCAAGGTCGCCCACAACGCCAAATATGACCTGCTGGTGCTTGCCCGCGCGGTCGAGAAGCACCTTCCCAAGGAGCAGCCGCTGGCGCCCGCCGCCCTCGACGACACGATGCTGCTTTCCTACGTACTGGACGCCGGGCGCACTAAGCATGGGCTGGACGAACTGACCTTCCGCCATCTCGAGCGCGAGAACATCAAGTTCGAGGAGGTGGTGGGCAAGGGCAAAAGCCAGATTCCATTCTCCGAGGTCGTGCTCGACCGCGCTCTCGACTACGCCGCCGAGGACGCCGATGTCACCGGGCGACTCCACAGTCGGCTCAAGCCACGTCTGCCGGGCGAGCGCATGGCGACGGTTTATGAGACCATAGAGCGGCCCCTCGTGCCCGTCATCGTTGATATGGAGCGCGCAGGCATCAAGGCCGACGCCGGGACGCTAATGGGCCTGTCGAAGGACTTCGCCAAGCGCATGGCGGCCCTCGAGAAGAAGGCCCATAAGGTGGCGGGCGAAGAGTTCAATGTTGGCTCACCCAAGCAACTCGGCGCGATCCTGTTTGACAAGCTCGGTATCGAAGGCGGCAAGAAGGGTAAGACCGGCGCCTATACCACCTCAGCCGACGTGCTGGGGGACCTCGCGGCCCAAGGCCACGAGCTGCCACGGATCATCCTCGACTGGCGCCAGATCCAGAAACTCAAGTCGACCTACGCCGACGCGCTGGTCGAGCAGATTCACCCAGAGACAGGCCGGGTCCACACTTCCTACGGCATGGCCATTGCCCAGACTGGGCGGCTGTCGTCCAACGACCCGAACCTGCAGAATATCCCCGTACGGACCGAGGAGGGGCGGAAGATCCGCGCCGCCTTCGTCGCCCGCAGGGGGAACAAGCTGGTGAGTTTGGACTACTCCCAGATTGAGCTGCGCGTCGTCGCCCATGTGGCGGGCGAGGAGGCGCTCATCGCCGCCTTTCAGGCTGGGCAGGACATCCACGCTATGACCGCCAGCCAGGTCTTCGGCGTGCCGCTCGAGCACATGGACCCGATGGTCCGGCGCAATGCCAAGGCCATCAACTTCGGCATCATCTATGGCATTTCCGCTTTCGGGCTCGCCCGCAACCTCGGCATCGACCGGGGCGAGGCGGCTGCCTACATCAAGGCCTATTTCGAGCGCTACCCGGCTATTAAGCAGTACATGGACGAGACCAAGGCCTTCGCCCAAGAGGCGGGCTTCGTCGAGACCATCTTCGGCCGGCGCATCTATCTCTCGGGTATCAAGGACAAGAACCAAGCCGTGCGCGGCTTCGCCGAACGCCAGGCGATCAACGCGCCGATCCAAGGGGCGGCGGCCGACATCATCAAGCGCGCGATGATCCGCGTGCCAGCTGCGCTTCATAAGAAGAAGCTGTCATCGACCATGCTGCTGCAAGTTCATGACGAGCTGCTGTTCGAGGCGCCAGAGGGCGAGGTGGACGAGTTGATTGCGACCGTGCGCAACGTGATGGAGGCCGCGGCGGCCCCCGCTGTCAACATGGCCGTGCCGCTGGTTGCCGACGCTGGCATCGGCGACACTTGGGACGAGGCACACTAGGGGTGTCAGGTAAAGATTCAAGGGCAATGGCTTATATCAACTTGTTACCCTTCATTCTGTAAGTCGATACATTACGATCTTGAGGTTGCCGCGTAGAAGATGAAGGCGCGGCTCGAGAACATCCCAACACTCAAAGCGGCGGCATAAAGGCTTAGGTCAAGAAATTATCGCCCTCGGCTTTGCGTAGACGCCAGTAGGTCGGGTCGCGCTATTTCTCCTCGGCGAGGCCCATTTCCCAGGTGGGGCGGCACAGGAAATTCGGCTGATCCATGACGATCAGGCCGTCGCGGCGCCGCTGGTTCGTCGACACTGACCGGGCTAAGGTTCACGGGTCTGTGGGACTGGCCTAGCGAGGCGGACCGGATTCATGCACGAAGATTGAGGAGACGAACATATGTCACGTACTCAAGGACGCATTCAAAAAATCGAGCCTGAAGCCGTCGACGGTGACTTCGAGGAATTCTATGGCGCGGTGACCGCGCTACTCGGCCGGGTGCCGCATTTTTACCGGACGATTTCGAACGCACCTTTCTTGGCAATGCTGTTCCTGCCAATCAACGCCGCGGCCCAGCGCGAATGGCCGGGCACACGGGTGTTGGGAAAAATCAAGGAGATGGTGGTGATCAAGACCAGCCACGTGAATGGCTGCGACTACTGCTACGCCCACAACACCTCGCTGGGCCAAGCTGCAGGTATCACGCACGAGCAGATCATCGACATGTCGTCGGACGATTACCTGACGTCGGACCTGTTCAATGAGCGCGAGAAGTCGGCGATCCTATGGGCCGAGCATATGACCCGCAACACTGCCCAGAAGAACACCGAGGTCTATGATCGGCTGAGGGCTAACTTCACCGAGGGTGAGATCGTCGAGATCACCATGCTCTGTGCCATGTTCAACATGATCAACCGGATCAACGATTCCCTTGACGTTCTGATTGAAGAGCAGCCCGAGATCGACAAGATTCAGACCTCTCTGCATCTAGACCCGGTGAAGATGGGCGACTATCTGCGCTGGCTGGCCGACCACTGGCCGAATGAGTTCGAGACCATGAACAAGCAGGCCGAGGACGCCGCCGCCTGATGGTGTTCTGTCGGCAACCGGAGAATTTGTCCGGATCAAATCTACGGATAACCTGTGGGTTATTACATCGCAGGTTGCTGATTCACATGTTCGCCTGCCGACTTTTGTCGAATGATCTCGGTCACAGAATCAGTGTCTCCCCAAAGATTTCCGTGCTTGCGCGGTCAATAGACCGTTAACCAGTTTCCGCGGGATTAATTTAGGAAAGATTAAAGACACATAGATAAAAAAATATTTTTATCAACGGGTTATGTCTTTTTTTGTGCAGAAAACACAAAGTCTTATTGTGTGCATGGAACGAATTACGTCATGTTCGTCTCACTAACGGTATCCCGTGATGAAACATCGGGCGCTTAATTTCGGGCTGGCCTCCGGCCCTGCTTCGTGTGTTAAGCTTTTCAGGTTTAACGGGCACCGTGGTCAGATCGACGCGGGTTCAGGTAGAGCCAAACGTTGGTTATCCGACCGCACCGCCAAGTGCGTCAGGATCTGCCGGCGATGAGTGACACAGAAGAATCAGACGAAAACGGGGGCGACCGGATTGCCGCCACCGTTAAGTGGTTCAACCCGATCAAGGGGTTTGGTTTCGTTCAACCCGCGAACGGAACAGGCGACGCTTTTATTCATGTATCGGTGCTCGAGGCAGCCGGGCAGAAGGATCTGCAGGATGGCGCCGAGCTCGAATGTGAGATCGAGCAGGGACCCCGCGGGCCCATGGTTTCTGTCATTCACAGCATCACCGCGGGAACCGAGGAATCGGCCGAGGCCGTTGATGCGGATGCTCAGGTCATGGACGGGGTGGTGAAATTCTTCGATGCGAACAAGGGCTATGGCTTCGTCGTTCCCGACGGCGAAGGTCAGGATGTGTTCATGTCTGGGCGCGTGGTGGCCCAGTCGGGTCTGCGGGCGCTCGAGACGGATTCGCGCGTGCGTGTGACGACGAGGATGGGCGACAAGGGCCCGCTGGCCGTCACGGTTGAATTGCTTCAGGCGACGGAGGTGCCAGCAGAGGACTGACGGCATACCTCTTGGCCAAAACTAGCATTGACGCGGTGCTTTTCGTTGGCCTGTGGTCGGCTCCGGTTCTGTGTTCGAGGGTGTATCCAGCATCGAAAAGCATTCGGGCAATCTGGCGGCATTGATCGCCGATCCGCTGTGCCTCCCAATATGGAACTAGCCAGCGCATCAATCCATCCGCATGGCAAGCGGCCCCTGCCTGGTGTGCTGCGATCAAATTCAGAAGACAAAGTTCGTCCGGACTTACCCGGCAGCAAACCGGCTTGTGAAGACGGAGGTTTCGGCGAGCTGTCGTTCCGAGTTCGCGGAAGAGCCGGTCGAGCGATTCGCAGATTTCGGTGGCCTTGCTCGGCCCACATGTCCGGTTAAACTCGAGCACAACTTTGCTCCAAAGCGCTCTGTTCTGGACCCATTGCCGGAGCGCATGCAGAACTAAGCGCTCACTGTAGTTCAGTTCGTGGGCCTTCGGCAGGGCGGCGTTCGAGATGGCGATCATATTCATTGGGGGTTACCTCATTAGCGCATACCGACCCTTATAATGATAATGATACTCATTCTCAATAAAGAATTAGTATTATCTCTTTGTCATAGCCTTAGTAGGAAATTTGGTGGATCAGGTCCGCGCCACCTGGGCTAGGCGTACAAGTTCCGCTCGTGCGCTAGCGGGGTCCGGGACGAGGTTCCCGAAATCGACCCTAGATTCTGCGTCGTTTCGCGCGAGGTCGATGCCCTCGGGATCGATGCCAGTCATGGTCCAGTCAAGGCCATGCCGGTCGGCGAATACGGTCGCGTAGTCCTGCACGGAGTTCGCATGGTCTGTGTTCATATGTTCAAGGATGTCGGTCTCGGCCGCCGCGAGGGATGTTGAATCGGGTTCGGCGAGAAGTATATCGGATGCATGCAGGGTCTCGATTCGGCCAAAGCCGGCGATGAAATGCGCACTCTCGAGCCGCATCCGGTAAAGGAGGAAGTCGGCGAAGGCCATCTGGCTGCGCGCACCGGCGTGATGGCGCAGGAAACGCGCCTTTTCGGAGTCGTCATCGCTGCTTTCGAGGCGCCCGATAAGGGTCGCGCGGGTTTGGCTCAGGGCTTCGAGGCCTAGCTTTCCGATAAGCAGCGAGACACGCGAGTCCGCCGCAATATTTCGGCTGTGCCGCGCGAGGTTGGACAAAAGCAGCAGCGGAGACCCGTCCATTGTGCAGGACATGAGGACGAAGCTCGCGTAGGGCATTCCGTCGGTCTCGGTGTCCACAGTGGCCAAAGCGCCCGAACGGCTGATGCGTATCAGGCGGCGGACGAGTGGACCGCTTGGTTTGTTACGATCGTCAATGCTCATGGCGCGCGGAGAGTAACGAAACAATCCCCCTTCGCAAGCGAGAAAACGGCCTAGTGTTTATGCCCGCCATGGCCGCCCGCATCATGCTTCATGGTGTCCTGCTCCATGTCGTTCTTCATCGTCCCGTCGTTTGTTTTATTCATCACGTCATGTCCAGCCCCGTGCCCGGTTGCCGATGCGGCCTTTCGTGTGCCGGCCGCCTCGACGACTACCTCGATTTCTACCGTCCCGGCCTTCTCAAACTCGAGCGTGAGTGGAATAACTGTTTCCTCCAGAAGTGGTGCCTTCAAATTGATCAGCATGATGTGGAGGCCCCCCGGTTCCAGAACAGCCTCGCCCTCGGCCGGAATTACGACGCCATCGACTGGACGCATGCGCATCACGCCGTTGTCCATCGAGTGCCCGTGTATCTCGACGATCTCGGCGTCGGGCGAGCGCGCGCCGATCAGCCGGTCCTTGGTTGCACCGTTGGTGGTGATTGCCATAAACACCGCCCCGACCTTCTGGGACGGCGCAGTTGCTCGCGTCCAGGGATGCGAGATCGTCAGGTGCTCGGACTTCTCTTCATGTGCCGGCAGGGGCGCGGTCAGCAGCAGGAGCGTCAGAAGGGCGGAGGAGAAGCGCGAGATCATGAGGGATCCTGAAGTAAGGGTGGTTAGTTTTTGGCGCGGGCGTTCATGTGCTGGCGGATGGTGTCGGCCATGTCCCCGTGCGGTGTACCATAGCGGAACATGGACGCGACGCCGCCATATGGGTCTATCAGGTACACGAATGAGGTATGATCCATCAGGTAAAAGGTGGAGTTCGGGTCCTCGAAGCGTCGGTAGAAGACGCGGTATTTTTCGGCTACATCCTTGATCTCGGCGTCGGTGCCAGTGAGGCCCACCAGCCTGTCGTGGAACAGTGGCACGTACTCAGCGAGCACTTCCGGCGTATCGCGTTCCGGATCGATCGTGATCATGACCGGGTTAACGAGCTCACCATTTTCTCCGAGTTCGTCGATCGCCGCAGCTATCCCACCCAGTTCCGTTGGACAAACGTCAGGACAAGAGGTGTAGCCGAAGTAGATCAGCGCGTAGTTTCCGCGCAGTGCTTTGTCGTCCATGCGAGCACCGGTGTGGTCGGTCAGCTCGAACGGCCCGCCGATACTGACATTGACCACCATGCCGCCGACTGGGCTACTCTCGGGCGGCTCGGCGACGCGCAGGTGGACCCAGGCACCGAACGCGAAGACGACGACGACAAACGCGACGATGATGATCGGGAGCTTGCGGTTCATGGGCCCGATTTAGAACAAGGCTGTATCTTCACGCAATACGTTGCCGGTCCGCATCCGTTCACTTTTGTTTGTCCGGCCCATCCCGAGGCGGGATTTCGAGTGCGACCTTGTGCGAATAGCGCCCCAAAGGGGCCGCAAATCCGCCATAATGCGCATTGAACCTGTCCATGCGACCGCGGTGCTCGCTGGTTGGCGTGTTTTGATTACACGAAAGGGGATTCTATACATGGCGCACACAATCGCGTTGGTGGACGATGACCGCAACATTCTGACATCGGTTTCGATGGCCCTCGAGGCTGAAGGCTATGGTGTCAACACCTATACCGATGGTGACGAGGCGCTGAGCGGTTTGACCCAGACGCCGGTCGACCTCGCGGTACTGGATATCAAGATGCCGCGGATGGACGGTATGGAATTGCTCGGCAAGCTGCGCAAGTCCTCGCGCGTGCCGGTGATCTTCCTGACCTCGAAGGACGACGAGATTGATGAGGTCCTTGGTCTGCGCATGGGCGCGGACGATTACATCACCAAACCCTTCTCCCAGCGGCTACTGATCGAGCGGATCCGCGCCATCCTGCGACGGTCCGAGGCGGGACAGGCACCGGCCGAAGGCGACGAGACTATAATTCAGCGCGGCGACCTCATGATAGACCCGAACCGTCATCTCTGTGCTTGGCGTGAGAAGGAGGTCAGCCTGACGGTTACCGAGTTTCTGATTCTCGAAGCCCTCGCCCAGCGGCCGGGACATGTGAAGAGCCGTGATCAGTTGATGGACGCGGCCTATGGCGAGAATATCTATGTTGATGACCGAACGATTGACAGCCATATCAAGCGGCTGCGCAGGAAGTTCCGCGAAGTGGATGATGAATTTGGCCAGATCGAGACGTTGTACGGAATCGGGTACCGCTACAAGGATGCCTAAGCTACGGCCGTCCCGGTGGGTGGGTACGGCACCGGCGAGTTGAAATGGGACCTGTCGGGGGACCGGCGACAAGATGACACTCGATGCCCGCACCGAATCCCGGCTGCTCCGGGGCAAGCGCGACGCCGATGCGGCGGACGCGCTGCATGAAGAGTATTTGCGCGAGCCGACTCCGATCGGGCGGACCCGCTTCCTCTGGTCTTGGCTGTGCCGGCGCCGGCCTTCGACATCGCTGACCCGGCGTATTCTGGCAATTAACCTGCTAGTCCTCGCGGTGCCGATCGGCGGCTTCTTCTTCTTGGACCAGTATCAGGAGAGCTTGATCGATGCAGAGATCGAAGCGCTGCGGGTGCAGGGTGAGGTGTTTGCCGGTGCGATCGGAGCAGGGGCCGTTCTCGTAGCGCCTGGCGTTGGCCAGCAGATAGATCCGGTGCGCGCGAATCTGATGCTGCGGCGACTGACGGAGCCCACCCAGAACCGGGCGCGCCTGTTTGCCGACAACGGCGCCATGATCACGGATACGCAATCTTTGCAGAGCGCGCGCGGCGCGGTGCGGGTGCAGAACCTGCCGCCGCCCCCGAACTTCGTCCTCTGGGTTTGGTTACGTGACCACTTCGAAGCCCTGCTCGACTGGTTACCAGGCCAGGGCGAGCTACCGGTCTATCAAGAGCGGGTGCCGCAGCGGGCGACGGACTATCGCGAGGTGACAGTCGCGCTTGCGGGGATTCAGGGCGCGGATGTGCGCCGACACCCGTCGGGTGGCATGATCATTTCGGTGTCGGTACCGATCCAGCGTTACCGGCAGGTAGTAGGCGCGCTGATGCTGTCGCGTGGCAGCGAGGAAATCGCGCTGGCGATGCGGGCAATCCGGATGGACATCCTGAAGATCTTCGGCGTGGCATTCGCGGTAACGATTCTGTTGTCGATCTACCTCGCGGCAACAATTGCGCGCCCCTTGCGCCGGCTCGCGCTGGCGGCCCAGCGGGCGCGCAGCGGGTCGGGCCGCGACGTGGCGATGCCCGACTTCGCCAACCGGCGTGACGCGATCGGCGATTTGGGGCGCGACCTTCGGGCAATGACCGAGGGGCTCTGGCAGCGTATGGACGCGATTGAGAGGTTCGCCGCCGATGTTGCTCACGAGATCAAGAACCCGCTGACATCACTGCGCAGCGCGGTTGAGACCGTGGCCCGGGTCGAGGACCCGGCGCAGCAGAAGAAGCTGATGTCTATTATCCTAGACGATGTGGCGCGGCTCGATCTGCTGATTAGTGATATCTCTGACGCCTCGCGGCTAGATGCCGAGCTCAGCCGTGATCCTCCGCGGGAGATCGATTTGCGCATCGCGCTGGAGGCGCTCGTCGACATACATACGACGGCATCCGGCGGCGATATCGTTCTCAATATTGAACCGGGAGCAGACCTTTCGATCTGCGCCTTTGAGGACCGGCTGGGTCAGGTGTTCCGCAACATCATCGCCAATGCGCAGTCCTTCTCTCCGCGCGATGGAAAAATAGTCGTTTCCGCCGGTCGACGCATTCGCCACGACGAAGATGTGATCACGGTTACATTTGACGACGAGGGGCCGGGTATTCCCGAGGCCAACCTCGAGTCCATCTTCAAGCGCTTCTATTCCGACCGCTCGGCACAGAGTCCAGATGGCCAGAGTCAGAAGTTCGGCACCCACTCGGGTCTCGGCCTATCGATCTCGCGCCAGATCGTCGAGGCGGCCGGCGGGAGAATCTGGGCGGAGAACCGCTGCCACTCCGATGGCGCGGTCGCTGGTGCACGCTTCGTGGTGGAGTTTCCCGCGGCAAACTGATTCTGTGCGGGCGTCGGCACTTGACACGGCACCTTGTGCATCCCCGATGATGAGGATAGGGTCATTTTATCTTATATAAGACCGGGCCACCCCATTGGATGGCCTGGTCGCTTATGCGCCGGGGATGAAAAATGAAGCAGATCAACGTCGGGATTATTGGTCCGGGTTGGTGCGGCGGCATTCGCGCGAATGCCTGTGCGATTAATCCGCACGTCGACGAGCTGCACTTGGCCGAAATACGGCCTGAGCGTCTAGCAGAGGTAGCGGCCGAGACCAACCCGATCTCGACTACAGATGATTATCATGAAATTCTTGCGAACGACTCGGTCAATGCGATCTTCATTTCCGCGACCCCGGAATCGACGCATTATCCGATGATCCGGGATTCCCTCTTGGCCGAAAAACATGTTTTCGTCGAGAAGCCGATCTCCTCGACCATGGAGGAAGCCGATGAGGTCATCAGCATTGCCGAGCAGAAGAACCTGAAACTCTCGGTAGGTTATTCCCAGCGCTTCAAGCCGAAGTTCGCCTTTGTTCACAAGGCGCTCAAAGACGGGTCCATTGGCGAGCCGGTGACCTGTCTCGTCAGCCGCAATGTTACGCGTGAGCTGGGCGACAAGATCACCGGCCGCACAAAGATGTCGCCGGCGGCGATGGAGGCGACGCATGATCTCGACTTTCTGCTCTGGTGCCTGCGGCCGCGGAAACCGGTGCGGGTCTATTCGCAACAGTCAGGCAAGCTGTTCGCTCGCGACAGTGACACGCCCGACCATCAGTGGATTATGGTGACCATGGATGACGGGACCACCATCACTGTCGGTGCTGGCTGGATCCTGCCGCTTGGCTACAAGAACTACTCACAGTGTTGGATAGAGGTTGTGGGCACAGATGGCGCGTTGACCATCGACGACACTCACAAGGAGGTACAGTTCAACACTGTTGGTAGTGGCATCCAGTATCCGATGTCGACCATGCCCGGCGAGCCGGTTGATCATGTGTTCGCCGGCCCGATGAAGGCCGAGACCGACCATTTCATCGAGTCTATCATCTATGACCGTCCGGTGATGGTAAAGCCGTCCGAAGCACGCGAGGTCATGGACGTCTATGTTGCGGCCGACCTCTCGGCGGAACGCGGCGAGCCCGTCTTGCTACCGCGCAACGACACGTCGGGGCCGATAGAGGCCGAGTAGTCCCGGAACGAAATAGCCGGGAGCTAAAATGCACCATGCCTTATAGCGGCTTACTCGAACTTTGCGCTGGCCGGGTTTACGCCATGCAGAACACGTTCGAACTGAATGGGCGCATCAGCGCCTATCCTGAGAGCGCGCGCGGTTACTCGGTCGCCAACTGCTATCTCCTGAAAGAAGATGATCGGGCGTTGCTGCTTGACACCGGCTATGCGGCGCACGAGGCAGAGATTCTGGGGCAACTTGGTCATCTGATCGAACCCGAATCGCCGCTCTCCCTGTTTCCGCTGCGCATCAACGAGTTCATGTCTGTGTCGAACGCAATGGCCATCGCCAAGCGCTTCAATGTTGTGGAGTGCTTCTCCAACGTGCCCGATATCGAGGACTGGATCGAGTTTGAAACCCTGCGGGGCGAGGAGCGCAATCCGATCCTCAAGACCACCATCATCGGACGCGGCGATCATACGCGTGTGAAACTCAGCCCGAAGCGGACCGTCGACGTACTGAATGCGCCGATCCGGTTGATCAGCACGCGATGGATATATGATGAGGAGTCGAAAATACTGTTTTCGTCGGACATGTTCAGTCACGTCTGGAGCGACAGGGAGGATGATTCCTGGTTGCTGGAGGATAACGAGGAGGATGGTGTGACTGATTTCTCTTTCGTGCGATCCTTTCTGCTGAACACCCGCTATTGGTGGATCGAGGGTGCAAACCTTTCGCCCATTCGCAAGGCAGTGGCCGATGTTTACGACCGGTTTGACATCGAAATGATCGCACCCGGCTATGGCTCGATCCTGAGTGGTCGCCGAAATGTCGATCTGCAGTTCCAAGTGCTGGACGATGTCCTTGATCAACTGGATCGCAAGAAGATCGCGCCGGCCTATGTGCCGCGCGGCCTCGAACGGTAGGAGGGTGTATGGCAGGTTTTAACCCGCTACCGCGCGAGATTGCATCCGGGTTGTTTTGGCTCGGGGATTGCCTAGAGCAGCAATACCAGGGACGGTCCTATCATTCCTACAATGCGGCGTTTCTCGTTTGTGGTACCGAAGCCTCGATGTTGATCGAGACCGGACATCCTAAGGATTTTCCGGTGATCGAACGTCAGATGATAGAGCTTCTAACGGTCGATCGCGCACCGCTCAGATATCTATTCATCACGCATCAGGAAACACCGCATTCGGGCGGGCTTGGCCGGGTCTTCCAGAACTGGCCGGACATTACGGTGCATGGGGATGTCGCAGATTATCACCTCGCATTTCCGCAGCATGCGGACCGGCTCGTGCCCATGGAGGTGGGCGACGAGATTGATCTCGGCGGCCGAAAGTTCATCGGGGTCGAGCCCGTTATCCGTGACCTGCGCACTTCGCTTTGGGGTTATGACACGGCTGCACGATGCCTGTTTCCAGGCGACGGTCTTGCCTATAGCCATTATCATCAGGACGGGCATTGCGGTCTGGTCGCGGAGGAGGCGACCTCGCTCGACCTTCAGGATGTGCTAGCGGTATTCGCCGAGCGGGCGCTCTTCTGGACGACCACGACCGATATGAACATCTATGTCGACAAGCTTGAGGCCCTGATCGAGGAGCTTGGCGCTCAGGTTATCGCCCCTACCCATGGGCTTCCGGTGACGGACATCGGCCTAACAATGCCTAGGGTTCGTGATGGGTTCATTATGGGAGGAGATCCCGAGATAAATGTCGGCAACACCCGTTCGTCCGAGATGTAGCGGCAATGGCCGAGTTTGATATCCGCTTTTCCGGCTATCAGGGGCCGCGCTCGGTGCACAATCGGGCCGTTGGCGTTTTTGCCGAGAATCTCGCGCGGTTGCTCGGCGACCGGGTCGCGTTCGAGCATATGCTGAATGTCACAGAGCACGGGCACAAGGCAGCCGACCTTCTGGAGATGGTCGCCGTGGGTGAGACGACGCTCTGTTACTTTTCGTCGAGCTATCTGGCCGACAAGGTGCCCGAGATCGCGCTGTTTGATTTGCCCTTCCTGATCCATGACCGGGCCCAAGGTCACGCGATGCTCGACGGGCCGCTCGGCCGACTGATAATTGACAAGATGGCCGACGTGGCGGACTTCCGGATCGTCGCCTGGTGGGACAACGGTTTCCGGCATTTCTCCAATGGTGTTCGTCCCATCCGCACGCCCGATGATTGCCGGGGGCTCAGGATCCGAACCCTCTTCAGCGAGCTGCAGCAGGAAAGCTTCGCGGCGATGGGCTTCGAGCCCGTCCCGCTCGACGTGGCCGAGCTGCCAGGCGCTTGCGCCGACGGGACGGTGGATGCGCAAGAGAACCCGCTTACCAACACATATAACTTCGCGATTCATGAACACCATCACTGGATCACGCAGTCGGGGCACTTCTTCGGCCCCTGTGTGGTGCTGGCGCACAAGGCGACTTGGGATGGTTGGCCGGACGATGTGCGGGCAGCCGTCGAGGCGTCGCTCGCCGAGGCGACGCCCGCCCAGCGAGCCCTCGCCGCGAGTGACGACGAGGACATCGCCGCGAAGTTGGGGGCGGCCGGCAACGAATTGATCAACCTGACGGACGACGAACGGGCCGCTTTCGCCGCGGCCGTGGCACCGGTGGTCGCGCGCAACCTGTCGGACTTCCGCGACGAACTGTTTGATTATCTACCGCGGGGCTAGGGGCTTTCTGCGCTGGCTGTTCAGGAAGTCTAGCAGTAGGTGCATCGATTATGACTACTGCCAACGTCAAGGCCGTACGCTACATGCGGCTTCGGTGAGAAGGAGCGCGCGTCGTGCGTTTCGGCTGCCTTCCGTCGATATTTGCGCGCTGCTTACTCTGGTTCCCGGCCGGCGGACGCCAATGACGCCAAGATTGCGCATCGCTGCTAAATGAAGTGGGTATCACTTCATCTCGCGGATTTCGTCGAAGACGGGGTAGAGCAGGCTGTAATCATCCTCTGCCATACCGCGCTCGATCGCCTTTTTGAGGAATTCGCTGGTCTCCCGCGTGTAGCGGGCATCCATGTCCAGCCCCTCGGCCATGCGCAGGGCCATCCCGAGATCCTTGTTGAGGTTGTAGACCCGTGAACGGGCATCCCATTTCCCCGAAAGAATATGCCGCGGGAAACGTGCCTCGCTGGCATAGCTGCGGGCATTGGAAACGTTGAATACGTCGATCATGTCGGCGAGATTCAGGCCCGCGCGCTCGGCCATCCGGCCCGCCTCGCAGTTCGTTAGGAAGACGGCATGCGTGACCATGTTATGGATCAGTTTCATCGCGTGACCCGACCCCACATCGCCCAGGTAGAAGAGGTAGTCGGCGATCGCATCAAGCCGGGCCCGGCATGATTCGAAGATGGTCTCGTCTCCGCCTACCATCAGGGTGAGGGTCCCGGCATCAGCGCCTGTGGCCCCGCCGCTCATGGCTGCGTCGAGATAGGCGATGCCGTGTTCATTAGCTCGCGCGGCGATCCGCTTGGTATCTTCCGGAAACGAGGTAGTAAGATCGAAGATGACCGTACCCTCGCCGGTCCTGCCCAGCACGCCGTCCGGGCCCTCGAAGGAACCCTCGATCTCGGGCGTGGCGGGTACCACATAAACCATCATGGCGCTGGCGGCGGCCATGTCGCCCGGGGACATGACCGTCGTGTCCGGTCGTTCGTCGAAGGGTGCGCGGGCGGCCTCGCTCACGTCCCAGACGGCGGTCACGTAGCCAGCCTTGACGAAATTTTCCGCGATGCCCCGACCCATATTACCGAGTCCGATGACACCGATTTCCGGTGTGGTCATGTCGTTTCTCCGGTTGGTCTGATGGCTGCCCGTCAGCCTCTTTCGGCGACGTAACGATAGTCGGATGTGTTGCAGCGGCTGAGGCGCCACTCGACCGGTCGGCCGTCGATGGTCACCGCGACGCGGTCGATCTCGAGCAGGGGGGCTTCGGGCATGACGCTCAGGAGCTGGGCCTCCAGTGGATCTGCCGCGACGGCGCGGACGGATTCGGTGGCTTTCGCGACGGTGATGCCGTACTCGCCCTGAAAGAAGCGATAGAGATTCTCGGGCAGCCTTGTTTCGTTGCCGAGGCCGGGAAAAAATTTCTGTGGAAGGGTGAGGCGCTCGACGATGGCGGGGCTGTCGCCCAAGGAACGCACACGGTGGAGCGCGATGACTGAGTCTCCGATTGCAAGCTGGAGCCGGTTGCGCTCGTCCTCGGTCGCGTTGCGCTGTTCGCAGGCCAGTATCTTGCTGACCGGCATGGCGCGTACGCCGTCCGGGCCGATCAGGTTGAAGTAGAAGAACAGTGCCCGGCGCTCGGTGTATTCCGACACGAAAGTGCCGCGCCCCTGGCGCCGCTCCAGAAGGTTCTCGGAGACCATGTCGTTGAGCGCCTTACGCACCGTGCCTTGGCTCACGGACAGTTCGTGGGCAAGTTCGAATTCGCTCGGCAGCATTTCGCCGGGCTTCCAGTAATTATCGATCAGTCGGCGGCGGATGATCTCCTCGACCTGAGCATAGAGAGGTTTGCCGGGTTCGCGCTTTAGGCGTGCTGCCCGGGCCTTCCCGGTACTCGCCCGGGCGGACCTTGCCATCTTGTCGGCTTTGGTTTTTGCCGCCATCGACCGATGCGTCTCCCCTTTGCCGTCGTGCCGAAAGCTCGTTTCTCACGGTGAGTGAGGTGCCTTGCGACTGCCTCAGTTTAATACGTTGTCGGCTGCCGGGGCGTCAATCTGGCGCCGTGTTGCCACCTGGGTTATTTGAGCGTGCGCTTGCCTGATGCGAAGCCGACCTTGACCATGATCTTGCCCTCATTCACCAGTCAGGCTTAGGCAGGGTAGTTGCGCCCACCCGCTGTGTGCATCGGGTCGGCCACAGCGACCTTCTCGCGCGCTACGTATAGTAATCGTCGATGTCGAGTGGCAGGTCGATTCGCTCTCCCAGCTTCGACGACTTGTCCATCGCCATGGTCAGCAGGAGGTTACGGTGGCCGTCCTGAGCCGTCGCATGGGGTGTGTCGAGGTTGGCACACAGGCGCTGGTACCAGGAGAAGGTCTCTTCCCGCATCGGCCCCCAAAGTTGATTGTTGTAGATGTCGCCTGGAGGATAGCTGGTCATGAAATCCACATGCCGCTGGAACTCCGGTGTAAACCCGTCGGGTGCATAACCGGCGCCCTGTGGAATTTCCGACGCAATTATTGTGTCGCGATGGGTATCCTCGATGTCGATCACACCCTTTTCTCCAATGATCCCGATCTCGAGTCCGTAGACCGCGCCGGGCCAGATCACCGGTGCGGCCCAGGAGATGTTCATCGAGAACATTGTGCCGTCGTCCATCGTGAAGATGCCGAAGGTGGAATCCTTCGTCCCGTAATGGGACAGTGCCTTGTCGTTGGACTGAGCGTAGAGGGAGACTGGCGTCTTGCCCTCCATCAGCCACATGCACATGTCGAGCGCATGGGTGCCCGAGACTACCATAGGTGTCAGGTTTTCGCGCTGGTTGGTGCGCTGGACTGTTGCGATCGGCACCATGCGGTTCATGAGCGCACGGGTCACGACACCGGTTACCTCGCCGATCTGGCCGGTCATTAGGCGTTCCTTCACCGTGAGGAACCGGCGGCGGAAGCGCTGGGTATATCCGATGACTGCGTCCACGCCGTTGGACTCGATCGATTCGAGGACCGCGCGGGATTCACGCACATCGGTCGCCAGCGGCTTCTCAATGAACAGCGCGTGACCGGCGTCGGCCGCCATGATGGTCGGCGCCATGTGATGGTTCTCGTCGGTCGCGATGATTACGGCGTCGACCTCGGGGCGCTTGAGTAACTCCTCGAAGTCGGCCGTTTGGAAGTCGGCCTTCGTGTCGGCCGCCAGCTCCGTGCGCAAGTCGTCCTTGATATCGCACAGGCCCAGCCAGCCGACTCCCGGATAGTCGCGCGCGAACTCGGCGCGGATGCGTCCGATCGTACCGCAGCCGATTACCGCTAGGCCGATTGTCTTGCTGTTGTTGCTCATCTCTGGGTCTCTCCACTGTGCTCGCTTGCTTGCAATCCGGGCACCTTGTGCCGCGCCTGTTCGTATAGCATGCGCGACGGCACCGGGTTGTGCCGCCCAAGTAAAAATGGGAACTGGTGCTGAAGGCCTTTACAAGGCCGCGCTAGAACGGATTACATGTGATGCCCAATCGAGCCCAAGGAGCCGACGTGACTGACGATAAGCTCCTAATACATGGAACCTGCGTTGCCCTGCCCGAGGATGATGCGGGCTGGGCCGCGGTTCTGCTGCGCGGCCCGTCTGGCGCGGGAAAGTCGGACCTTGCCCTACGGCTAATCGACGAGGGCGCGTGCCTCGTGGCCGACGACCAGACCAAGCTGCGCCGGCACCGCGGCTCGCTTCTAGCCGGGCCGCCGGCGACTATCGCCGGGAGGATCGAAGTACGCGGCCTCGGAATCCTGACCTTGCCGTATCGGGATGATGTGCCGCTTCGCTTGGTGTGCGACCTGATCGCCCCCGAGGCGGTCGAGCGACTACCCGAAGCTGGTTGTGTTCATCTGGCGGATATGAACATTCCCGTACTAGCGCTGGCGCCATTTGATGCCTCTACGCCGGCGAAGCTTCGCCTTGGTGTTCGGGCGATCACTCACGGTATAGTTTCGCGGACCAACTGAGCCGCCGGCATCGCATGTCAGATTCCCCGGAACCCGAAACCGAGACTCCCGCCATGACCCTGGCGGGGCGCGTCTTTGTGGTCACCGGCCTGTCGGGCGCGGGTCGGACGACGGCGCTTAAGGCGCTTGAAGACATGGATTGCGAGGCGGTTGACAATCTGCCTGTGCGCCTGATGGGAACGCTGATCCGACAGGGGCCCGCTGAGGGGCGCGGGCTCGCGATCGGCGTAGATGTGCGGACCCGCGATTTCGATGCGGGCCGGTTCGCTCACGAGATCGAGGAGCTGCGGGCGGTCGTCGACACGCCCGTCGAACTTTTGTTCCTCGACAGCGCCAACGACATCATTGCGCGCCGGTATACCGAGACCCGCCGGATCCACCCGATGGCAAGCGATCGGCCGCTGACGGACGGTATCGTCGCCGAGCGGCGATTGCTGGCGCCGTTGCGCGAGGCGGCGGACTTCGTCATGGACACGAGCCATTCCAACATCCACGAGTTTGCGAATCTGCTGCGCGATCGCGTGGTCGGTATTGCCACTGGGGAGCCGAATGTGCTCGTCATCTCGTTCTCATATCGCAATGGGGTGCCGCGCGATGCCGACATGGTTTTCGACGTACGTTTCCTGCGTAACCCGCACTATGATCCGGCCCTGCGCCCCCTCACGGGGCGTGATGCCGGCGTTGGCGACTATGTCGCCGCCGATCCCGACTTCGATGAATACTTCGCACGGCTGACGAACCTGCTGGCGCTTTTGCTGCCGCGGTTCCGCGAGGAGGCCAAAAGCTATCTCACCATAGGGATTGGCTGCACCGGCGGGCGGCATAGATCGGTCTATGTGGCCGAACGCCTCCGCGAATGGATGGCCGAACGCATGACGCGGGTGGAGCTGCGTCACCGGGAACTGGACTTCGATACCGATACCGATGAGGTGCGGGGATGATTGGGCTGGTAATCGTGACACATGGTCGCCTTGCAGACGAGTTTCTCGCCGTGCTTGAACATGTTGTCGGCCCGCAGGAAAAAATCGAGGCGATCTCCATCGGTGTGGATGAGGATATGGAACAGCGACGCCACGATATCGCCGCATCGGTCGAGCGTGTCGCCGGGGGTGCGGGGGTCATAATACTGACCGACATGTTCGGTGGAACGCCTTCCAATCTGGCGATTACAGCGATGGAGACGCCGCCGGCCGGCGAAAAGGTCGACGTGATCGCGGGGCTGAACCTACCGATGCTGATCAAGGTCGCTCAGGCCCGGGGAGAGATGGAGTTGCCAACGCTCATTGAAGCCGCAAAGGTGGCGGGCAGCAAATATATCAGCGTCGCATCGACCGTGCTGGCCGAGAAACCGGGTCAGATCTGATGCCCGAGAAACGATTTTCCCGGACCGTCGAGATCGTCAATTCACGCGGATTGCATGCGCGCGCGGCAGCTCAGTTTGTGCGCCTCGCCGCGGAGTCCGAGTCGGTGATTACGGTCGAGAAAGACGACATCTCGGTATCGGGCACGTCCATCATGGGCCTAGTGATGTTTGCGGCGGCGCCAGGTTCGCAAATCACCATCGGCGCGGCGGGACCGGACGCTGGGGCCGCCCTCGACGCGCTGGTGGCGTTGGTTGCCGATGGGTTTGGTGAGGGTTAGCAAAGAAAAACGGCGCCCACGTAGGGGCGCCGTTCTCGTGTCTTTGTGTCTCGCGGGACTAGAAGTTGAATTGGTTGCTGATCATGAAGACGGTGCCGTCGTTGTTCACTTCGGCCGCCGTTGAATTCATATTGTCTACGCTGGCAAAATGCAGTGACGCCATCAGGTCCCATCCAGGCGCAACACCATAGGCGGTATCCAACGAGACAACACGGGCATTTGTGTCACCGCCGCTGCCGGTTGCGTTCGAGACGGTGCTTTCGAACCAGCCTATGCTGACCCCCCAAGGGCCGGTCTGATAAGACGCGCCGAGCTGATAGTAGCTACCTGCGTCCTGTCCGGCAGCCTGATTGGCTGTCGTGATACCCTGTTCGGCGAAGTCCACATAATCAAACCCGAAGCCGAGATTGCCTTTAGTGAGATTAATGCCAGCACCAATAGTTTGGATATCTCCGTCCTCCGCACCGTCAGCGGTCTCACTGCTACCAAATTCGCCGATGAGGCTAACATCGAAGCCTACATTGGTGACCTCGCCGCTGTAGCTTACGCCCAGACCGAGCACGTTTTCGTTATCACCGTCGGCATCGGAATCGGCCGTAGCGGCTCCGCCCGAGCTCTCACCTGAGTCCGGGGTCCAGGAAGCACCGAAGGTGAACCCATTAATTCCCGGGGAGGTATAACGGATTTTCGTAGCGTCGCCGGTGGCATTAACGCCGGGGCCGCTTACCGCCGTGCCGCCGAAGGTGAAAAGATCGGCCACGTCGCCATCCGCACCGCCACGGCCAACGAGGACGCCATGGGCCCCGACGTGCGCTGCATCAGTAGCGTCGTCCTGATCACCCATTTCAATTTTGC